>NZ_JBLWUK010000031.1:0-35418 GCF_048268965.1 Oceanisphaera sp.
GCGCCTGATCGTCTTCGGTGAATACCAGCGAGGTGGTCAGCCGCACTATGTCGCGGGGGGTAAAGTGCTCCCCGGCGGTTTCGTTGGAGCTTTCGGCAAAGCGGCGGATCAGCTCTTCAAACACCAGGCCCATGTGATAGTTGTCGACCGCCTGGGGGGAGAGATCCACGTTGGCAAACTTTTGCGACACCTTGTACAACAGGTCGGCGTCTTCCAGCTGGTTGATGGTGGCATCGAAGTTGAAGTGCTCGAAAATCTCGAAGGCATCCCGGGAAAAGGCCCGCACATAGGCATCCAGGTTGTCGCCCACATGGTTTTCACCCAACCGGTCCAGGCTGAGTTGGGACGTGTTGTAGAAGCTCTGGCCCGAGGTGTTGAGCAGCAGCTTGTCTTTGGCGGCTTCCGGCATGGCCTTGGTGGTTTCAACCATGGCCAGCACCTGCTCCTTGGTCGGCGCCAGCACGCACTCCAGACGGCGCAGCACGGTAAAGGGCAGAATAATACGGCCATACTGGGATTGTTTGAAGTCACCGCGCAGCAGATCGGCCACTGACCAGATAAGGCCAGCCAGAGTAGAGATATTGGATGTCATGGTGATTATCGTGCTCTTGTTGTGACCACTGAAGGTGGCGGATAGATAACTCCGGATTCTAGCACCATCGGCACTCAAAGGGGGTGATACAGGTTCATAACGGACGTTGCGCAGGAGCCGATATGCTGGCCATAAAAAGTTCGTCGCCAAAATTACCGGGGAATAGGTGGGGAGGAGGTAGCAATGAAGCCTCGTTATAATATGGGGTTTAACTGGATCTCATTTAAAGTCTATATATAATCGCCCTTGCAGTCATTGATTCACTCCTTTGTACTGCTCGGCACGGAGGCCGTCACTAAACTGACTCCCTCGCGCCACCCACTCTGACCTCGTACTTTTTTCAATGGCGCGCACAGTCCAACCGTTCCTGCAACGGCTAAGGTAGCTACGTCAAAGGCATCTAATTTTGAGCGCTGAATATTTCCGGAGCAGTCACATGGATCGTGATAAACATAACCGTAGTAGATTCCTTCCTGCCTTCGCGTACAAATGGCTCCCGCAAAAGTTATCGAAAGTTGCAAGGCCGCTTTATAAGGCCTTGATCCTGGTATTTCTTTTGGCGGCGGGTACCTGGCTCGTTTATTTTAGCGGAGGTACCAGCTTCGCCTTCCCGTATGTACTCCTGCTACCCGTGCTGTTATCAGCTTCATGGTTTGGCTTGCCGGGAGCCATCCTCTGCTCGATAACGGCCGCGCTTCTGATCGGCCCCTGGATGCCGGTAGATGTCTCCGCCGGCACTGACCAAATAACCAGAACCTGGTTAACCCGAATCGCCTTTTTTCTTATGATTGGTGCCTTTGCAGCCTGGCTTTTCCGGCGCCTTCGACAGGCTAACCAACGCTACCTTCAAGCACTTAATATCGATCAAAAAACCGGCCTTCTGACTCAAGCCGCGCTCACTCAGGATCTTGAAAAATTACTGCAAAGTAGCAGTCGGGACAACGCCTCCCCATCCGCGCTCCTTCTGCTCCGGATGGAGGACTTGTGGGAAGTTCTGCAGTCAATGGGAGTCGATACGGCCGAACAAGTGGTTAAAGACATCGCCTTGCGAATCAATAATAAGCTCCAAGTACCTCATCAGATCTACCGATACAGCAGATCGGAACTGGCCATCATCTTGCCAGACTGCACCCAGGATAAAGTGGGCTCAGTTTTCAAGGTTGTTCAACAAGTTGGCGATAACCAATCGACAGTGAACGGCATTTCACTGCGTGTTCAGTTTGTTGCTGGTAGCTATCTTATTGGAGAAAACGACGACAATACGAACACAGTGATAAATCATGCAAGAACCGGCTTATCCGCAGCCATCGAGCATCATGTTCCTTACCTGCCTTATGACCCGGCGTTCGACCAACACATCGCAGAGCGCGTACAACTCATCGGGAAAGTGCGCGATGGACTGGTCAATCAGGAATTTCAGCTATTTTACCAGCCAAAGATATGTTTGCAGACGGGCCAGCATCTGGGTGCAGAAGCCTTGCTTCGCTGGTTTAACCCTGAAAACAAAATGATTATGCCAGGCCTCTTTATACCCAAAGTTGAAAGTACGACGCTGATAGACCCGGTGACCCGATTCGTGATCGCACGAGCCTGCGAGGACATCAAGTCACAGCAGCTAGCGTCGGTCAGCCTGAATTTCGCCGTCAGAAATTTGATGGATCAGTCTTTGATTAGTGAGCTGGGGAAAATGGTGTCTTCTTATGGCGTCACCCCGGAATCACTAGAAATCGAAATTACGGAAGGCGCTCTGATCCAGAACCCGGAACAGGCAAAGGCAGCCGTTGACAGCCTTCGCGAGCAAGGCTTCAAGGTGAGTCTGGACGACTTCGGCACCGGGTATTCTTCATTTCAGTATCTGGCACAGCTACCACTGTCGGGATTGAAAATCGATCGGGCGTTTGTCATCGACCTGGAAACCAGCGCTAATGCCCGCACCATTATGGCATCCATGATCTCCATGGCCAGAGCGTTAAAGCTTGAGGTGACCGTTGAGGGCATAGAGACCGAGGCACAACGGAAAATGGTGACCGATATGGGAGCTGAGTTAGCACAGGGATTTTATTACTCCAGGCCCCTTCCCTTGTCCGAGTATCAACTATGGGCAAAGGACTACTGTCATCAGCAGGAACTCAGCAGTCGGTACAGAGACGAAGCAAAGGTGTGAATCTTCAAGGTTCCCTATTTTGATAGCAGTATCAGGTGGACAAGGGGCTCTGCTCTGCCGCTCAGCACATGACAGGAACCTTATATGCTGAGCGTACATTGGGGCGAGCTTGTCGCGCCGTGACGAATCCTTTCAGCCTGACCGAGTACCCAGTGAATGCTCGCAGCTGGCTGAAACGGTGAGTGTCATTCATCTGAAGCGGGTCGGTGGAGTGGCCCCTTTATCCGACGTTTACTCAGAAGTGAAATAGAGCATTTATTTAATGAGATTGGTATAACTCCTGCTATTTGGTGCCGGCTATTTCGGTATGGGTTCGTTTTTTACATTTTTTGGCACTCGACACGCTGCAATCCTCGTTCATATTCGGCTTTATTTTTCACTTGTGACTCTCCCTATCGATTAAATAACATGTATCTCGGAGCCATTAACAGAATCATGTTCCGCCTCATTCATCCACCTGAATGTAACCTCACTTATATGTGCATATGATTTATATGTTTACCAAGAAGAAGTCGTTAATAACGCTTTTTTATTTCCTTCCACAAAGCCATTCTTGACTCGGCCTGCCGAACAGAAGAGATTCGTTTTTCCTGCTCCTTCTGGCTATCCATAATAAAATCAAAGTCGACAAGTCCAGTGCTGGCCTGGCCTGGCTTGACAGGAAAGCGCCCGCTGACGTTATTAACAAGTTAAAGACACCATCATGCCCGTAACGGCGAGCAGCGGAAGCCTTTAAGGCTCAGCGTCGTAGCAATAACATTATCGCCCTATTGAAAACGGTGGCTCCAGCCTTGATGGTGCTCATGGATAATGCTTGTTTACTCCTTATAGGGCACTTGCTATTCTCATTGCTGCTTTTCAATACTCGTTTGATGCGATACTTTTATATTATTAGTCTCTCCGCTGACGCCACTATTCCGACGTCTTCCTTCCACCTTGTTCAATAGTAGGCCTGGAGGTTGTTATCTCTGCTTTCTTTATTATTGGGCTGTTATTCGTCATCGTTGCAGCTGTAATGTGGAATGCTCGAAGGCAAAACCGTCACATTATCACCAAGCACAACGAGCTCCTGAAACGCTTACTGGCATCCGAGCAGGAAAAAAATGAATTGAAAATGGCGCTCGATGCACACGCCATTGTTGCCATGACCGATGCTCGGGGTGTGATTACCCAGGTTAACGACAAGTTCTGCACTATCTCCCAATATTCCAGCGAGGAACTGGTCGGGCAGACCCATTCTTTAATCAACTCGGGTCATCATCCTCGCGAGTTTTTTCAGGATTTATGGCGCACCATCACCCGGGGAGAAGTGTGGACCGGCGATGTCTGTAACCGTGCAAAAGATGGTTCCTTGTATTGGGTGCAATCGACCATAGTGCCCTTGCAGAGCAAGAATGGTCAGCCAGCACAATACATCGCCATTCGGGCGGATATAACCGCCAGAAAGGAAGCTGAGGCTAAAACACAACACATGGCCTTGCACGATGAGTTAACCGGGCTGCCAAACAGGCTCCTGAAGAAGGATCGGCTTACCCGCGCCATCGCCAGCAAAGGGCGATCTCCGGGTTACGGTGCCGTGCTGTTGATGGATCTGGACAACTTTAAAGAAGTCAATGACACGCTTGGCCATGATGTGGGCGACGAGTTGCTTAAGCAGGTTGCCTTGCGCCTGGCTAACAGTGTTCGCCAAGTGGATACGGTTTCACGATTTGGCGGTGATGAGTTTGTCATCATACTGGATAACGTCGGTGCCGACCTTGATGGCGCCATGGCGAACACCGGGCGCATTGGCGAAGCGCTTCGTGTGACACTGGCAGAGCCCTATCAAGTTGGCAGTCAGTATCTGACAACCACCTCGAGTATGGGGGCCGTACTTTTTAGTAGCGCAGCTGACGATCCTGACGAATTGATTAAGCAGGCGGACATGGCCCTGTACAGTGCAAAAGAGACTGGCCGGAACCAATTGTGCTTTTTCGACCCCCTATTACAAGCAAAAGCCATTGAGCAAGCGCTGCTGGTCCGGGATTTACGGCAGGCCATCGACAATAATGAGCTGGCCTTGTTTTATCAGCCCATCGTTAATGCTCGGCAGCAGATCGAGGGTGTAGAGGCTTTACTCCGCTGGTTTCATCCCGAACTGGGTATGGTTCCGCCGGACAAGTTTATTCCCCTGGCCGAAAAAACGGCTTTGATTCTCCCAATCGGCGATTGGGTGCTGAAAACGGCTTGCTCGCAACTGGCTGCATGGCATGAAGACCCGCGCCAGCAAGACTGGACCCTGTCCGTTAACATCAGCGGCCGACAGTTGAATCAAGCCGGCTTCGTGGACACGATAAAAAGCGTGCTTGCCCAAACCGGCGCTCGTGCAGAGCTGCTCAAGCTTGAGCTAACAGAGAGCGTATTGCAGGATAATATGGAGAGTACGGCCGCCAAAATGAAGGCCTTGCGCCCATTGGGAATCAGGTTCGCGCTCGACGATTTTGGTACCGGCTATTCCTCTCTCAGTTACCTGAAACGACTTCCGTTAGACCAGTTGAAAATCGACAAGTCGTTTGTTGACGACATTTTTGAAGATCCTGGCGATGCGGCTATTGCCCGTACCATCATTGCCTTGGCAAACAGTCTGGAGCTGGGTGTAGTCGCTGAGGGGGTTGAAACTTACGAGCAGATGGAATGGCTGCAGGAAAATGGGTGTCGGTTGTTCCAGGGCTACTTGTTTAGCCGCCCCGTCAGCATCGATCAACTTAACAGCATGCTCGACACTTCCCACCTTGGTGTCGGCCAAACGACGCGGATGGGCGTCACACAATAGCAAGGGCTGACGGCTTGGAGCGGTCAGCCCTTATTCATCCAGGGTATGCCCCTTTGTCCAGAGGTGCTACCGGCGTTCTGGCCAGGCTTCAGCCCAGAGTCACTTCGTAGCCGGTAAACTTGCGCAGGTTGATCACCCCGGTGTCGAGCATCAGATACTGGCCCTTGATACCAAGCAGGGTACCCGATACCACCGGATTCTTGTCGAAGTTGTGGCTGGCGATTTTGCTCGGGTATTCCAGCACCGGATAATTCAGCTCGACCACGGCTTCGTCCAGCACAGTCACCGCATTTTCGCCGTATTTAAGCAGCAAATCGCCGATTTTTTCCTGTATCTCAGGCAGTAACCGGGCCGCTTCGGCTTTCAAGTCTCTATCGGCTTCACCGCCTTTGAGCATGGCGCGCCAGTTGGTCTTGTCCGCGACCATCTCTGCCAGTGCCACTTCCACCAGTCCGGAGATCTGGCGGGTAGCCACGCGCAGTATCGGCAGCGCCTGGGTCGCTCCCTGATCAATCCAGCGGGTGGGCACCTGGGTGTGGCGAGTAATGCCCACCTTGAGGCCCGACGTATTCGCCAGGTAGACGATATGCTCCACCATGCAGTGGCTGTCTCCCCATTCGGGCTCGCGGCAGGTGCCTTCGAAGTAATGGCAGGTTTCCGGCTTCATCACGCACATGTCGCAACGGGCCAGCTTCTTCATGCAGGGGAAACAGTGCCCCTGGGAATAACTCTTGCTGGTTTTACGGCCACAGGCAGTACAGTAGATGTTGCCGGTGTGAGTCAGGGTCAGGGTTTGCCCCAGCAAGGGATTGAGATCGACGCGATGCTCGCCCAGTGCCAGCTGGTAGGAAACGGGGGCCGCCAGGGTGGCGGGCATTTTAATCAAAGTGCCGGTGATATTGCTCATGCTGCTTTATTGTCATTATCGGTTGTGGGTGTGCCGCTACTGTAACAGTCGCCGCCGCTCGGCGCACCCGGCGGGCGCCCCTTTGGCAACCTGGCCCGGCTGCGGCCATACTTGAAGCACACCCAACTTCAAGGAGCTTGATACCATGCCTGAGCGGCACTCTCCGCGTCTCACTCATATCGCCCTGCATGTTCGGGATATCGAGGCCTGCATCCGTTTCTACCAGGATTTTTGCGGCATGATAGAAACCCACCGCCGAGCCAAGCCCACCCAGACCATAGTCTGGCTGGCCGAACCCGGCCGCGAACGAGAGTTTATCTTCGTGCTGATGGACGGTGGCGAAGACCTGCAGCTGTCCGAACAGGACTACCGCCACTTCGGCTTCGCCCTGCCCACCCGGGCCGCGGTAGACGAGCTTGCCACTCGCGCCGAGGCCGCCGGTTGCCTGATCTGGCCCCCACGGGACGAGCCCTGGCCGGTAGGATATTACTGCGGAGTAAAGGATCCTAACGGCAATTACGTGGAGTTCAGTTATGGCCAGCCATTGGGGTTACCCGAGGATTAGGGTTTGTTGGACATGCGGGATGATTTTTAAGGCATCCCGCCCGATATACTTGAGAGGCAGATTACACAGCAAACAAAATATATTGACGATACTGTTTGACGCCCTCCTGCTTCTCCCGTAGTGTGCACCTCACAAGCAAGATGTTTCAAGTTAGCGCGGCCTTTGTATATTGTTAGTTCCTCACGGTTCCACAGTCACCAAACTTCCCTTATTTGATATTTATTGCATTTCGAGCATCAGCTCACCCTTAGAATAAAGGTAAGAAAAAATGGCTAACGGCACCGTAAAATGGTTTAACGAAGCAAAAGGTTTTGGTTTTATTACTCCTGAAGATGGCGGCAAAGATTTGTTTGCTCACTTCTCAGAAATAGTAAGCAGCGGCTTTAAAACTCTGGCAGAAGGCCAGGCAGTATCCTACACCGCCACTCAAGGCGCAAAGGGTCCTCAAGCTTCACAGATTCAGGCTATCTAATTACCCTCGGGTAATTCAAAGTCTAAAAAACCCGCTGCGGCGGGTTTTTTTATGTCTGTATTTTAGTGGCTGTTGACCTTGGTCGAATAGAAGCGCAGCAATTCAAAAACTCGCGCCTGCCTTAGCGTCGCCTTTCTTGCATTAGCTCGTTAGCAACTCCGCGAGTGGGTGGTATGATGCCAAAAAGGCTAACGCACTCCCTGCTCACCCAGTACCTGGCTGATAATGCTCACCGGGCCCATTAGATGTTCCCGCATCATGGTGCCGGCCTGCGGATCTCGTGCCAGCACGGCATTAAACAGAATAAGGTGTTCTTGTTGTTTGTCTTTTAATGCCTGCTGGCTGAAGACGGTTTGCTTAAGCCAGAGGTAACGATAACGGGCCGCCTGATCCATCAGGGTCTGACGCACCACCAGCAGTTGTGGCGACTGACAGCCGTCGGCCACCGCCTGATGAAATGCCTGATGGCGCTCATCCCACTGCGTAAGCTGGTCTTCTACCGTCTCGAGGTGATTGACCTTGCTCAACGCATGATGCGCCGCCACCACACCGGCCTCCCACAGATCATCTCCTCGCGCCATGGCCAGCTCGACAATCAAACCTTCCAGCTGGGCACGTGCGTCGTAAATATCCTTTAACTCGGCAATCGACATGCTGCTGACGCGAAAGCCGCGCTGACTTTCTGCCGTTACCAGTCGCTCGGACACCAGCTGAGACAAGGCTTCTCTTAACGGACTCACACCCAGGCCATAGCGCGCTTTCAAGGTGCTCATCAACAGCTTTTCGCTGGGCCCGAAATGACTCTGAATAATATCTAGTTTCAACTGCTGATACGCCGCACGGGCAAGATTTTCCCGTGGGCTACTGAGCTGGGTCATGCTCTGCTCCTGAATCGTTCTGTTGTTCGATTATAACGAAATTGTAACCGAGATCATAAAACAACCTCATTAAATTGACAAAACACAAAAGTGTCGACATTATGTAGTTACAACGACAGTTTACTTTACTTCTCGACCCACATTCTTTGAAAGAACAAGGAAGCTATCATGTCTAACGTTGCCACAGCCGATTTCGTTAATCACAAGCATCAGGGATTCAGTCTGGCACCTTCTGCCTACTCTCCCCGCCTGCTCGAACTGCGCTTCGACGAGCAAACCGTACAGGCTTTTCTGGCAGCCACTGCCGAGTGGCCGATCCAGGCGCTGGAATACAAGTCGTTCCTGCGTTTTCGGGTGGCCAAGCTGCTTAACGATCTCTGCGGTCAGGCGCTGCAGTCCCTGCTGATCAACACCCTGGTTGACCGCAACACCGGCGGCCTGCTGATCACCCCGGAAGGGTTGAACCAGGTCGAGCAGGCAGAAGACATGGTCAAGTTCACGACGGCAGTCGCTCACCTGATGGGTCGTTCCAATTTCGATGCCATGAGTGGCCAGTACTACGCCCGCTTTGTGGTTAAGAATGAAGATAACTCGGATAGCTACCTGCGCCAGGCGCACCGGGTAATGGAACTGCACAACGATGGTACCTTCGTCGAGCAGGACACCGACTATGTACTGATGCTGAAAATCGACGAGCAGAACATGGAAGGCGGTAATTCTCTGCTGCTGCACCTGGATGACTGGGAGCACCTGGAGCAGTTTTATGCCAACCCCATGGCGCGCCGCATCATGCGCTGGGCTGCGCCACCGAGCAAAAATACCCAGAAAGATGTTTACCATGCGGTGTTTGATACCGATGTGAACGGTCAGCCCATCATGGCCTATATCGATCAGTTCGTGCAGCCCAAGGACTATGATGAAGGTGTGTGGCTGGCGGATCTGTCCGAAGCCCTGGAAACCAGTGCCAAAAAGCTGTCCGTCCCCATGCCCATCGGCTCTTTCCTGCTGATCAACAACCATTTCTGGTTGCATGGCCGCGACAAGTTCACCGCCCATGCAGGCCTGCGTCGCGAGCTGATGCGTCAGCGTGGCTATTTTACTCACGCTAAAACCGTGAGAGAACCCAACCAGGGCTAACGACTTTGACAAGGTGCCGTCTGCAGCGGCATCTTGCACAATAAAAAAACCAATATCACGCCGGGGCAAGTCTCCGGCTTTTGCCCCTCTCTCACACAGGTGAACCAACAGTGTTTGATTTTATTATTATTGGTGGCGGCATCGTCGGCATGTCCACCGCCTGGCAGCTTAAAAAAACCTACCCCGATCACAAGATGCTGCTGCTGGAAAAAGAGTCCGGCCCGGCCCATCACCAGACTGGCCACAACAGCGGTGTTATCCATGCCGGAGTCTACTACACCCCGGGCAGCCTCAAGGCCAAGTTCTGCCTCGAAGGCAATATCGCCACCAAGGCGTTCTGTCGCGAGCACGACATTCCCTTCGACGAGTGCGGCAAGCTACTGGTGGCGACCAACGAGCTGGAAATGCAGCGCATGCAGGCACTCTGGGATCGCAGCGAGGCCAACGGCCTGGAGCGTTACTGGCTGAATGCCGAGCAACTGAAAGAGCGCGAGCCCAACATCACGGGCGTGGGCGGCATCTTCGTGCCCTCCAGCGGCATCGTCAACTACAAGCAAGTGACCGCAGCCATGGGCAAGGAATTCGAGCGCCTGGGCGGTGAGATCCGCTACAACGCCGAAGTCACCGGCCTGAAAGAAGAAAGCAGCCAGGTGGTGGTAGAAACCACTCAAGGCGAGTTTCAGGGCAAGTACCTGGTCTCCTGCTCCGGGTTGATGGCGGATCGGGTGGTGCGCATGCTGGGCATTGAGCCCGAGTTCAAGATCTGCCCCTTCCGTGGCGAATATTACCTGCTCAAACCCGAGCACAATCAGATAGTAAACCATCTGATCTACCCGATCCCGGATCCGAACATGCCCTTCCTCGGCGTTCACCTGACCCGGATGATCGATGGCACCGTCACCGTGGGCCCCAATGCGGTACTGGCCTTCAAGCGCGAAGGCTACAACAAGAGCGATATCTCGCTGAAGGATACCCTGGAGATGTTCACCTATCCGGGCATCCTCAAGGTCTTGATGAAAAACTTCAAACCCGGCCTGACCGAGATGAAAAACTCCCTCCACAAGGCCGGCTACCTGGAGCTGGTACGCAAGTACTGCCCCAGCCTGCAGGTAAGCGATCTCACCCCTTATCCCGCCGGTATTCGTGCTCAGGCGGTCTCGAAAGACGGCAACCTGGTAGACGACTTCCTGTTCGTGAATACCAAGCGTACCATCAACGTCTGTAACGCTCCCTCACCGGCAGCCACCTCCGCCATTCCCATCGGCGGCTATATTGTCGACAAGGTCAAGCAGCAGGTAGAAGAAGGCACAGCGGTCGCGTAACACCAGTTGCCAACACATTGCGGGGAGCCCTCCCCGCAATGTTCCCCCTTCCAAGCACTTTCCCTTCCCCCTGAGTGACACAGAACCACACCTGTTATGCGGCATTAGCTATGGACTCTGTACCTTGAGTCCTTTGTAAAGCAACCCAATAGAGCTGTGACCTAATCCGTTTGCTATCGGGTAGCCAGGATCAAAAAAGGACTGCCTGGGCAGTCCTCGTTAATACTAGCGATGTGCGATGTACTTAAGCGAAATGCTGTTTAATGCTGCGCTCAAGAATAGCAATCGTCTGATCAACATGCTCTTTTTCCATGATCAGCGGCGGCGACATGGCGATGGCTTCGCCCAGTGAACGCAGCATCATGCCCTGCTCCCAGGCGCTGGTCTGTACCAGGCTACCGGTGGCACCCGGCTGACCGGCCAGTGGCTCGAATTCCACTGCGGCAATGAAAGAGTAGTTACGAATATCGATCACGCCCGGCAGTCCTTTCAGGCTGTGCAGGCCTTGTTCAAAGTACTGGGAAATCTCACCATCAGCTGCGGCGCGCTGATACAGGCCTTCTTGCTCATACACATCGAGTGTCGCCATGGCAGCGGCACAGGCCAAGGGGTGCGCCGAATAGGTATAACCATGGAAGAACTCGACACCCGGGCCGCCTTGCTCGACGATGGCCTCGTAAATATGATCGCCCGCCAGCACAGCACCCATGGGGGCGGCACCATTGGTCAGGCCCTTGGCCGTGGTCATGATATCTGGGGTTACATCAAAGGTTTGGCTGGCAAATACATCGCCGGTACGGCCAAAGCCGGTGATCACCTCGTCGAAGATCAGCAGAATGTCATGCTGATCACAGATTTCACGAACGCGCTTCAAGTAGCCCACTGGTGGCGGCAGCACGCCACCTGCACCGGTAATGGGTTCGATAATAACGGCAGCAATGCGGCCGGCACCATGACGCTGGATCAGTTTTTCCAGCTCGTTGGCCTTTTCAACACCGCCATGCAACGGCAGACCGCGGGAGAAGGCATTAAGCGTTAAGTCCTGAGTGTGACTCAGGCGATCGTTGGGCAGCCACTGACCAAATGCCTTGTAGTTATTGGGCAGTCCAGCAACCGAAACGCCACCAAAGTTCACGCCGTGATACGCTTTCTCCCGGCTGATAAACATCTGCTTGTCGGTATTGCCTTTGGCGTAATGATAAGCCATTGCCATTTTAAGGGCGGTATCGACCGACTCGGAACCCGAGTTGGTGTAAAACACCTTGTTCAGGTTACCAGGTGCCAGTTGGGCCAGACGCTCGGATAATTCAAAGGACAGTTCATGACCAAAACCAAAGCTCGGGGCGTAGTCCAGGGTTTTGGCCTGCTTCGCGATGGCTTCGGCAATATGAGGGTGGGCATGTCCAACGTTACAACACCACAGGCCGGCGGTCATATCCAATACCTGGCGCTGATCATCTGTTGTCCAGTACATGCCTTTGGCAGCACTGAGCATACGCGGTTTTTCTTTAAATCCTTTATTGGCAGTAAATGGCATCCAGTGTGCAGCCAGGTTGGTTGCTGTCATGTTGGCACTCCCTCTGAATCTCGATATAACGATGGTGTAATTGAAATGTCACTACAGTGTAAATAAACGGAACTGTTTGATAAATGACGATGTTTAAATGCTTAGTTTGAGCGCCTTCAACCTAAGTCCCGGCCTGTATTACCCTTTATTCAGCAAAAAAAAAGCGGGCCCAGGGCCCGCCAAATATCGATGACATCGACGTATTCAAAATCTTAAATCAGCTCCGCCAGCACTTGCTCCAGCAGATCCAGGCCTTCACTCACCACATCCAGTGGCGAGGTCAGGGGCGGCAAGAAGCGGATCACGTTGCCACGCACTCCACAGGACAACAGGATCACGCCCTTCTCGATACCCTTGGCCACAATCGCCTTGGTCAGCTCGGCATTGGGCTGTTCCACATCCCCATTGTGAATCAGCTCCATTGCCACCATGGCACCCAGGTTACGCACCTGGCCGATATGGTGAGGGTACTTGGCCTGCAGCTCGCTCAGACGCTTGTTCATCAGCTCACCGATAGCCAGTGCCTTGTCGCACAGCTGCTCTTCCTCGATGATATTCAGCACTTCCAGAGCCGCGGTACAGGCCAGCGGGAAGGCAGCATAGGTACCACCCAGACCACCCGGGTTGGCGGCATCCATGATGTCGGCCTTGCCAACCACTGCAGACAGCGGGAAGCCACCGGCAATGCCCTTGGCCATGGTCATCAGATCCGGCTCTATGCCGGCGTATTCGGTGGCAAACAGCTTGCCGGTACGGGCAAAGCCAGTCTGAATTTCGTCACAGATCAGTACTATGCCATGCTGATCACAGATGGCGCGCAGCTGCTGCAGGAAGGCCGGCGGTGCCTGATAAAAACCGCCCTCGCCCTGCACCGGCTCTATGATCAGTGCCGCCACGCGACCCGGCTCGATATCACAATGGAACAGCTCGTCCAGCGCCTTCAGTGACTGCTCGGCGGTGACACCGTGATACTCGTTCGGGAAAGGCAGGTGATAGATTTCGCTCGGGAAAGGACCGAAGCCCGCCTTGTAGGGCGCGACCTTGCCGGTCAGGCCCATGGTCATGTTGGTACGACCGTGAAAACCGCCATTGAAGGCAATAACGCCGCTGCGCTTGGTGTGGGCGCGGGCAATCTTGACAGCGTTTTCCACCGCTTCGGCACCTGTGGTGACGAAGATGGCCTTCTTGGGCGTGTCGCCCGGCGCCAGCTCGACCAGTTTCTCGGCCAGTTCCACCACGCTCTCGTAGGGCGTGACCATGGCGCAGGTGTGGCTAAAACGGCCCAGCTGCTCGGCCACGGCGGCCTGAATGCGTGGGTGGCTGTGGCCGGTGTTGACCACGGCGATACCGGCGGCGAAGTCGATGAAACGACGGCCTTCCACATCCCAGATTTCGCTGTTCTTGGCATGGTCGACATAAACGGCGGCCATGTTGCCCATACCGCGGGCGAAGACCGCATCTTTGCGTTGTTGCAGTTGTTGGTTCTTGCTCATGATTCTTTCTCCGGTTCTGTTTGTGTTAACAGTACTATCCAACGTCTTGTCCCGTTATCCCGCGCTTGTCGTGGTCGCGAAAATATGGGGACCAGCGGCCTTGCGTTCCTTGCTCATATTAACCATCAGCAGGATACCCAGTCCCGACCAGCCGGCAAAAATCAACCATTCATAAGGCCAGAGCAGAGCCGCGGGCATACCCGGCAGATACAAGGCTACAAACAGCAGGCTGAAGACAACCGCCGCCCAACCGATGGCGCTCGACTTGCCGGCGCGGAAGGGACGAACCATGTCGGGTTCGGAGCGACGCAGCCGAACAAAGGCCACGGCGACCAGGAAATAAGCCAGCACTATGGCCAAACCACCTGCATCGACCAGCCAGACCAGCATGGGGCGGCCCAGCAGCGGCGCCAGCGTGGAAAGCGCACCGATAAACAGGATGGCATTCACCGGCGTGCCGTAACGGGCATGCTGGCGGCCAAACCAGCCCGGGATCATCTTGCGTTCAGCCATGGCACACAGAATGCGGCTGCCGCCGATGATGAAGGAGTTCCAGCTGGTAATGATGCCGGCGACGCCACCGAGGATCAGCACTATGCCAAAGGCCTCATGACCGAATACATTGCTCATGGCATCGGCGGTCGGCAGTACCGAGTTGACCAGGGTGCTTTGATCCAGCCCGAAGCCCACCGCGAAAATAATGGCCACATACCAGATCACCGCCGCCACGACCGATACAATCAGAATGCGACCTATGGCCCGGGGCGGAATTTTCATTTCTTCTGCGGTCTGGGGTATCACATCGAAGCCCACAAACATGAAGGGCGTCATGATGGCCACGGTCAGTATTCCGGCCACGCCTCCCACCAGCAGGGGATCCGCATTGATCATGCTGCCGTTGGCCGCCGCGCCGAAAATCAGCATCAGGCCGATAATACCGATGATGATGGTCAGCACCATCTGCAGGAAGGCGGCAAACTTGACTCCCATCAGGTTGACGACGGTAATGAAAACGGACCCCAGCATGCCGACCAGCACCCAGCTGGCATACACATCGTAGCCATTGATGGAGTACATGAAGCCGACTTTATAATTGGGAAAGATATACTCGATGACAGTGGGCAGGGCCACAGCTTCAAAGGAAACAACCGAGATGTAGCCCAGGGCCAGAGCCCAGGCGGCCACGAAGGCCATCTTGTAGCCGATGCCCCGCAACACATAAATCAGGGCGCCTCCTTTGTTTGGCATGGCCGACGCCAGTTCGGCATAGGCCAGACCGACGAAGATCACCAGCACGCCACCCAGCACGAAGGCGATCATGGCCCCCAGGGTACCGGCTTCAATGACCCAGTTGCCGGACAATACCACCCAGCCCCAGCCAATCATGGCCCCAAAGGCCAGAAACAACACATCCAGCCTGGTCAGTACTTTATGATTATTTTCGCTCTGTTCATTTTGCATTTGGACGCTTCCTTACAACTTTGTCCTGGGTAGCCTTTCAGCCACCTTCTTTATCTGTTCACAACAACTTGAGGGCCGGCGGTAACACCGACGGCCCTCAGGCTTATGCATGGCTCAGCGGATGCCGCCCATACACAGGTACTTGGTTTCCATGTAGTCTTCCAGCCCCTGGGAAGAACCTTCCCGACCCAGGCCAGACTCCTTGACGCCACCGAAGGGGGCGATTTCGTTGGAAAGAATCCCCTCGTTGATGCCAATCATGCCGTATTCCAGCGCTTCGGCCACTTTCCAGATGCGGCTGTGGCTTTCGGTAAAGAAGTAAGCCGCCAGACCGTAAGGGGTATCATTGGCAATGGCGATGGCTTCGGCGTCATCCTGGAAACGAATGACGGGGGCCACAGGACCAAAGATTTCCTGACGGGCAATGTCCATCTGCTGGGTGACACCGGTCAGAATGGTGGGAGCAAAAAACAGCTCGCCCGCCTCATGGCGCTGGCCACCGGCCACCAGGGTGGCACCCTCGGACTGAGCCTGGTCGACCATGCCGGCAATCTTGTCTATGGCGGCTCGATTAATCACCGGGCCCAGGGTGGTGCTGGCATCCAGGCCATTGCCTACCACCAGTTTTTCGACCGCTTCTTTGAAACGTGCCACAAACGCATCGTGAATACCGTCCTGCACCAGAATCCGGTTGGCACAGACGCAGGTCTGACCGGCGTTACGGAACTTGGAAATCACAGCGCCGGCCACGGCAGCATCCAGGTCGGCATCGTCGAACACGATAAAGGGCGCGTTGCCACCCAGCTCCAGACTGAGCTTCTTCACGGTGTCGGCACTCTGACCGTAGAGCAGCTTGCCAACCCGGGTAGAGCCGGTGAACGACAGCTTGCGTACCCGGCTGTCATCGGTCAGCACCTTGCCGACTTCCGCCGCCTGGCTGGAAGTGATCATGTTGATGACACCGGCAGAAATGCCCGCCTGTTCGGCCAGCTCCATTAATGCCAGCGCCGAATAAGGGGTTTCTTCGGAAGGTTTTAGTACCACGGTACAGCCCGCGGCCAGCGCCGGTGCGACTTTGCGGGTGATCATGGCATTGGGGAAGTTCCAGGGCGTAATGGCCGCCACCACACCTATCGGTTGCTGAATGCTGAGGGCACGCTTATCATTACCGGGAGCGGCAAAGAGTTTGCCATAGGCCCGTTTTCCCTCTTCGGCATACCATTCAATATAAGAAGCGCCGTACAGGACTTCGCCCCGGGTCTCGAACAACGGTTTGCCTTGTTCCAGCGTCATTAAGTGAGCCAGGTCTTCCTGGTGCTCCAGGATCAGTTCAAACCAGCGACGCAATACTCGGGCCCGCTCTTTCGGGGTCACTTCACGCCAGCTGACCAACGCAGACTGTGCGGCATCGATGGCGGAGAGGGTTTCAGCCTGCCCCATGTCGGGTACCTGTCCCAGCTCTTCACCCGTCGCAGGGTTATAAACGCTAATCGTCTTGCCACTGCTGGCCTGGCACCAGTGACCGTTAATGTAGCAGGCATCTTTAATTAAACTTTTATTTACAGAAGAAATACTCATTCTGACTCCGTTTTAAATGTTAATCCAAATATGACGCCACATTGGTCATAGGTTGCCAGCATGTTAACCTACGGAGGAAAGTTTTATAAATAGCTACATATCAACCTTAACATTGAAGCGCATCAAACTATGAGTCAGGCAAACAGGTTAGTACTGGGTCAGATAGGTGATTACGAGATTCGTCTGCTTAAGCTGTTCAAGACGGTTGTGGAGTGCGGCGGCTTTTCGGCGGCCGAGACCGAGCTCAATATCAGTCGCTCTACCATTAGCGTCCACATGTCCAACCTGGAAAACAGGCTCAAGCTAAAGCTGTGTCGACGTGGTCGTTCCGGTTTTGCGCTCACCGATGATGGCGCCGTGATTTATGAGTCGGCCAAGCGTCTCTTTACCAAGCTGGAAGAGTTTCGTTACACGGTAAACGAGCTCCATGAACAACTCAGCGGCGAGCTGAAGATTGTCTCCAGCGATAATATCTGGCTCGAAAACGAGTTTTCCATGGTGGATGTGTTTGCTCGCCTGGGAGAAGTGGCGCCAGAAGTGAATGTGAGCGTGGATGTGGCCCACATGAGCGAAATTGAGCGGCGCGTGTTGAGTGAAGATGCCGATATCGGCTTTATTCATTATCACAGAGATCTGGAAGGACTGGATTATCACCACCTCTATCAGGTGCATTGCTTTCTTTATTGCAGCGACAAGCACCCTTTGTTTAACGAACAGGACCCGGCAGTACTGGAACAACAACTGACGAAGGCCAAGTTCATTCATCCGGGTATTTACACCAACCCGGAGGCCAGCGCCCAGGTGAGTGGGCTGAAAAGTGCCGGTCGCGCCTATCATTACGAACCCAGGGCGGCACTGATATTGTCTGGCCACCATATTGGTTTTTTGCCCGAGAGCTTCGCACAACGCTGGGTCGCAAAGGGTCGCATGAAGGCCCTGCTACCGGAGCAAAAAAACCATCACTTGAGCATTGCCGCCATTACCCGCAGCCATGGTCGCCAAAGCCGGCTGAAGGAGCTGTTTTTGCAACTACTGACCGAACAGGCCCCGGCCAGCCAGGCATCCTGACGGCCCGGGTCAGCATCCGGCCTGCGCGCCGGATTAACGCTCCCGGTCCTGCGTGGCCGCCGGTGCACTGGCCGCAGGCTCTGGCACAGTGTCGGCCACGAACTCCACCGCTCCCTCGGCGGTAATTTGCTGCACCGACACCGGCTCGCCGGCGTCGTTGAATCGCACATAGCCGATGCCGGAGCGGTTCAGCAATCGCTCCCCCCTTGACGCCGCTACCGGTGGGTGCGGCGTAATTTCCAGCCGCCGCCGCCGGGTAAACCAGTTCAAGGGAGAGCGAGGTGCATACAACCAGCGGTTGAGCCGGTCCAGCACATCCAGTAACCGCTCGGGAAACTCGTTTTTAATACCGCTACTGGTGATCTGCCAGATATGCGGCTCCCCGCCCCTATGCCGTAGCTTGATGTCGTACATGAAGGAGTAATGCACGTCTCCGGACAGGATCACATAGTTGGCCGGAGTGCGGGCATGGCGAAAGATGTTGAGGATCACGTTGGCGGTGCCCTTGTGGGCCATCCAGTTTTCCGCATCCACCAGCAGCGGCTTGCCACACCAGGTAAATATTTTCTGGATCACCTCTATCAATTTCACCCCGAATACCGGCGTGGGCGACACTATGATCACCGCATCGTGATGCAGCAGCTCGCCTTGCAGCTCGGTGAGCGCCTCCCAGTTCATCAGGCCCGAAGGTTGCCCAAGGTGGGTTTCGGCGCGCCAGCGACGAGTACGCGTATCCAGGACCAGCAGCTTGGGCGTGGTGGGCAGGCTATAATGCCAGTGCTCGATGGAGAACACATGATTGATTAACCGATCCTGACGCTTCGCCGTGGGTTGTTGACTCCATGCCTGCAGCAGCGTCATGGGCTGCTCATTAAAGGCATCGGGATCATTACCCCAGCCCTGACAAATCAAATACCCCACCAGCGCATTGCCAATAATACGACGAGAAAACGGATGGCCGTAAGCACTGGCCTCCCAGGCCGCCGTCAGGTTCCAGTCATCGGTCACGTCATGATCGTCAAATATCATCAAAGTCGGCACATGCGCCAGCAAACGCCTGACCGCCGGCAACCCCTCAACAAACCCGACCAGCCGCTCCCGTTCAATCCGGTATTGCTGTCGACGTGCCGGGGGCAGCTCCGGTTGCTGCTCCGTTAACGACTGCCAGGGCGTGGGTGACCACACCAGCAGGTACATTGCCAGCACTTCGGCCAGGGTAATCAGATGGTTGTCGGCGCTGCTGGTGGTAAAGATGGGCTTGCGTGCACCTTCAAAAAAGCGTTTTCTCAGCGACTGGGTGTCTTCGCTGCTCGGCAAGAGCTCACTGCGCCGATAATAGTTCAGCGGGCTGGCAAACAGCTCGGCGCTGTTGGCAACCAGGGCGCCTTCCAGCGTTTCCGGATACAGGCCCAGCTCTTCAATGAGTTGATGAATCGCCGTTAACATGGGCCCGGCAACATCATCGGCATAAATCTGATCACCACTCAGCATCAAGAGCGCGGGCCGGTCGAGTGGTTCTGTGTGGCACTGTTCCAGCCAGTGGTCGGCAGCCACCAGACCGTCGGGGGCGGCGTGGTGAGGCTTGCGGCAGGAGCCATGCAGAATGGCGTCCAGCCGGCTGCGGATCACCAGCTGCGGCAGCGGCTCTCCCGGATAGCACAATTCAGGGGCCCAGTCGACCATGGCCTGCCACTCATCCTGTTGCGATGCTCGCCACTGCAGATCGTAAGCCACCAGCGTATCCGTCGGCAGCCGGGTGTCCAGCTCTATGTCCAGCAGCTGAATAAAGCAACGCTCTCCTACCTGCAGCTGCTGCTGCCCCTTGCCGGTGATCTCCTGGGGGGCGCACCCGGGCAGCAGCAGGCGAAATTGCAGCGCGACCCGGCTGGCCAGCCAGAACACCAGCCGCTCACCGCTGGCGCGGCGCAGCATGGGCCCGGCGAGTATAGTGGACGTCATATCGTGATCGGTAAATGCATTCATGCCGGCATCATAGCGAGCTCGATTCCTGTGGGAAAGACATGAAACACAGGTCAGGTTCCGTATCCGTCGCAGACACCACCCATTTGCAGACGAATCGGTAGCTTCGGCCCCTGCCCTTCTTTACCATGGTCCCAGTGTCTCATCAGGAATCACTTTCACCATGCGCGAAAAACTCGAACAACGTTCTTTTCTGTTTATGCTGCTGCTGGTCAGCCTGCTGTTTGGGCTGCTGCTCAAGCCCTTTTGGGGTGCCATTTTCTGGGCCTGTGCCATCGGGGTCATCTTTAACCCTTTGCAGGAACGCATTCTGCGTATGATCGGCCCCAAACCCAACCGCGCCGCCCTGCTTACCCTGCTCATCTGCATGGTCATAGTGGTGCTGCCGGTGCTGCTGATTGCCACCTCCTTTATTCAGGAAGGACTGGCGCTCTATCAACGTATTGACAAGGGCGAAGTCAATCCGGCCGAATGGCTGGAACAGATGCGCCACGCCTTTCCGCTGGTGCCCGAGCTGTTTGAACGGCTGGGCATCGATATCGACAGCGTCCGCCAGAAGCTGTCCGAAGGTGCCGTGGCCAGCAGCAAGCTGCTGGCAGAAAAAGCCCTCGGCGCCGGCCAGAGTACCTTCACTTTCGTGATGAACGTAGCCCTGATGCTCTACCTGACCTTCTTTCTGCTGCGCGATGGTCACCAGCTTATCGAACTGCTGGTCAAGGCATTGCCCCTGGGTGATGCCCGCGAGCGCAGACTGTTCAGCAAGTTCTCGGAAGTGACCCGGGCCACGGTAAAAGGCAACATAGTGGTGGCCATGGTACAGGGCGCCCTGGGGGGCTTTATCTTCTGGGCGCTGGGCATTCCCGGCCCGCTGCTGTGGGGCGTGGTAATGGCCTTTCTGTCGCTGATCCCGGCGGTGGGTGCCGGCCTGGTATGGCTACCGGTCGCCCTGTACCTCTATGCCACCGGCGACTGGATAGCCGGCTCGGTTCTGGTCGGCTTCGGCGCCCTGGTGATTGGTCTGGCCGACAACGTGCTGCGCCCGTTGCTGGTGGGTCGCGACACCAAGCTACCCGATTATCTGGTGCTGTTTTCCACCCTCGGCGGCCTGAGCCTGATGGGCATCAACGGCTTCGTGATAGGTCCGCTGGTGGCGGCACTGTTTCTGGTGGTCTGGGATATTTTCACCCGAGAATTCAACGGTGAGGATCCATACCAGTCGTGAGGCGTGAGGCGTGAGGCGTGAGGCGTGAGGCGTGAGGCGTAAAAAAGTGGAGCTTCCTCTTGCCGGGCGGCAAGAGGAAAATACAACTGACTTAGTCCAGCGCAACGCTTAGCTGAATGGACTCGTCAAAGAAAAACTCGTCACAGTTGTTGCCGGGACCGGTGCGGTCTACCACCAAAAACTCGTCGTCATCACTCAGCACCATCACCGGGTGATGCCATACGCCTCTGTGATAGTTGACACCCTGGTTGCCAGTGGCACGAAACGCACGCACTGTGCTGGGGTCGATACTCATGCTGCCGTCACCGATGGGGGCAACGACCACCAGGTACTCGTGGTCAAACAACGGCATGAAGAACTGGGAACCAAAAGGATGGCGCTCCAGCATGCCTATGTGCAGTGGATATTCCAGCATCTTGGCGCGAAAGATACTGATGATGCCCTGTCCCTGTTCGTCCAGCTGCACGTCTCCCAGCTGGTGGTAACGTTGGGTCGAGCCATTGTTAATCATGAAGTAATCACGGCCTTCGGACTCAACAACATCGCCAAACGGGGCGAACGCTTCTTTGGTCAGCGGCTCTATCTTCAAGGTCTTGATCATTTCTTCCTCCGAAAAACACAAAAGCGGGGTGCCAGGCACCCCGTGTCTCTTATTACATAGCCCTTAAACGAAACTCGGCTATTTTATTGATTTCTTGTACTGCGCGAGCAAACTCGGTGTCGTAGTCGTTATGAATACGCGCTTCGAATGCCGCCAGGATCTGATGACGATTCGCCCCTTTTACCGCCATGATAAACGGAAACCGGAACTTTGCCCGGTAGGCTTGGTTCAGCTCGGTGAAACGGGCAAACTCTTCCGCGCTGCACTGATCGATACCGGCACCGGCTTGCTCATGGGTAGAGGCGAGGGTCAGAGTGCCTTCTACGGCAGCTTTACCGGCCAGGTCCGGGTGGGCATTGATCACCTCGAGCTGAGCCTGCTGGTCTGCATTGTTCATCACTGCGGCCATGCGGCTGTGCAGCTGTTCAATCTGGTCATCGTCACGAGTCAGCCCCTGATCAAACACCTGCTCGGCAACCCAGGGGGAGTGCTCGTAGATGTCGGCGAAGGCTGCGACAAACTCGGCGCGCCCCATGGTGCTCGGCGTGCAGCCAGTAAAGCGGCTCATTACTTGTTGTCTTTTTTATAGGGGTGATGCTCGTACCAGTGGTTGGCAATATCGATACGACGGGTGAACCACACCTGATCGTGGCTGCGAGCATACTTGATAAAGCGCTCCAGGCCCGCCATACGACCGGGGCGTCCCAGTATCCGACAGTGCATGCCAATGGACAGCATCTTGGGGGCGTCGGCGCCCTCTTCATACAAGACGTCGAAGGCGTCTTTCAGATACTGATAAAACTCTTCGCCGTTATTGTAGCAACCCTGGCCAAAACGCATGTCGTTGGTGTCCATGACATAGGGGATCACCAGGTGTCCCTTGCCATTGTTGTCGACCCAGTAGGGCAGATCGTCGGCATAGGAGTCGGAGTCATACAGGAAACCGCCCTCTTCCATCACCAGCTTGCGGGTGTTGGGGCTGTCGCGGCCGGTATACCAGCCCAGCGGACGCTCGCCACACACGCGCTCGAAAATTTCCAGTGCCTTGTGCAGGTGCTCGCGCTCTTCTTCTTCGCTCATAAACTGGTAGGTGATCCACTTGTAAGCGTGGGAGCAGATTTCATGACCTTCATCCATGAACGCCTTGGCGATTTCGGGATAGCGCTCGATGGCCGTGGCCACGGCGAAGATGGTCAGGGGGATATCGTAGCGTTTGAACAGGCGCAACAAGCGCCACACTCCGGCACGGCTACCGTATTCGTAGATAGACTCCATGCTCATGTGGCGTGCATCGGCAAAAGGAACGGCAGTCGGCATTTCAGACAGGAAGGCCTCAGACTCACCATCACCGTGCAATACGTTACGCTCACCGCCTTCTTCGTAGTTCAGTACAAAGTTAATGGCAATGCGGGCCTTGTTTGGCCACTGAGGGTGCGGCGGGTTGGCACCATACCCAACGAGATCGCGGGGATAGTCGTTTTTTTGGCTCATCAGAAAACTCCTTGAAACGCAGGTAAGAAAACCAGCCGAGACAAGAATTTGCAGAGGGCTGGCCAGTCATATATTGAACTTATTGTATACAATAAGTTCAATATATGTAAATAACAGGTTTGCTCGTTTGTATCAGAACTCACCGTTTATCCTGCCTGGAATAATTCAGGCAAAGAAAAGACAAGCTCACTATACCAAGATAGCCACTGTGCTCCTGGTTACCAAAAATATGCTCCAAGAAGTTACACTGATACTCACCGGCTGTAGACGCCGCCTGTATTCTGATATGACATTAACGCTGTCGTCGCTGCTGCTGCCATTTTCTTGAGTCAAACTTTCTTGAGTCAGGGCGGCAAGTGGCGAAGACAGTATCCTGAATCAATTGGAGACGCGACATTCGCGCAAGGTAGCTATCAATGGGAAAATTAACGACACATATCCTGGACGCCGCCAAAGGCCTGCCGGGTTCGGATATTAAAATCGAATTATTCCGCGTTGAAGGTGAACGCACCCGCCTGATTAATACCCTGTACAGCAACGGCGACGGTCGCACCGATGCCCCCGTGCTGGAAGGCGAAGACTATGTGCCCGGTAAATACCAGCTGGTGTTCCACATAGGCCCTTACCTGAAGCGACAAGGGATTGAACTGCTTGAGCCCGCCTTTCTGGATGACGTCGTCATTCGTTTTGGCCTGGCTGCCGGTCAGGAGCACTATCATGTTCCCCTGCTGTTCTCCCCTTATAGTTATTCTACATACAGAGGCAGCTAACAGATCCAATACCAAACCGACTCAATTACCGCTCTATTCGGCTGCACTGTAAGGGGGCTCCTCCTCCGGCTCGCCAGATATCCGTGGGTCTGTCTGCGCTGAGCGATGCTGCCAGCAGTGATATACTGAGAAGATGTCGCCGGCGTCGACACTCACCTGGTCCATTATTCTCTGGCGATAGCTTCATGGTGTATTCTCGATAGCCGGTCGACCGATAACAGGGGCCACACGACAACACGAGGGAGATACTGCATGCCAAATCAAGGCCAAGCCCAAGGCAAACCGAAAATTTGGACCCGCATGCTGCCATTTTTGCAGTGGACTCCTTTGGTCAATGGCAGCAGTCTGCGTGCCGATGCTCAGGCAGGATTAACCAACGCCATCATTGTATTGCCCCAGGGCGTGGCCTATGCGCTGATTGCCGGTTTGCCCGCAGAGTACGGGCTGTACGCCGCCATCATACCGGCCATTATTGCCGCCTTGTTTGGCTCTTCCTGGCATTTGATATCCGGCCCTACCGCCGCCATGTCGATTGTGGTGTTTACCTCCGTCAGTCCGCTGGCCACCCCGGGGTCGGCCGAGTTTATCGCCCTTGCGCTGACGCTTACCCTGATGAAAGGGGTGTTTCAGCTGGTGCTGGCCTCGGCCAGGCTGGGGGTGCTGGTCAACTTTGTATCCCATTCGGTAGTGATTGGCTTTACGGCCGGTGCCGCCGTGGTGATAGTGGTCAGCCAATTACAAAACCTGCTGGGACTCTCACTGCACACCGAAGGCACTTTTACCGATAATGGCTGGCAAGTGCTCAGCCATTTATCCAGCGCCGACCCTTATAGCCTGGCGGTGGGCCTCACCACAGTGGTGGTCTGCGTCTTGATCAAGAAGCTGCTCCCCCGCTGGCCCAACATGCTCATTGCCCTGATGCTGGCCAGTGGCCTGGCGTTTATACTCGACCCCACCCAGGAGCATATCGCCATGGTGGGAGCCATTCCTGCCAGCCTGCCCCCGCTGAGCATGCCCGACTTAAGCTTCAGCAGCATCAGTGCCCTGTCGTCCGGTGCCCTCGCCATTAGCTTGCTGGGGCTGGTAGAAGCCTCTTCTATTGCCCGTGCCATTGCCAGCCGCTCTCATCAACGACTGGATGATAATCAGGAGTTTATCGGCCAGGGCCTGTCGAACGTGGTGGGCGCTTTCTTTTCCTGTTATGCCTCGTCCGGCTCCTTTACCCGCACCGGCGTCAACTTCACCTCGGGCGCTCGCACTCCCATGGCGGCGGTTTTTGCTTCCTGTTTCCTGTTAATCATACTGCAGTTGTTTTCCGGTATTACCGCCTGGTTACCCGTGCCGGCCATGGCCGGCTTATTGCTGGTGGTCGCCTGGAATCTGATCGACTTTCATCATATCAAGCTGATTGTTCGCGCCGCCAAGTCGGAAACCACCGTACTGGTCGTAACCTTTGCCGCCACCTTGCTGGTTGCCCTCGAGTTTGCCATTTATGCGGGAGTGATACTGTCGCTGGTTTTTTATCTGAAGCGTACTTCCACGCCCCGTATCGTGACCATACTGCCCGATCCGGATGCCAAGCATCCGCTGTTTGTGAGCTCCGAGAACAAGCGCCTCCCCTACTGCCCTCAGCTACGCATTGTGCGCATCGAAGGTTCGCTCTTTTTTGGCGCCGTGAACCATGTGCAGGAATATCTGCAAAACATTCGCGAGCCCAGGTTATTAATCGTGGGCAACGGCATGAATTTCGTCGATATAGTAGGCGCACACATGTTGCTGCAGGAGTCGATCCGTCGACGCGACGCGGGAGGCGACCTCTATTTCTGCAATTTAAAGGAGGGGGTCTTGCGTATTCTGAAGCGCAATAATCTCATTGAGCGGCTGGGTGAAGACCATATTTTCATGAACAAAGGCCAGGCCATACATAGTATTTACGACCGACTGGATCCCGCCATTTGCAAAACCTGTACCGCCAGAATATTTCAGGAATGCGATCTGGCCCCGCCCGGTCAGGCCAAATTGCAGTCTGAATAATACCAATCTACATCAATTTATGATCTATTTTGAACTGGAGCCTAGAGGCAGCACTGCCGCCTCTCCTTAAGCACCGAATTGTCTGTAGGACGCCCCCAGAGGTCTCCGTTGTATAGAGACGGATGAAGGGATCGGCTCCTGCCTTGATCCAGCATAGGGTTAATTGCTGCGCGTTTGATATAGTGACGACAAGCCAAGTGAACTGGCCCGCTGTAGTGTGCTTAATATAAGGAGTGCTTCTATGTTACCCAACGTGAACAAGATTCTTTATTGTACCGACTTATCCAAAAATGCCGCTTATGCCTTGCGGTATGCCATGTACCTTGCCAAAACGACCGGCGCCGAAGTGCATATCCTGAAGGTGGTCGAGGAGTTGAGCAGTGACGAACGCCTTACGCTTCAGTCTTATATTTTCAATCAAAGTGGTAGTGAAGAGTTTTTAAAGAAACGACTGGAGTACGCCACCACACTGCTGGAACAACAGCTGACAGCCTTCTGGCAGGAGATGCCGCCCGAGGAGCAAACACTGCGCGCACGCATCACTGGGTGTGAAGTGGTGGAAGGCTATCCCAACCAGACCATTCTTGAGCGTTCAAAAGAGCTCGATTGTGATCTGATCGTCATGGGCGCGCATGAAAAAGGCTGGTTACAAACCCTGCTTGGCAGCGTGGCCAAAAATGTATTGCGTGACTCCCGCATTCCCACGCTGATTGTTCCCAGACCTGAAGCACACCAGGGCGATGAATAGCCTCACCAGGGCAAGACGGTGATGAGGCCGGTCGCGGAGAGTGGCGCCCTCCGCGATCTGGGGCTGCTTAATGTCGGCCGGGCTTTTTCTTGACGACACCCGAGAAAACAACGTGCAGATCGGTGGAAGCCGACTCATTATCCAGGTTCAATTTACCTTCGATGTGGTCCAGATGCTGCGCCATCATGGCGACAGCAGCGTCCGAGTCGCCAGATTCAATGGCCAGCAACAGGGCTTCGTGCTCATTGAAGGAACAATGCGCCTGATGACCGACTTCATACTGGGCAATAATAAGCGACGTTTGCGATACCACGCTGCGCTGAAAGTTAAGCAGCGGCATGTTGTTGGCCATGTGCGCCAGCTCCAGGTGAAATTCGCCCGACAAACGAATACCGCTGCCTCGGTCACCCCGGGCAAATGCCTCCTGCTCTTCCTGTACCATGGTACGAATGCGCTCCAGGCTCTCGGGGGTGGCATTTTTTACCGCCAGTTCAATCACCGCCAGCTCCACCACCCGGCGGGCGGCAAAAATCTGTCGTGCTTCTTCCACACTAGGGGCCGCTACCACGGCACCACGGTTGGGGCGAATGCTGACCACTTGTTCATGAGACAGCCGTAACAGGGCGCGACGAATAATGGTGCGACTCACACCAAAGATGTCTCCCAGGGCCTCTTCACTAAGCTTGGTGCCGGGCGCTAAACGCTGTTCCAGAATTGCATCAAAGATATGTTCATAAACGATATCGTCTTGAGTGTTTGAGCTCGACTTGACGTGTCTTGGCTCCAATTGACTGAGTGAACTCATAATTAAAATTTCCAGTTAAGGTCAGCATTATCGAGCATTAGTACTGTTTAATGTTTGCCTGTTAGTTAAACTTTTCTCATCACGTATACAATCTAACTGGGTTTTGCACAATTCGACAGTTGCAATAGTCAGGACTGTGACTGAACACAAAAAACGCCCTTATTGGGCGCTTTCCGTGTTTAACCGAATCCGGGCCCGTACCGGCCCCTAATTTCGCCGATATTGACGGCGGCCGGCGATATAGGTTTGTGCTATCACTCGGTCGTCGCCCAGCATCATGAGCACGAATAACTGCTCGAATAGATTGTGCGTATTCTTCATGCGCATTTGTATTAACGGCGTGGCGTGCAAGTCGAGAACGACAAAATCCGCTTCCTTGCCCATGGCCAGGTTACCTATCTTGTCATCCAGACTCAGCGCCCGAGCGCCGCCCAGCGTTGCCAGGTACAAGGCCTTTAACGGGTGCAGCTTATGTTGTTGCAACTGCTGTATTTTATAAGCTTCGGAAATAGTACGCAGCATGGAAAAGCTGGTGCCGGCCCCGACATCCGTCCCCAGGCCTACCCGTACCTGATGACGTTCCAGTTCGGGCAGATCGAGCAGCCCAGAGCCAAGAAACAGGTTGGAGGTGGGACAAAAGGAAATCACCGAATCGGTGGCGGCCATGCGTTCGCATTCGGCTTGCTCCAGATGAAGCGCATGGGCAAAGACAGAACGAGGCCCCAGCAAACCGAAGTGATCGTACACATCAAGATAGCCGGCTCGCTCGGGAAACAGCGCCTTAACCCAGGCAACTTCTTGTGTATTCTCGGACAGATGGGTCTGCAGATAGACATCTTCGTGTTCCTGCAACAAACGGCCTGCCACTTCCAGTTGTTCCGCCGTACTGGTCGGCGCAAATCGGGGGGTCACCGCATAGAGCTGACGCCCTTTGTTGTGCCAGCGCGCGATCAGATCCTTGCTGTCGACATAGCTCGATTCTGGGGTATCCAGCAGATAGTCGGGCGCGTGGCGATCCATCATCACCTTGCCGGCAATCATGCGCATGTTGCGCCGATCAGACTCGGTAAAAAAAGCCTCTACCGAGGCTTTATGCACGGTGCCGAACACCATGGCGGTGGTGGTGCCATTGCGCAACAGTTCGTCGAGAAAGAAACTGGCCACCCGTTTTGCATGAAGCGGATCGGCAAACCTGCCCTCTTCGGGAAAGGTATAGTTATTCAGCCAGTCCAGCAGCTGCTCACCATAAGAGGCGATCATCTCGGTTTGCGGAAAATGGATATGGGTATCGATAAAGCCGGCGGTGACCAGCTTGTTCTCGAAGTGGAGCACCTGGATGTTCGCCGGCTGGCGAGCCAGCACCTGTTCGGCCGGGCCGATATCGCTGATCTGGCCGTCGGCCACCACCAATACGCCGTCTTCATAATGGGCGTAGCTGGCATCCAGCCCGGCCCGTGCCGGATCGGCCAGGCAGTGCACTATGGCGGCGCGATACGCGGTCGCTTGCGTCATGTAAAGGCTGCTCCGTTAACGTTAGTATGCTTATGATCGTTCCGAGGCGGGCTCATCCGCCCGGGATCCCCACTCGGACGCTGAGGGATCGGCAGTCACGGATACCGGCTGCTGATAGGCGGCAATCAGTTCGCCGGCCACCGACACCGCTATTTCCGCCGGGTGCTTGCCGGGCACCTGGGCCAGGCCGATGGGGCAGATCATCCGGGCCAGTTCCACCTCGTCGAAGCCCCGCTCTTTCAGCTTGTAATCGAAACGCTTGCGTTTGGTGCGCGAGCCGATCAGTCCAAGGTAGCGGGTATCCTGGCGCTTCAGGATCCGGGTGCAAAGCTCCAGATCCAGCTGATGGCTATGGGTCATCACCAGATAAAAACTCCCCGCTGGCTGGCCGGCCACTTCGGCCACAGGATCGTCACTGATCACCTGCGTCACGCCAGCCAGCTGCTCGGCTGGGAATTCCGCCTCCCGTTCATCGATCCAGGTAATACGAAACGGCAGCGTCGCCAATATGTGTACCAGCGCCTTGGCCACGTGGCCGGCACCAAACAGCACCAGATGATGGCGGGCCCGCACCACCGGCTCCAGCATGATGGTGGCCATGCCGCCACAGCACTGGCCCAGGCTGGCCCCCAGATTAAAACGTTCTATCTTCATCTGTTGTTCGCCACTGAGCAACATGTCTCGCGCCAGCTGCAGTGCCTTGTACTCGAGGTGACCACCGCCAATGCTGGCATGACAGCCCTGCTCGGTGACCAGCATTTTGGTGCCGCTGTCACGCGGGGTGGAGCCCTTGTGCTCGACCACAGTGACCATAACACAAGGCTCGCCCTTGCGTTCCAGCTCGGCCAGCACCTGAATCCAGTTGTCCTTGAACATAGCTTCACCTCTACTACCAAAACAAGTGCTGGCTTTACTCCACCAAGAGCATCGGCCAAAGGGCCAGCTCCGCCGACCATCACATGACAGGGATGTCATGTGCTGAGCGTTACATGGAGGTACTTGCAGCGGGTCGGAGGAGGCAACCCTGTTGCCTCTTTGATACCCAAACCCGCTATTTCCACACCTTACTTGACCAACACTTCCTCGGGCGCGGCTTCTTCCTGTTCCACCAGTGCCTGCATCTGCTCTACCGCCCACAGTACGCGCTCGGGGGTGGCCGGTGAGTCCATGTGTGGGTATTTCTTGTAGTGCGACACGCTGGCTATCGCGTCTTTCAGCGCACACCATACCGAGATGCCCAGCATGAAAGGCGGTTCGCCCACGGCCTTGGAATGAAATACCGTGTGTTCCGGGTTCTTGCGGTTTTCGACCAGGGTCGTGCGAAAATCAATCGGCATGTCCGCGATGGCAGGGATCTTGTAGGCGGCGGGGCCATTGGTCATCAGCTTGCCCTTGTCGTTCCACACCAGCTCTTCGGTGGTTAGCCAGCCTGCGGCCTGAATAAAGGCACCCTCGACCTGCCCCATGTCGATGGCCGGGTTCAGCGAATCGCCCACGTCGTGCAGTATGTCGGCACGCAATATCTTGTATTCACCGGTCAGGGTGTCGATGATCACCTCGGAGCAGGCGGCGCCGTAGGCGAAGTAGTAGAAGGGGCGCCCCCGACCGCTGGCGCGATCATAATAGATCTTGGGCGTACGGTAGAAGCCGGTGCTCGACAGGGAAATCTGATTGAAGTACGCCAGCTCCACGAATGCCTGGAACGACAATATCTGGTTGCGAACGCGCACGAAGTTGTTCTTGAACACCACTTCTTCCGGAGTCACCCGAAAGTGACCCGCCGCCCAGTCGATCAGGCGCTGCTTGATGATCCGCGCCGCATTTTGCGCCGCCTTGCCGTTCAGATCGGTACCGCTGGACGCCGCCGTGGGCGAGGTATTGGGTACCTTGTCGGTATTGGTGGCGGTGATCTGGATGCGATCGATGTCTACCTGAAACTCTTCTGCCACTATCTGGGCCACCTTGATGTTCAGGCCCTGTCCCATCTCGGTACCACCGTGGTTGAGGTGGATGCTGCCATCGGTATAGATGTGCACCAGAGCGCCGGCCTGATTGAGGAAGGTGGCGGTAAAGGAGATCCCGAATTTTACCGGAGTGAGGGCGATACCTTTTTTCAGGATCGGGCTCTGGGCGTTGAACGCCTTGATCGCCTGGCGACGGCTGGCGTATTCGGCGGATAGCTCCAGATCCGCCACCAGTTCGTGAATGATGCTGTGCTCTACCGGCTGGTGATAATGGGTGACGTTGCGTGAGTCCTTGCCGTAGAAATTGATCTTGCGGATCTCCAGCGGATCCTTCCCCAAATAAGAAGCGATTTCGTCCATCACGTGCTCGATGGTCATCATGCCCTGGGGGCCACCAAAACCGCGATAGGCGGTGTTGGAGGCGGTATTGGTCTTGCAGCGGTGGCCGATCACCGTGGCCTCGCCCAGATAATAGGCGTTATCGGAATGGAACATGGCGCGATCGACAATGGAAGACGACAGGTCCGGCGAATAGCCGCAGTTACCGGCGACGATAATTTCCGCCGCCTCAATGCGGCCGCTGTCGTCGAAACCGATTTTATACTGGTTGAAAAAGGGATGACGCTTGCCGGTCATCATCATGTCATCGACCCGCGGCAGCCGCATCTTGGCGGGGCGACCGGTGAGGTGCGCCACCACGGCGGCCATGCAGGCGGGTCCTGCTGCTTGCGTTTCCTTGCCGCCAAAACCACCGCCCATGCGGCGCATGTCGATCACCACCTTGTGCATGGACACGCCCAGTACACTGGCCACCAGCTTTTGTACTTCGGTCGGGTTCTGGCTGGAGGTAAATACCATCATGCCGCCATCTTCGGTGGGTACTACAGAGCTGACCTGGGTTTCCAGATAAAAATGTTCCTGACCGCCGATGTGCAGGCTGCCTTCAATCAGGTGCTTCGCCTTGCTCAGTCCGGCGGCGGAGTCGCCCCGCTGCTGGGTGTGACTCTCGGTGACAAACAGCTTTTTCTCGAGTGCTTCTTCAACCGACAGCACGGCGGGCAGATCTTCGTACTCCACAATGGCGGCCATGGCCGCCTGGCGGGCGGTGACCAAATCGTTTGCCGCCACCGCCAGCACGGGTTGCCCCACGTATTCCACCTTGCCGTCGGCCAACAGCGGATCACCGGCCACAATAGGACCTATATCCAGCTCGCCTGGTACGTCTTCGGCGGTAATGACAAGGGTGACGCCGTCAAACGCGTAACACGGGCTGACATCCAGCCGGGTAATGCGCGCATGCGCCCTGTCTGACAGCCGAGCATACAGATGCAGCTGGTTAGGAAACTCCAGCCGGTCGTCTATGTATTGCGCTTCACCCGCCACATGCATGGCCGCACTGTCGTGAGGCAGGCTCTTGCCGACGCCGGTTTGCAGGCTTTGCTGCACGCGTTCCATCATTTCATCTAGGGTCAGTGTATTGTGTGGTTTGTTAGACATAAGCGGTCACCCTGGTGCCGAGTTGCAGACCTTGTTGCTCGATAAAATACTTATAGAGCAGGTTGCTGGCGGTTTTGCTGCGGTATGCCTTGCTGGCTCTAAAATCGGACAAGGGCTCAAAGTCACCACTTAATGCTGTCATCGCCGCTTTTACGGTGGCCTGATCCCAGGGTTGATTAACCAGTGCCTGCTCACAAAGCGAGGCGCGTTTAGGCACTGCGGCCATGCCGCCAAACGCAATACGAGCCTCGATGACCACGCCGTCGGTAATGGTCAGGTTGAAGGCAGCACACACAGCAGAAATATCATCATCCAACCGTTTGGACAACTTGTAGACCTTGAAGTGCTGATCTGGCTTGGGCTTGGGCACAGTAATTTTTTCAATGAATTCGCCGACTTCTTGTGCCGTTTTCTTGTAATCCAGAAAGTAGTCTTCGATGGGGATTTCCCGACGGTGCTCGCCCTTGCGCAATACCAGACGGGCATTCAGTGCCATTAACACCGGTGGTGTATCACCAATCGGCGACGCATTACCTATGTTGCCGCCCAGAGTCCCCTGGTTGCGAATTTGCAGGGAAGCAAAGCGATGCAACAGCTCGCCCATATCGGGGAAGACGCGGCTCAGCGCCTCGTAGCTGTCGCTCAGGCTACGCGCCGCACCAATCACCAGCAGCTGATCGTCTTCTTCGAGCTGTTTCATGTCGGTCACGTTGCCCACGTAAATAATCTTCGGCAGTTCACGGTAGAATTGCGTGACTTGCAGCGCCAAATCGGTACCGCCCGCCAGCAGTTGGGCATCGGGGTGCTCGACGAGCAGCTCGGCAACTTCATCGCAGGATACAGGAGAGAAGCACACCTGGCCGTTCCCCTCCAGGGTCACCAGGGTGTCGGTTTGAATGTGATCGAGTCGCGCCAACAGCTCGCTTTCGTCACGAGCAAATTGATCAACCAGCTGTGCCTGCCCGACGATGCTTTTGGCTGCATCCACTATGGGCCGATAGCCGGTACAACGGCACAGGTTGCCGGCCAGCGCTTCAAGAATGTCGTGCTGGTCTGCCGTTGGCTTGTTTTTGCTCAGGGCAAACATCGACATGATAAAGCCCGGCGTACAAAAGCCGCACTGGGAACCATGAAAGTCCACCATGGCCTGCTGCACCGGATGCAGACGACCGTCTTTCGACTTGAGATCTTCTACCGTCAGCAATTGCTTGCCATGCAGGGTAGACACAAAGGTCAGGCAGGAGTTAACCGTACTATAGCGGATATGCTCACCTTCTCGCTCGCCGAGCACCACGGTACAGGCACCACAGTCCCCGGAGCCACAACCTTCCTTGGTACCGGTTTTTCCTGCCTGCTCGCGCAAGTAGTGCAGCACCGTCATATTTGGCGAAAGATCCTGCTCCTCTCGCAACTCCTGGTTAAGCAGAAACTTGATCAAGGCCACCCCCCTTCGGTGAATACACCGCACTCGTTGCCATGCAGACCATGCCGTATCTTCATCTGTCATTAAAGTCAGATCTGACCACTCAGTCAATAAATACCTTTAAATGAAGACAGTAAGGTATTTTGGGCCATCAATTTAAGTGTAGCGGGAAGCAGGGGTGCCGATGTAAAGCTAAGGCGTGAGAGGTAAGGCGTGAGGCGTGAGGCGTGAGAGTAAACACCGAAGGCAGGTTCGGTGTTTGGGTTATCGTGGTCGCGGCGCTTTAATCTGTCGTGACGGGCAAGGATTTAACTGCACAGCCGCCAATCACCAATTGGGTAATCAACTGCGCCGCCCGGTCAAAGTCCTGTTCATCCAGCTCTTTCTTGCCCAGTGCCATGGTGATCTGCCAGTTAAAGTCCGCATAGGTTTGCGTTGCCGACCAAATGGCAAACAACAGGTGATGGGCATCAACGGCAATCATCAGATCCTGGGCCATCCAATCATTCAGCTTGGCCGTCAGGGTTCGGGTCTGCTCGCTTAACCGCTCGATAATATCCGCAGGTAAATGAGGCGCCCCATGCATGATTTCACTGGCAAACACCTTGGATGCATCGGGGTAATCCCTCGAAATCATTAACTTGGACTTGATATAAGCGGTTAAGGCCTGCACCGGATCCTGATACTCGATAAAAGGCGCAGACGCCGCCAGTAACGGCTCGGTAATACTTTCCAGCACGGCGCGATACAGTTTTTCCTTGCTGCCGAAATAATAATAAATATTGGGCTTTGGTAATTCAGCCAGCTCGGCAATGGCAGCAGTCTTGGTGGCTGCGTAGCCATGCTCGGCAAATACTCGACTCGCGGCTCGTATGATAACGGCTTCGTTTTTCGCTCGGATCCGAGACATATTGAATGTAAACTCCCCAACCATAATCTGAGATGTAATATTGATTAACCATACCCGAGTTTGGCCGATTGTTCGGTATAAAAACGCAAAAATCGCTCACAAAAGTGAGTATTAATGTGAACAACCCGGGAGGTTCCCCATTCAAAACACCGTCGGCTGCCAGAATACGGTACCCTGTGACCTTGACGTTAATTGACCCACCCAGGCGTTGCGGCAAGACCCTGTAACCGGCACCCTCTCACTTGGCAGAGTAAATGGCATGCATTTTGCCTAGTCACTGCTTATCGACCGGCCAATGTTGACTGCAAATACGAGCGAGATGACACCGTCATTAGTCAGGTAATCGTGGAGAAAGAAATGCTGGATTTACGACAGATATCAACCTTCAACCGCTTTATGTGTTGGTTACTGCTCAGCTGTACATTTGTTACCCTGTTGCCCGGCC
>NZ_JBLWUK010000032.1:0-34115 GCF_048268965.1 Oceanisphaera sp.
TGTCGGTGGAGTAGACCCTTCGTTCGGCCTTTCCAGAGCAGCTAAATAGACCAGTTACTTACTCAGTTTGGTATGAGAATAAAAAAACGGGCACTGGGCCCGTTTTTTGTGTTTGCAGCATAAGCTCAGCGTATGGCTTTCGCTTTAGCCGTTAAGCGGATGGCGCCATCGGCGGCATGGGCAAGCTCTTGTCCTTTTTGGATAAAGTGGCGGCTGAAATATTGCTGGTGCTCGCCGTGCTCATGAAAGTGGTGGGGGGTGAGTATGGCGGTGAGTACCGGTACTTCGGTTTCCAGCTGTACTTGCATTAATCCCGAGCACACCGTCTGCGCCACGAAGTCGTGACGATAAATACCGCCGTCTACCACCAGGCCACTGCAGGCAATGGCAGCATAGTGGCCGGTTTTGGCCAACAGCTTGGCTTGCAGCGGAATTTCATAGGCTCCGGGTACGGCAATGACGTCAATTTTATCGACATCATACCCCAGCTCGATCAGCTGACTGCGGAAGCCTTCCAGTGCGTTAAGCACAATATCGGCGTGCCATGAGGCGTGAATAAAGGCGATGCGTTGGTCGCGAACGTTTAATTCGTTTGTATTCGTTAAGCTCTGATCCATGGGTACATCCTGTTATAAAAATCACTGAATCAGGGCGAACGTACAGGCAAGCACAGCATAGGCGAAACCAGGTTCGCAAAAGACTGTGGGTCTTTGGTCAGCATAAACCGCACACTTAAGGGTGAAGTAAAGCTGTATTAAAGGACATGTCTGACGCTCTCTCACATCCGGACTATCACCGTCGGCTCTGGAATCACACCAGATCTGCTGGACCCTTACTGACTCATCACTTGGTCTGGTAAGGCGCTCGCGGGCTTGATGGCAGGCCTGGTGTGGCTTGCCATATTACCGCCGGTGGGGAATTTCACCCCGCCCCGAGAACGAAGTCGGTTAAACCGACCACAAGAATATAGAGTGTTATGAACGACGAGTAAAGCCTCAAGCCCGAGAGGCAGGGTTGCAGCTAAAGCTCGCTATGTGAGTTGCTGGAGTGCCGTGTGTATCTCATTAAAACCATGTTGCTCCAATCGGGCAAAGCCCGGCTGTTTTTTGGCTTTTAATCGATTAAGCAGCGGGGTGCTGATGCCACATAAAAAGCAGCTCAGGGTGTGTGTACTCAAGGGCGCCGGGCTGTGGCTTTGCAATTGTTGGCACCAAAGCTGTAATTGTTCCGCTGTGGGCAAGGGAGGAGTGGCCGGCTTGGGCAGCCGAGCTGTATTGCCGGCACACACAGAGCAGTGGCCGCACTGCTCCGGAGCCTGATGATCGGCAAAGTAGGCGGCCAGACGATGACTCAGGCAGCTATCACTTTCAAAGAAGTGGAGCATCTCGTTGAGGCGCGCAATTTCGCTGTGCTCTTTTTGTTGAAACAGTCGATGCAAGCGGCTTGTTTCTTCGGTCAAATCCAGCGCCGGCTGCAGCACCTTGTAGACCTCGACCATTTGTTTGCTTTCCAGGCTGATCAAGCCTTGCTGGTGTAAATAATCCAGGGCACTGATCACGCGTTTTCGCTCACCCGAGCTCTGTTGCCAGATGGCGTCAAAGTCGACCTGACACCAGGTCTTGGCCAGGGGAGAGCCGTTAAACACGGCGGTTAAAAACGCTTGCCGCTCGGGGTTAAAGCGGCTGATGATGTCTTCGGGGGCGGCCAGAAACTTGAAGCGATAGTCCGCATAATAGCTGTACTGTGGCTCTATAATGCGGTCCAGTTCCAGATAGACCAGCAGGGTTCTGAGTGGTAACAGCCGGATATTACAGCTGTTGGCCAGCCGTATCGGCATGATTTCCCACTGTTCACCGGCATCGGGCAGTTGCTGCAACAAGGCGTGAATGGCCTCGGGTTCTGGCGTGTCGCCGTACACGAAGTTTTCCAATACATTCTGCCCCGCCAGATTACCCAGCAAGGTACAGCGAGAGGGCTGACCATCGCGGCCGGCCCGACCAATTTCCTGACTGTAGTTTTCAATCGACTTGGGCAAGTCGAAGTGAATGACCCGACGAATATCGGCCTTGTCGACGCCCATGCCAAAGGCAATGGTGGCCACAATGCAGGGCGTCGTTCCTGCCATAAAGGCCTGTTGTAATTGTTGGCGTTTATCTTGATCCATACCCGCATGATAGGCCTGGGCGTGAAGGCCCGCAGCCACCAGTTGCTCGGCTACCTGTTCGGCGGTGTGTTGCAGTGTCACATAGACAATGGTCGGGGCATCGGGGGCCATCCGCAGCTGCTCGATCAAGGTATGGATCTTGTCAGGCTCGGCCACCGGCAAGACATCAAGAGAGAGATTGGGGCGGTAAAAACCGGTCAGCACTACATTGTCGGCGGGCAGAGCAAATTTTTGCTGCATGTCATTAATAACGGCCGGCGTTGCGGTGGCGGTCAGCAACAATACCTGCGGTATGTTCAGGCTCTGGCAATAAGCGGGCAGCTTTAAATAGTCGGGCCGAAAGTTGTGCCCCCACTCCGAAATACAATGGGCTTCATCGACCACCATGAGCGAGATGGGAACCTGGCCGATAAACTGGCGAAAACGTTCATTTTTTAGTCTCTCGACCGAAATCATCAGCACCTTGATCCTGCCCTCACGTACGCCCTGCATCACGTTGCGGCTTTCTTCAAAACTTTGGGTCGAGTCGATGCTGGCCGCAGCAATATTCATGCGGCGTAAAAAGGCCAGCTGATCTTGCATCAGGGCCAGCAGCGGAGAGATAACCAGGGTGAGGTGGGGCAATAACACCGCCGGTAGCTGGTAACACAAAGACTTGCCGGAGCCGGTAGGAAAAATAGCGGCCGCCGATTGGCCGGCCATAATGTGTTCTATTACCGTTTGCTGGCCAGGGCGCAAGGAGGAAAAACCAAAGTGTTGTTGCAGAGTATTAAGCAGAGTCATGAAGCTGGTGCCTTGATAAAGCGATGTTGATAGCTTGGCCTGCGCTCACAGCTTTAGCAACTTAATTGCCGTCAGGTGTGAAAGGTGGCGTCCAGCATCAGGCTCAACATAAACATGGAGCAATATATTTTGTGATGTGTCGCCGTTCTGATGAACGTCAGGAGCTTGGGGTTTTGAATCAGGCTAAAAAAGATACCGGGGCAGGCCCGGTATCACGGCAGACAAGCAAACACCAAAGGTATGGGGTTACTGTCTGGTATATGGTTTGGCGTCGAGCGCTTTTTAATTTTTAAAAGGTCATAAAGTCCTGGTGGAAGGACTTTTCGCAATAGTTACAGCGAAAACGCACCTGTCCTTTGACTGCACGCACCTTGAACTTGCTGCTCACGGGCTCGTTATGGCTGATGCAGTTGGAGTTAGGACAAGAGAACACGCCTTCTACCTGCTCTGGCAGTTGCAGCTGCAGCTTCTCGCCGACTTCAAAGTCTTCAATCAGGTTAACCGTAGCGTCCGGTGCAAACAGCGCCAACTGGTTGGCTTGTGCGGTGGTCAGCCAGGTGTTCTCGACCTTGATGATGTCCTTGGAACCCAGCGCCTGGGAAGGCAGGTTGAGACCCACTGTGATTCTTTCTTTGGTTTGCACCAGCCTGAACAGTTGCAGGATTTTGATGCCCTGACCGGCGGGAATATGGTCGATAACGGTGCCATTGTGAATGGCTTCAACTTGCAGTTGGCTTTTATTCATCATGTCTCTCACAGGCTCTCGTTCAGTACCAGGGCAAGCAGAGCCTGACGGGCATAAACGCCATTTTCTGCCTGTTCAAAGTAGTAAGCGTAAGGTGTGTCATCTACTTCGGGGGAGATCTCGTCTACGCGGGGCAGGGGATGCAATATCTTGAGGCTGTCCTTGGCGCCCTCCAGTACCTCTGGCGTCAGCACGTATTTTGACGCCACATGTACATATTCTGTTTCGTCGAAGCGCTCTTTTTGCACTCGGGTCATATACAGAATATCCAGCTCGTCCATCACCTCTTCCATGCTGTCACGAATCTCGAAGTTCAGACCTTTATCGGTCAATTCATCACACAGGTAGTCGGGCATGGACAGCGCCTGGGGGGCAATAAAATAGAATTTGCAGCCAAACAGACTGAGCGCCTGAGTCAGAGAGTGGACGGTGCGGCCGTATTTCAGATCGCCCACAAAGGCGATGGTGAGCCCTTGCAGGGTGCCTTGGGTTTCGTAGATGGTAAACAGGTCCAGCAGCGTTTGTGTGGGGTGCTGGTTAGAGCCATCGCCGGCGTTGATCACCGGAGCGGAAGAAAACTCGGCGGCCAGCCGCGCGGCTCCTTCCTGAGGGTGACGCATGACAAAGGCATCACAATAGGAACTGATGATTTTGACCGAGTCGGCCAGGGTTTCGCCTTTTTTAGCCAGTGAGGTACTGGTGCTGTCTGAAAAGCCGATCACCGAACCGCCAAGGCGGTTAATGGCGGTTTCAAATGATAAACGGGTACGGGTCGAAGCTTCAAAAAAACAGCTGGCCACAACCTGGTGCTTTAATAGATCGGAATGAGGCTGGGCTTTAAGCTTCACGGCGGTGTCTATAATCAACTCCAGCTCGGGTCGAGTGAAGTCGGAGATAGAAATTACATGCTTTTGATATAGGGGATTTGCCATCAGCAACGCTCTTGCAGGTATAAGGTGAAGGGCACAAAAAAGCCCCAGCATGGGGCCATTAGAGCTAATCGATTGCAAACGCTGGTATATTCACCGTCACTCAGCGCGGCGGATCTCCATACGGCGGACTGTTCAGAAACAGTAATGAGCATTTATTGGTCACTCCGAGCGCTTGCGAATCATGCAGATTATAAATAAATACAGGACATAAGCAAAATTTCTGGTGAATACGGTGAAAAGATAAGCGAACAAACCCATTAATGACAAATAGCACTTTACCTTTAAGCCAGTATCCTTATACTTCACTCCGTACTGCAGGGGCGTAGTTCCAATTGGTAGAACGGCGGTCTCCAAAACCGATGGTTGGGGGTTCGAATCCCTCCGCCCCTGCCAACTTCTTGCAAAAAGCCAGCTTAACAGCTGGCTTTTTGCGTTGTGGAGTAGCTAGATGACGCCTATACAATCCCAGCTTTGGCAATTATTGGCACTGCCTGCCTGGCGCTGTGCCCACCCCGAGCGATTGCCATTTGCTCCAACCCCTTCTGTGGCCGCCGCCGACGTGTTAATCGTCCTTGGCCAGGGCAAAATATTGCCGGCTGCCTTCACGACCGATTTAATGCACGCCTTGTCGCTAACCGAAGCCCAGCTGCAGGTAATGGACGAGGCCACCTGGCTGGCAGCCAACCAGCCATCAGCCCCCGTATTGCTGGGACTGAACCTGACCAGCAGTACGGAGCGTTTCAGCTGGCATGCCAGCCTGCCTTTGGCCGCCAAGCAAAAACAGGCACTCTGGAGCTGCTTATGTCGCCTTTATTTCGCCCACTGACGCGCGCCGATCTCGATGTCATGCTTGTCATAGAACAAGCGGCTCATGCCCACCCCTGGAGTCGTAACCTGCTGGCCGACAGCTTTGGCGAACGCTACTTTACCGGGGCACTGTGGCTGCCCCGGCAGCAGGCGGCCGTGTCCGCAGGGGATAAAGAGCGGCTGCTGGGGTACTTTATTGCCGACCGTGTACTGGATGAAAGTACCCTGATGAACATTTGCGTGGCGCCGGAACAGCAGGGACAGGGCTTTGGTCGTCAGTTGATAACGCACTATCTGCGGCTTTGTGCTCAGCAGAGCGTGACCCAGTGCTGGCTTGAGGTAAGAGCCTCTAATCTGGCGGCTCAAGCACTGTATCTGGCCTGTGGTTATCAGGAGACCGGTCGACGTCGCCACTATTATCAAAGCGCGGCAGGCGATGAAGATGCGGTATTAATGGCATTGCAGCTGAAAAAGTAGTCGAATTCTTTCTATACTTGATACGTTAAACTCTGTTTCAAGGATGAAAGCATGAGAAGTTTATGGACAGGGGCGTCCGGCGCAGGGCTGCTGGGGAGCTTGTTACTCTGGTCCTGGTGCGCACAGGCCGATATATATCGATATCACGATGTTAATGGCATGGCGCACTATACCGATAATCAAAAGTATGTCGTGAAATCGTTGCCGGCCAACCGGCAGGAGCACAGCTTCAATCGCGATGGTGTGCTGATCCGCGTGCTGGAGAAAGCGGATGGCCATTACTTCTTTGCTTTAAATCGGCTTACTGCCGCCGTGGAGCTGACCTTCCGCTTTTCTCAACAACACAACGTCATTATTCCCGAACAGATGCAGCAGGTGCTGACGCTCCCGGCTACAGAAGAGGTATTTGTTGGCAAGCTGTCGGCACAAGCCGCAGGTGACTGGCGCTACCACTATAACTTTGCCTATGGTGGCGAGGCTATCGCGCCGAGCCAGCCGGATACCTCAACCAGGCAGCATGCCCGTTTGGCTTCGCTTCCCGCCGGCTTCAGCAGTGATAAGGGAGCCCGCTCCTATTTTCCCGCACATCATGATCTGGCTTCCCCCATCGTCGGACGCTATCGCATCGCCCAGGGGTTTAATGGGGATTACAGTCACAACAAGCGGTCTAACCGTTATGCGCTGGATATTGCCGTCCCCGTGGGCACTCCCTTGTATGCCACCCGGGACGGAGTGGTGGTGGCGGCGGTAGATAGCCATGTGGGCGGTGGTCTGGAGCCGAAATACCGCGGCAAGTCCAACCATCTGCGCCTGCGCCATGCCGACGGCACCATGACGCTATATGCACACTTGCAAACCGGCTCGCTGCGCGTGCGCAAGGGAGACAGAGTTAAAGTGGGGCAGCGGGTAGCCGCATCGGGCGATACCGGTTATAGCTCCGGGCCTCATTTACATCTGGCGTTACAAATAGATAAGGCAGGGCACAGAGAGTCTATTCCATTTACCTTGCAAGGCAGCCAGCCCACTGCCGGACTCTGGCTTCAGGGCACGGCCTGGGGTGATGAATAGAGAAATATACTAAATAATGAATGCCGTGTTATATAAGGTATATAACTGCCTCGCCAGTGGGTTTGCTTGGTCTGTGTTTTTTGTTTGAACTTAAACTCCGAAATTCATTTTAATTTTAGATTTTTATATTAATTGCTGCGGTTGGTGAAGAGAGAAACCAGTTGATTTATCCGTTGCCACATGGTCTTTTACTTTCTTTTTTATACTAAAAGCAAAGTGAATAGGCAGGGCTTGAAAGATGGCAGAGTTAATTGATGTTGCAAAGAGTGATACCCGCAGCATAAGTCACTATATGAAAGTGCTGGGTCCCGGCATATTGGGAGCCGCCGCGGCCATTGGTGGATCGCACCTGGTGGCGTCAACCCAGGCCGGGGCCATTTACGGCTGGCAGCTGGTGGGACTTATTCTGTTGGTCAACCTGCTTAAATATCCCTTTTTTCAAATCGGCGCCCGCTACACTATGGCGGCAGACGAGACCCTGATCCAGGGCTACGATCGCATTGGCCGGGGCTACCTCTATCTGTTTACCTTGTTGAATATCTTTGCTGCAGTGGTCAGTACCGCCGGGGTAGCCATGCTGTGCGGCAGCATACTGGGGCTCTTTATCGGCGACAGCCTCAACGTGACCCAACTCAGCATGATAGTGCTGGCGGGATCTCTGGCCTTCCTGATCACCGGTCACTACAGGACGCTGGATCGAGTAACCAAGTGGATTATCGTGGGATTGGCGGTTGCCACTGTTACGGCGGTGTTTATCGCCTTGAATCAAGGTGGTGTGGCGCCGCCCGACTTTGTCTCGCCCAGCCCCTGGAATATGGCTTCGGTGGGTTTTCTGGTGGCATTAATGGGCTGGATGCCGGCGCCTATCGAGCTGTCATCCTGGAACAGCGTCTGGTTGCGCCAGAAGAAAAAAAACCTGGGTGGCGCACTGGATTACAAAGACGCCCTGGTCGACTTTAACGTGGGCTATGTGACCTCTACCCTGCTGGCGCTCGCCTTTGTTGCATTGGGCACTCTGGTGCTGTATGGCAGCGGTGACAGCCTGGCGACATCGGGTATCGCCTTCGCCCATCAGTTGGTGAATGTATACGCCAGCGTGATGGGAGAATGGAGCCGCTGGTTGATCGCACTGATTGCCTTCTTGTGCATGTTTTCTACCACGGTCACGGTACTGGATGGTTACAGCCGGGCCTTGAGTGAGTGCTTTGTGCAGTTTGGCCAGCGACCAGGCAGCGGTCCCACCGGTAATGGCAGCCGCTATACCTATCCGCTCATGATCGCCATGGGCATTGTCGGCGCCCTGATCATTATGTTCTTCAAGGGCGCCCTGTTGGCGATGCTGGAGTTTGCCATGATCTCCGCCTTCGTCAGCGCCCTGGTCTTTGCCTGGTTGAACTACCGTTTGATGACCTTGCCGCAGGTGTCGGAACAGTATCGCCTGGGTCTTGGCATGAAAGCCCTGAGCTGGTTCGGTATCCTGTTTATTGCCGGCTTCAACCTGCTGTTTGGTTACTGGTATTTATTTGTAAAGTAAGATAAATAAAAGTAGAGGGCGGTTCATACCGGTGCGGCCCTCCATCTTGTGCCTTGCTTGACGGCCAGCAAATTGCTGGCCGTTTTCTATGGTGCCACTTTTGTGATCGCGAACGCTAAAACGCTGTCATCTTGAGCAACAATTAATGCTAACGTAGATGCGCAAGTTAAAGCTTAATCAAAAAGCGGATTTATTCTTATGTAAAAGATAAATGTATGGTGCTTGGGCATTACGCTATTGTGGTGCCGTTTTATCGACTTATTACGCTTTTTTGCTGGAACGCAACCGAGCGTGTTCGTGGCATTAAAACATATCGATGCGTTGCTTTAAGACGGGCATCAATAGCGAACTACCGGGTTAAGCACCGTATTTGGCCGAGAACCTATGAGTATCACGGCGGCTTGTGGATTGAAGGAACTGCTTGCTTAGCGCCAGGCAAGCAACAAGCCTGGCGGTAATATCAACATTAAACAGGGATTTATTATGTTAATCGGGATTCCAAGGGAAACGCTTAGTGGCGAGACTCGAGTGGCTGCGACTCCCAAGTCGGTCGAACAGCTACGTAAACTGGGTTTTGAGGTCAGTGTCGAGCAGGGCGCGGGCAGCAAGGCCAGCTTTGACGATGCAGCCTATGAAGCGGCAGGGGCCACGCTGGTCGCGGCCGAGCAGGTCTGGCAAGCCGCCATTATCTACAAGGTGAATGCCCCTACCGCCGATGAAATCGAGCGGCTGCAGGCAGGCACGACTCTGGTCAGCTTTATCTGGCCGGCGCAAAATCCCGAGCTGGTCGAACAGCTCAAAAACAAGGGCGTCACCGTGATGGCCATGGACATGGTGCCGCGCATTTCCCGCGCCCAGTCGCTGGATGCCCTGTCTTCCATGGCCAACATCGCCGGTTATCGTGCGGTCGTTGAAGCGGCCCACGAGTTTGGTCGCTTTTTTACCGGCCAGATCACCGCAGCCGGTAAAGTCCCCCCCGCCAAGGTATTGGTGATAGGTGCGGGTGTGGCCGGCCTGGCGGCCATTGGTGCCGCTGGCTCTCTGGGTGCCATAGTGCGCGCCTTTGATACCCGCCCCGAGGTAAAAGAACAAATCAACTCCATGGGCGGCGAGTTCCTGGAGCTGGATTATGAAGAAGATTCAGACTCAAGCGATGGTTACGCCAAGGAGATGAGCCAGGCGTTCATCGATGCCGAGATGGCGTTGTTCATGGCCCAGGCCAAGGAAGTCGACATCATCATCACCACGGCGCTGATCCCCGGTAAGCCGGCTCCCAAGCTGATTACCGCCGAAATGGTGGCGAACATGCACCCGGGCTCGGTGATCGTGGATCTGGCGGCCCAGAACGGCGGCAACTGTGAGCTGACCAAGCCCGGCGAGCTGTTCGTGTCCGATAACGGCGTCAAGATCATCGGTTATACGGACCTCAACGGTCGTTTGCCCACTCAGTCTTCTACCCTGTATGCCACCAACCTGGTCAACCTGGCCAAGCTGCTGAGCAAGGAAAAAGACGGCAACATCAAGGTCGACTTCGACGACGTGGTACTGCGTAACATGACGGTGGTCAAAGACGGCGAAGTGACCTTCCCGCCGCCGGCCATCAGCGTCTCTGCCGCTCCCAAGGCGGCTGCTCAGGCGCAGCCGAAGGCCGAGCCTCACGCCAAGCAACCAAGCAACCTCAAGTATTACCTGGGTGGCGTGGGTGTCTTGCTGTTCGCCTGGCTGGCAGCCGTGGCACCGGCAGAGTTTCTGTCTCATTTCACCGTATTTGTACTGGCCTGTATTGTTGGCTATTACGTGGTGTGGAACGTTTCTCACTCGCTGCATACGCCCTTGATGTCGGTCACCAACGCCATTTCGGGGATTATCGTCGTGGGCGCTTTGTCTCAGGTAGGAAACGGTGGCTTCGTCAGTTTTCTGGCCTTTGTGGCAATACTGATAGCGTCAATTAACGTGTTTGGCGGTTTTACCGTGACACACCGCATGCTGAAGATGTTTAGGAAGGGCTAATAGAAATGTCACAAGGACTTGTAACTGCGTCTTATCTTATTGCCGCCGTATTCTTTATTTTGAGCCTGGGCGGCTTATCCAAGCAGGAATCGGCCAGGGCGGGTAACTGGTACGGTATTGCGGGCATGACCATCGCCCTGCTGGCCACCATTTTCAACCCCGAGGTCACCGGCCTGGGCTGGATCATAGTGGCCATGGCCATAGGTGCCGCCATCGGTATTCGCTTGGCGCTTAAAGTTGAAATGACCGAGATGCCGGAGCTGATCGCCATCTTGCACAGCTTCGTCGGTCTGGCGGCGGTGTTTGTCGGCTTTAATACCTATATGGATCATGAGCCGTTATTGGGGGCCATGCTCAATATTCATAATACCGAGGTCTTTTTGGGTGTCTTTATTGGTGCGGTCACCTTTACGGGCTCCATTGTCGCCTTTGGCAAGTTGCGTGGCTTGATCTCCTCCAAGGCGTTGCAGCTGCCCCATCGCCACAAGCTGAATCTGCTGGCGCTGGTCGTATCGGCCCTGCTGATGATTTGGTTTGTGCAGGTAGAGGGTTCCACCTTCCCGCTGTTGGTGATGACCCTGATTGCGCTGGCCTTTGGCTGGCACCTGGTGGCCAGCATAGGGGGTGCCGACATGCCAGTCGTTATCTCCATGCTTAACTCTTATTCGGGTTGGGCGGCGGCAGCGGCCGGCTTTATGTTGTCGAACGACTTGCTGATCGTCACTGGCGCCCTGGTGGGCTCTAGCGGTGCGATTCTGTCTTACATCATGTGTAAGGCGATGAACCGTTCGTTTATCTCGGTTATCGCCGGTGGCTTTGGCTCCGACGACTCCGTGAGCAGCGGTGGCGACGAGGAAGAAGGCGAGTACACGGAAGTAAACGCCGAAGATGTGGCCGACATCCTGAAAAACTCAAGCTCGGTGATTATCACCCCAGGCTATGGCATGGCGGTGGCTCAGGCGCAGTATCCGGTTGCCGAACTGGTTTCTAAACTGCAAGCGGCAGGCGTGACAGTGCGCTTTGGTATTCATCCGGTCGCCGGACGACTGCCCGGGCACATGAACGTCTTGTTGGCAGAGGCCCGAGTCCCTTACGACATCGTATTGGAAATGGATGAAATCAACGACGATTTCAGCGATACCGATACCGTGCTGGTGATCGGCGCCAACGACACCGTCAACCCGTCAGCGGCAGAAGATCCCGCCAGCCCCATTGCCGGCATGCCGGTACTGGAAGTGTGGAAAGCCCAGCAGGTAGTGGTGTTCAAACGTTCGATGAGCACCGGCTATGCCGGGGTGCAAAACCCGCTGTTCTTCCGCGAAAACAGCGTCATGCTGTTTGGCGATGCCAAAGACAGCGTGGATAACATCCTCAAGGCGCTGTAATTGGTTAAGTGATAAGAAAGGGAGCTTCGGCTCCCTTTTTTATTGAACTGCTGTTTTATTACGGTTGGAGAGGTTTTTTTACCCAGTCGTAATAAAACAGCACATACTGGATGCCTAAGTCATTCGGCATCGCAGGTGGGTAACATGCTACTGAACATCAAGGCCGCGAAGAACAATACAACCTTTAAACCTATTTTTGCCACGGAACCCACGGAACCCACGGAACCCACGGACGAAGAGCAACAAGGGAAGAGCAAAAGTGCATATCTCTCTTGTAAGGTCTTACCAAGCCAAAGTTCGTTCTTGTTTGGATTTTTATCTTAATTTCTCCGTGGGTTCAGTGCTTCTCGTAGCAAAGAATCGTGGCGAAAAAGTCTTTGGCCTTTAAAGACAAAATAGCCCCATAATCCACATCAGTTATGAAATGTTGCTTAAGTAGTCCCGCATAACAGGTGTGGTTCTGTCGTCATTCCCGCGAAGGAACGTCATCCTCGCGTAGGTGGGGACGGGAATCCAGGGCCTGTAGCGCAGATCAGTCAGCTTGCGTTGCTCCTGCAAAGACACTGGACCCCCGCCTTCGCGAGGGTGACGCTAGCCCCAGTATTCACATCAGTTATGAAAGATTGCTATCGGTTTAAATTACTCAGACGCTGGCGGAGGGAGGTTCTGTTGGCGTTTCCGTATTAAGCTGCAACTTTGGTGCAATCAGCCACTTGAGCGTCATCAAGACGATATTGTTAGCCATCTTAATGGCTGTGTTCTTGCTAAATGCGGGTAAATCCCTTATTTTTTAGCGTTTTATCGCATTAAGGAAACCACATGACCCGTTGGCGTAGCACCTTGTCGCTCACCTTTCCGGTGATGATGGGCTATTTACCCCTGGGCGCCGTATTTGGCGTGCTGTGGGTGGATGCGGATCTCACCTGGTACTGGGCGCCCCTGATGAGCATTATGGTGTATGCGGGCGCGCTGCAGTATCTGGCGGTAGGCATGCTGGCGGCGGGAATTGGCTGGATTGATCTGGCGGTGGCTTCGCTGTTGGTGAACTTTCGGCATCTGTTCTATGGCCTGTCTCTGTATCACCTGTTGCCAAAAGGCGCACTGGGGCGGCCTTATTTTATCTTTGGTATTACCGATGAAACCTATTCGCTGCTGAGCGCCTCAGGCCAGGTTAAAGACAGCAAGACGGCGCTACAAGTGGTGTTGTTCAACCAGTGTTACTGGGTGCTGGGCACCCTGATTGGTATGGTGCTGGCACGGGGGCTGCCACCGGGTCTGCAAGGGCTGGACTTCGCGCTAACAGCCTTGTTTACCGTGCTGGCGGTTGAACAGATCCGAGCCAAAAAAGACTGGGGTGCCGTGGTGCTGGGTCTGGTTGCCGCCGCAGTGGCGGGCATCTGGGTAAGTGAGTACTTCCTGTTGGCCGCCTCCATCATGCTGGTATTGGTGTTACTGGCGTGGCCAAAAACGCAGCTGCAGGGGGGCGAGGCATGAGCGAGCTGGATTATCTGATCAGTGCCCTCATCATGGCCGCGGTGACCTTTGGTTTGCGAGCCTTTCCCTTTGTGGCACGCGGCTTTATTGCCCATCATCGGCGGATCCAGATTTTAGGCCGGCGTTTGCCGGTCGCCATGATGGTGCTGCTGACCCTGTACGCCATGAATGTGCACAACTGGAGCCAACCCAGTGACGGTTATGCACAAATTATCGCCGTGGTAGTGGTCGCCGTGCTGCAATTATGGCGCCGGCAGGCCTTGCTGAGTATTTTAAGCGGCACCCTGATCTACATGGCACTGATGAACGGCTGGTTTGGGTCGCTTTTGTAAGCTGTTAGGCGCAGGAGTAATTGATAGCGCCCCGTTCCGGTATCTATCTCGCGGCACAAACAGACCCTAGAATATTTTCTGGCTGCAGACGGCCTACCGCTGACAGTTGTCCGTTTACATAGGGTATAGTTGTTGCCCGTTTGTTTTGGAACCGACTACCATGCCTTTCTTTACTTCTGCTGCCTGGGCTCGGCTGCGCGCCGTCTGCCTGACCGTGCTGTGCCTCGCCGGCGGCGCGACTATGCCGGCACAAGCGGCGTCTTTTGTCTTTACTGCCATTCCCGATCAGGACGAGCGCCATCTTACCGAGCGCTTCGGAAAAATTGCCGACTACCTGAGTGATAAGCTGGGGGTAGAGGTTGAATATATACCGGTAAAAAGTTACCCCGCCGCGGTGAGTGCCTTTCGTAATGATCAGGTACAGCTGGCCTGGTTTGGTGGGCTGACCGGGGTGCAGGCGCGGGAGCGGGTGCCTCATAGCGAGGCTATCGCCCAGGGCAAGGAAGATACCGAGTTTGTCAGTTATATCATCGCCCATGCCAGCACGGGGCTGGATGAAAGTGAGCAGTTACCCACAGAGCTGGCCGGCAAGCGTTTTACCTTTGGCGACAAGGGCTCCACTTCTGGTCGCCTGATGCCGGAGTTTTTCTTGCGTCAGCACTATGGCCAGGCGCCTGCTGAGTTGTTCTCGCGGGTGGGCTTTTCCGGGGATCATAACCGTACCTTGAGTTTGGTGCAGTCCGGTGCCTTTGAAGTCGGGGCACTGAACTACGCGGTATGGGACGCGGAACTGGCCAAGGGCAACATAGATACCAGTAAGGTAAAAGTGATTTGGACCTCGCCGAGTTACCCGGATTATCAGTGGACCATTCGTGGCGATGTGGATGAGCGCTTTGGTGAGGGCTTTAAAGACAAGGTGCAGCAAGCCTTGCTGGAGATGACAGATCCGGCCTTGTTGGCGGCCTTTCCCCGCTCTGGGTTTGTAAAAGCCAGTAATCAGGATTATGCCCCCATCCGCGATACTGCCGTGGCCATAGGCATCATGGATGAGAAATAGTGGCCGCCAACCAACCAGTGGCGGTTGAGTTATCATGGATACCCAGTGCGCATGAGTGCCGATAACGGCCTGTTTCGGTTTCAACACGAAAACATAGGCTATGGTGCCAGCCCGGTGCTGCATGAGCTCACCCTGACAATACGCCAGGGTGAACGAGTGGCACTGCTCGGCGAGTCTGGTACCGGCAAGAGTACCTTGCTACGTCGCTTGCGTGAGCTGCGGGCCAGCGAGGTGGCCTGGTGCCCCCAGCAGCCCAGCCTGGTACCTGTGTTGTCGGCGTTTCATAATATTTACATGGGGCGGCTGGCGAGCTATCCCACCTGGTATAATCTGGCGAATTTGGTGCGACCTCAAGCCAAGCCCAAAGCCGAAATTGGTGAATTAGCCGACAGTCTGGGGCTGGGCGCTCAGTTATGGCAGCCGGCCGAACGGCTCTCGGGCGGCCAGCAGAGCCGGGTCAGCCTGGGCCGCGCCCTGTATCAGCAACAGCCAATTTTTATCGGCGACGAACCTGTGTCGGCACTGGATGAACGCCAGGCCGATGCGCTGTTGCAGTTATTGTGCGCGCGGCATCAAACCTTGGTGCTGGCGCTGCACAATATCGAGCAAGCACTCACTTACTGCACGCGTATCATTGGTTTGCGGGCCGGACGAGTGGTGCTGGATGCACCGGCTCATACGCTGAATGCTGCTGAGCTCAGCGCCTTATACCAAGCCTCTTGATGCCCGTTTCTCGCCCTAACCGAGCCATGGTGCGCAGCAGCCTGCTGTTTGTGCTGCTGGCGGTGTTGTGTTTGCCGTGGGCCGATTTGTCCATTAGTGCATTCGACCCCTGGCATGAGCTGACGCGACTGAGTGCCGGGCTGTTACAGCCCACCTGGCCGCAACCGGGCACCCTGGTTACGGCGCTGGCCAATACTCTGGCATTTGCCTTGCAAGGGGTGGCGCTGGGCGCGGTGCTGGGGTTATTACTGGCGGCAGGCTATCGTCGTGGGGCTGTCCGTCGTTTGGCGGCGGGTTTGCGTGCGGTGCACGAGCTGTTTTGGGCCTTGTTGTTTATCCAGTTGCTGGGCATATCGCCGCTGACCGGCGTGTTGGCCATAGCGCTGCCCTATGCGGGCACCTTCGCCAAGGTATTTGGCGAGCTGTTTGAAGAGGCCGATCCGGCGCCCGAGCAGGCGTTGGGTGTCAAGTTGGGTTGGTGCTCGCGGCTGTGTTATCTGCAATTGCCGTTATGTTGGCGACAAATGGCCAGCTACACCGGCTATCGTCTGGAGTGCGGTATTCGCAGCTCTGCGGTGCTGGGCTTTATTGGTCTGCCCACCCTGGGGTACCACCTGGAGTCCTTGCTGCGCCAGGGCTATTACGCCGAAGCCGCCAGCTTCTTTTATGCCTTGGTATTGCTGATTGCCACCCTGAAGTGGTGGTTGCGACCCAAATTACTGTTGTTGTATCTGGTGGCGGCATTATGGTGGCTGCCGCCTCAGGCAACGGTTAATTGGGCACTAACGGTGCGCTTTTTTACCCAAGACATAGTGCCGGCGCCGTTGCGCAGAGGTGAATGGGCCGAGTTTTTGCCCTGGCTGCAGGTGTTGTGGAGTGAGCAGATTGCCCCCGGCTTGTTAAATACCCTGGTACTGGCCTTGTTAGCCCTGGTGGTGATGGCGGTGCTGGCGCTGTTGTGGTTTCCGGCCATTTCGCGGCGTTTTGGTAATAGCGCCACTCGACTGAGCAGTCATGGTGGCCTGGTGCTGATGCGTGCCTTGCCGGAATACCTGCTGGCCTTTATTGGTACCCTGTTACTGGGGCCGAGCATGCTGCCGGCCATCGCGGCGCTGGGGCTGCACAATGGTGCCATTATTGCCCATCTGCTGGGTCATCACCTGAATACCTTGAGATTTCGAGAAGACGCGCCCAGAGGGATAAATCTTTACCTGTTTGAAGTGTTGCCGCGTCTGTATCGTCCTTTTATGGCCTACAGCCTGTATCGCTTCGAAAATCTGGTGCGAGAAACGGCGATTCTCGGCATGCTGGGCATTCCTACCCTGGGCTTTTACATAGACTCGGCCTTTAGTGAGTTTCGGCTGGATCGCGCCATGCTGCTGTTGCTGGTGTGCGCCGCCTTGAACATCAGCATAGATGCGCTGGCGCGACGCCTGCGAAGACACCTGCATTTAAGCGAACAGGCTAAAGGGTGGTGAATATCCTCATATTTTTCTTGTGCTTTCTCGTTGCTCTCTATATACAGCAAGGGCTAGGCCATAAAGGCTAGAGAGAAGGATCTTCTTCAGGTCATTAGTGATTCAAGGTGGCAAACATGAACAATATACTAAAAATAAGTGCGCTAAGCGTTATGGTATTAGCGACCGTTGCCTGTAGCGGAACGCCGACCAAAGGCGATAAAATGTTGTCCCACAGCGCCAACGCCAAAGAAGTTGGCAAGATGTGGAACCAAGGCAACAAGCTGATTGAAAAAGGTGAAAAACTGCAGGCCAAGGGCCAGAGTCAGATAGATGACGGTAAAGATCACATCAAAAAAGGCCGAAGCCTGGTCGATGACGGTGAAGACAAGGTCACAAAAGGCCAGAAACTGGTTAAAAAAGGTCAACTGCTGCTAGAGAAAAGTGAAGCGCAGTATAACGAGCATTTCCCTGGCGAGTCTTTATAACAGACGGGTTAATTGCCGAAATAGAATTGAAAAAAGCGCACCGGCTTCAGGCCGTTGCGCTTTTTTTTGTTGAGCGATAAAAGTGCCGTTACAGCACCAGTCCACCGTCTATTTTCAGGACCTGGCCCGTGATGTAGCGTGCGCGGTCACTGGCCAAAAACAGTACCCCTTCGGCAATGTCCCGTGGCTCACCCAGGGCACCCAATGGAATACGCGCCGCCATTTTCTCCAGTACATGGTCGGGTACGGCCTGGGTCATTTCGGTATTGATAAAACCCGGGGCAATGCAGTTGGCGCGAATCTGTGCGCCACCGTGCACCAGCTCTTTGGCCCAGCCCTTGGTCATGGCAATAATGCCGCCTTTACTGGCTGCGTAGTTGCTCTGGCCGATATTACCGTCTGTGCCCACCACAGAGGAAATGCTCACTATGCTGCCTTTGGCCTGTGCCTTGATGAGTGGCAACATGGCCTGAGTCATCAAGAACACCCCTTTCAGGTTGACGTCCAGCACCAGATCCCATTCGCTTTCACTCATCTTGCCGAGTAACGCATCACGGGTAATGCCGGCATTATTCACCAACACATCGACCCGCCCCTGTTCATTCAGGATGCGTTGGTTCAAGGTCTCTAGTGCCGAGGTATTACATACATCCAGCGTAATGGCGGTGATATTGGGGTAATCAGCCATCCAGCCTTCTGCCGGCGCCATATTGATGTCGCAGGCATAAACGCATTTTGCGCCTGCCCTGGCGAGTGTCTCACTGATAGTTCGGCCCAAGCCTCTGGCCGCTCCGGTAACAACGCAGATTTTTTCGTGCATATCCAGATGAGATGTATTCATCAGCAAAATCCTCGAGTGAGTAAAATAACCCGGATAACCATCAGGTTGAGCCGAGGCTTCGATTGTAGCTTAGTTTTTGCACTGCATTGTCACGCTATTCTTAAATAATATTAATATTATTCTTTATATATTGATTTTATAGCTTGGATTACAGAGCTATATTTTGCTTTGCATTAAGGTCGGGGGAGGCAGGCTGGAGAATAATGGGGGAGCAATAGACAAGCAGGCCTGCACGGGGCGGGCCTGGTTTTAATCGGCACTGACTTACTGGCCATTCCAGGCAGCAATCAGTTCACGTTCTTCATCCGTCATCTGGGTCAGGTTACCCAAAGGCATATATTTGTTGGCCACCACTTGCTTGATGGACTCTGCTTGCAGCAATATTTCCTGTTGTGAATCCAGCACTATGCCCAGGGGAGCCGCCGCAAACATGACACTGGTCGGGGCTGCGGCATGGCATTCTACACAGCGGGTGTTGATGATGGCTGCTACTTTCGCCAGCGTGACGGTACCTGAAGCACCGGCGCTATCAGTAGTAATAGCACTGCTTTGGGTTTGAGCTGGGGTGGGGGCGGCCGTCGGCGCGCCAACCCAGACGGCAACCAGGATCAGCGCCACACCGGCCACAGGATAGCCCGGGCGGATCTGGCCACTGTGCATCAATACAAAGTACTGGCGGATCAGGGCCCCGGCGAAGATGAACAGCACCATGAGCACCCAGGACAGCGAGTGAGTAAAGATGAAGGCGTAGTGGTTACTCAGCATCAACAGCACCACTGGCAGGGTGAAGTAGGTGTTGTGTACCGAACGCTGCTTGCCACGTAAACCGTCAAGCGGGTTGGGTGTTTCACCGGCCTTCATGGCGTTAACCATGCGCCGCTGGCCCGGAATAATCCAGAAGAAGACGTTGGCAGACATGGCGGTGGCCATCACGGCACCGGTCAGCAGGAAGGCGGCCCGGCCAGAGAAGATATGGGTGCTTAAATACGCCACCCCGATCATCATCAGGGCTACAACCACACTCAGAGTACCGTCTCGGGTCATGTTGGGGCTAATGCGCTTGCACAGCTCGTTATAGACAATCCAGCCAGACAGCAGAAAAGCCAGTGCAGCCATGTTGGCCTGGGTGCCTGTCATATTGGCGGCCCACTCCCAGGGGCTGTTACGGTTGACCAGATAGAAGCTGGGGTTGGTCAGGTAGAGCAGGGTGAACAGGGCAAAGCCTGACAACCAGGTGGTGTAGGCCTTCCAGAATGACCAATGCAGATCCTCCGGCAGGCTTTCCGGGCTGGTGGCATATTTTTGGTTGTGGTAAAAACCACCGCCGTGCACGGCCCACATTTCACCCAACACCCCTTTTTTCTTGCTCTCTTCACCTGCGGGTGGTTTCAAGCCGTTATCCAGCATCACGAAGTAAATAGACTCACCCAGCCAGGCGATGGCCGCGATAACATGCAGCCATCTTATTAACAGATTACCAAAATCCAGCAGATACGCTTCCATGGCCTTACCTTCTGTGTTTTATGCTGACGCGTTGTGCGAACGTTTAAAGTATGCGCCGAGTAGCAATCTTGTTTAGCAGCAACATAATACTAATACTATTTAAAAGGTCGCAGTAACGGATTTATAAGACTGGGTATGTATTACGCCTTTGTGCTGTGAGTGAGAGTGATCCTGGCTGTCGACGCAAGCGTGATTAACGCCGAATATCCGTGTGAGCCTCAAACTGCTTCACCCGAGCCGATAGCAAGGCATGCAAATGCTCCGGGGCAAAGTCTGGCTGCAAGCAATGTAATACATGGCTGACACTTTCGAGCGTCGAGAGTGCTTGCCCGCCGGGGCCCTTGCGAATGTGGTAGGCGCTGCTGGGGGCCTGACTGAAACTCAAGCAGGGTAACTGGCGCAACCAGGGGTTCATGTGCAACAAGCGCCGGGTTTTACGCCAGGTGCCATCCAACACCACAAGGCCGCCAATACGGGGACTGGCTTGCCTGCCAGGTTCGCTATCCAGATCCAGCGCCTGTGGGCCCGGATATAACAACCACCAATCACCCCGGGTCAGTGGGGGAGGCGGCGCCAGCTGTTCGGCCATTTCAATCCGTATGTCGGGCAAGGCGAGGCGCAGAAGTGGCACCGTACTCTTGGCATGCCTGGCTTCCAGGGGGTGCTGCAAGATCACGACCGGCACCGGGCAGGGCTGAGTTACTACATGGGCGCACAGGCAAGCGCTTTGGGGGAGCTGGCAATGCGGACAGTAAGTGCGAGACATAACGGTATGAACCCCTGGCGAAAATGCGCATCATAACCACAAGCCCGCCAGGGGTGAAGTGTCTGGATACAATTGTCCTTTTAAGGGGAAACCCCAACTGTTGATTGAGGATCTGCCGCGGATCGGCGACAATAGGCGCCGTTTTATCTGTCTTTCCCCGAGTGAGGCCCAGTTTGGCCCTTTGCTCTTTCATCAAAGTAGAAGAAATCCGACCATGTCATCATCGCAATTTCTACAGGAAGTCGCCAAACGCCGCACTTTCGCCATTATTTCGCACCCGGATGCGGGTAAGACCACCATTACCGAAAAAGTACTGCTGCACGGCCACGCCATTCAAAGTGCCGGTACCGTAAAAGGCCGTGGCTCTAACCAACATGCCAAGTCCGACTGGATGGACATGGAAAAAGAGCGGGGCATCTCGGTGACCACCTCTGTGATGCAGTTTCCGTATAATGACTGTCTGATCAACCTGCTGGATACGCCGGGGCACGAAGACTTCTCGGAAGATACCTACCGTACGCTCACCGCCGTCGACTCCTGCCTGATGGTGATTGATGGCGGTAAAGGGGTGGAAGACAGAACGCGTAAATTAATGGAAGTGACGCGGCTGCGTACGACTCCTATTGTCACCTTTGTCAACAAGCTGGACCGCGATATTCGTGACCCTCTGGAGCTGCTTGATGAAGTGGAAACCGAGCTGAATATCATGTGTGCGCCCATTACCTGGCCCATTGGCAGTGGCAAGTGGTTTAAAGGCGTGTATCACCTGAAAAATGACGAGATCATCCTCTATCAACCAGGCCAGGGCCACACCATTCAGGACATCAAGGTCATCAAGGGTCTGGATAATCCAGCCTTGAGCGAGATCCTGGACGAGAAAGAAATTGCTGACTTGCGTGAAGAGCTGGAGCTGGTGATGGGCGCGTCCAACGAGTTTGATCACGAGCTGTTTCTGGACGGAGAGTTGACCCCGGTATTCTTTGGTACCGCCCTGGGTAACTTTGGTGTGGACCATGTGCTGGATGGCTTGAGCAACTGGGCGCCTGCGCCCATGCCTCGTCCTACCCAGGAGCGTGATGTTGAGGCTGGCGAAGAAAAGTTCTCGGGCTTCGTGTTCAAAATTCAGGCCAACATGGACCCGCGTCATCGCGACCGAATCGCATTTATGCGCATCGTCTCGGGCACCTATAATCAGGGCATGAAGATGAAGCATGTGCGCTTGGGGAAAACCGTGAGCATTTCCGATGCGGTGACCTTTATGGCGGGCGACCGAGAGCGTGCCGAAGAGGCCTTTGCCGGCGATATCATCGGTTTGCATAACCATGGCACCATTCAAATAGGTGACACCTTTACACAGGGCGAAGATCTCAAGTTTTCGGGTATTCCCAACTTTGCGCCTGAACTGTTCCGTCGTATTCGCCTGCGTGATCCGCTGAAGCAGAAGCAGCTGCTGAAAGGTCTGGTACAGCTGTCGGAAGAGGGCGCGGTGCAGCTGTTCCGCCCACTCAACAACAACGACCTGATCGTGGGTGCCGTGGGGGTGCTGCAGTTTGATGTGGTGGTGGCCCGCTTGAAGTCGGAATATAACGTCGACGCCATTTACGAGGCGATTAACGTTTCTACCGCGCGTTGGGTATATGGTGATGATGCGAAGAAACTGGATGAGTTTGAACGCAAAATGTCATCAAACCTGGCACTGGATGGCGGCGATAACCTGACCTACATCGCCCCCACCATGGTGAACCTGAATCTGACCCAGGAGCGCTATCCGGACATTCAGTTCAGCAAAACCCGCGAACACTAAGCAGACTACGCGAGTGGTTTGATATGATAACGCCGGCATCTTAGCCGGTGTTTTTGTGTCCCCTTCGGGGCGACGTGGTACGCCAAATGCCGTACGCTTCAAGTAAAGAATAGTCGTACTCATGTTTAACTTATAGCGTACGGCTTACCGCGCGAGTGAGAACAAGGAGCTTGTATGCTGATGACCGACAGTCATTGCCATTTCGACTTTGCGGCCTTCGAATCAGACAGAGCGCAACATTGGCAGCGCGCGCAGGCGGTGGGTGTACATCGGTTGGTGATCCCCGGCATCGAAGAAGCACAGTGGCCCGCCTTGCCTCGGCTGTGTGCGGATCACCAGGGGCTTTATTATGCCTTGGGATTGCATCCCTGGTGGCTGGCCAAGGCGTCGACAGACTGGCAGGCAACACTTGGCGAGGCGCTGAGTACAGCCGATGAGCGTTGTGTGGCAGTAGGAGAATTCGGCCTGGACCGCAGCCTGACGCTGGCGCCTGAAGTCCAAGAAGCGGCGCTGATTGCGCAGCTTAAACTGGCAATGGAGTATCAGCTGCCGGTAATACTGCACAGCCAGGGGACTCACGATCGAATGTTAAAGTGGCTACGCCGCTATCCGGTAAAGGGGGGCGTGGTGCATGGCTTTTCCGGCTCTCGTCAGCAGGCCGAAACCTTTTGGAAGCTGGGGCTCCATATCGGTGTGGGTGGCACCATTACCTATCCCAGAGCCAATAAAACCCGTCAGGCCATCGCCGCCTTGCCGGTAGACGCCCTGGTGCTGGAAACCGATGCCCCCGACATGCCCTTGTGTGGTTTTCAGGGGCAGCCCAATCATCCGGCACAGCTACCGCGCGTCCTCACCGCCCTGGCCGAGCTGCGTCAGCAAGATGAAGATGTGCTGGCAACGCAGTTGGAAAAAAACGTCAACCAGCTGTTCGGCTGGTCGTTCGTTAAAGGTGAGAGGCAGTAAAGCGGGAGTCGTCAGCCTCCAGAACGTAAGTAATACCTCGAAACTAATATGGACATTGTCGAAATTTTGCTTTTAAAGACTCAAGACTTCTTCGCCACGGAATCCACAGAAACCACGGACGAAGAGCGACAAGACAAGAACATATCTCTTGTAAGGTCTTACCAAGTCAATGTTCGTTTTGGTCTTAATCTTAATTTTTCCGTGGGTTCCGTGGATTCCGTGGCAAAAATAGATTGCAGTGTTAGTTTTTCAACCACACCTGTTATGAGGTATTACTTACCAAGAAGCAGCAGGCAATCACTCTTATTACGAGGCACAAACAGATGAACGAGTCTACATTGGACAGGGTGGCCCTGAAGGCCGTGGGCCTGATGGATTTGACCAGCCTGAATGAGAGCGATAGCGAACAAAGCATAGCGGCCTTGTGCCAGCAAGCGATAACGCCGGTGGGCACAGTGGCGGCGGTCTGTGTGTACCCGCGCTTTATTGGCACAGTGGCCGAGTCGTTACGCCGTTTGAATGTGAGTGAGCGCGTCGCCATTGCCAGTGTGGTTAACTTTCCGCACGGCAACCACAGTATCGGCCAGGTGGAGCAGGAAATTACCGCCGCCGTACTGGCCGGCGCCAATGAAATAGACCTGGTGTTGCCGTATCGTCAGTTGATGGCCGGAGATGAGACTTTTGCATTAGCCATGGTGCGTGCCGCCAGGGTCGCCTGTCACGGCGCTATTCTGAAAGTGATCATTGAAAGCGGCGAGCTGGGGTCGCCGGCGCTGATTGCCCGAGCCAGCGAGCTGGCCATTAGCGGTGGCGCCGATTTTATTAAAACCTCGACCGGCAAGGTGGCGGTCAATGCCACCTTGCCGGCCGCCGAAGTGATGTTGAAGAGCATTCTAGCCAGCGGAAAAGACGTCGGCTTCAAGGCCGCCGGTGGGGTGCGTACCACCGCCGACGCCCAGCAATACTTGCAACTGGCCACTCGGATAATGGGGCCAGACTGGGTGACGCCCGCTCATTTTCGCTTTGGCGCCTCCAGCCTCCTGGATCAGCTATTGCACACCCTGGATGGCCGCCCGGGTGCCTCGTCAGGCGAGGGCTATTAAGACGCTTTATTTTCTTGAGCGGCCGTTTAGCGGTACACCACAAAGGGGACACCATGAAGCGCGCAATTGTGTTAGTACTCGACTCTTTTGGTATTGGCGCTGCCGCCGACGCCGCCAAATTTGGCGACCAGGGCTCGGATACGCTCGGCCACATTGCCCTCGCGTGTCAGCAGGGCAAGGCAGATACCGGCAGACAGGGGCCTTTAAAGCTGCCTAATCTGGCAAGGTTAGGTTTGTTTCATGCCCACCAGGAAAGCACCGGTCAGGTAGCGGCAGGGGTCACCCTGCCCACAGAGGTGATTGGCAGCTATGGCTATGCCCAAGAGATTTCATCCGGCAAAGACACGCCCTCGGGTCATTGGGAATTGGCCGGCGTGCCGGTGTTATTCGAGTGGGGCTATTTCTTGCAGGCCGAGCACAGCTTTCCCGAAACACTCGTCAATGACCTTGTTCATCAGGCCAAGTTACCCGGCATACTGGGCAACTGTCATGCATCCGGCACCACTATTCTGGAGCAGTTAGGGGAAGAGCACCTTAGCACCGGCAAGCCCATTTGCTATACCTCGGCCGACTCGGTATTTCAGATTGCCTGCCATGAGCAGCATTTTGGTCTGGAGCGTCTCTATCAGTTGTGCGAGATAGCGCGAGACTTGCTCATGCCTTACAACATAGCGCGAGTGATAGCGCGGCCTTTTGTGGGAGAAAGCGCGGCTGATTTTACGCGCACCGGCAACCGACGCGACTACAGCATAGCGCCACCGGCGGCGACCGTATTGCAAAAGCTGGCCGAAGAGCAACAGGGGCAAGTGGTGTCCATCGGTAAGATTGCCGATATTTATGCGCACATCGGTATCACCCACAAGGTGAAAGCCACGGGCATGGATGCCTTGTTTGATGCCACCTTGAACGAGCTGCAGCGGGCCGGTCACAACACCCTGATCATGACCAATTTCGTTGATTTTGATTCCCGCTTTGGCCATCGCCGCAACATTGCCGGTTACGCCGCCGAGCTGGAGGCCTTCGATCGTCGCCTGCCCGAGTTGCTGGCCTTGCTGGCGCCGGAGGATCTGTTGATCCTCACCGCCGATCACGGCTGCGATCCCAGCTGGAAGGGCACCGAGCATACCCGCGAGCACGTGCCTGTGCTGTGCCTGGGGGCAGGGCTAAGCGCCGGATCCCTGGGGCTGCGAGATACCTTTGCCGATGTGGGGCAAAGTCTGGCCCATTATTTTGGCACCAGTGCCATGGACTACGGCGAGTCGTTCTTGTGAGAAAAATAAGTCGCACGCGGTACGCATTGCGCGTTACGTTAAAGACTAACCCCCTCTTTTTTGACTGACAGCGTACGGCGTAAAACGTACAGCTGACTTGCAACAGGAACCCATGATGGCGACTCCTCATATTAATGCCGAGCGCGGCGATTTTGCCGACACCATTCTGATGCCGGGGGATCCCCTGCGGGCGCAATATATTGCCGATACTTTTTTATCGAACGTCAAACCCGTTAACCAGGTACGTAACATGCTGGGTTTTACCGGCAGTTACAAAGGACGTGCCATTTCAGTCATGGGCCATGGCATGGGCATTCCGTCTGTGTCTATTTATGCCAAAGAGCTGATCACCGAGTTTGGGGTCAACACCTTGATCCGGGTGGGATCCTGCGGCGCGGTGCGTGATGACGTGGCGCTGCGGGATCTGGTGATCGGCCTGGGCGCCAGCACCGACTCCAAGGTCAACCGGATGCGCTTCAAGGATCATGATCTGGCGGCGCTGGCCGACTTCGATCTGGTCAGCCGAGCGGTGGCGGCGGCCAGGGCGTGTCAGGTGCCGGTCAAGGTGGGGAATCTGTTTTCGGCCGATTTGTTTTATTCGCCGCAACCGGAGTTGTTCGAGCTGATGAAACAGTACGGCATTCTGGGAGTCGAGATGGAAGCCGCCGGCCTGTACGGCGTGGCGGCCGAATACGGCGCTCGGGCACTGACGATATGCACTGTCTCGGATCATATTCTGCGACAGGAAGCCCTTAGTGCAGACGAGCGGCAAAACACCTTCAACGACATGATGGAAGTGGCGCTGGAGTCGGTGTTGCTGGAAGGCTGAAATTGATGGTGGGGAGTGAAGGGAAACGGAGCTGGAAACTGGCTCTTCACACCTCACTTATCCCCCTCACTCTTCACCCTGTTTAGGCGGCGCTGTATGGCGAACCCCAGCATGAGTCCCAGCAGCAGGCACAGCGGCAGTAACCAACTCAAATGGTGCTCCAGCTGCTGCCAGATACTGCGCTGTGCCTGGGTGATGGGATTGTGGGCCAGTTGCAGGCGCAAGAAGCCAATGTTTTTGCCGTCCTGATATAGCGGCCGAACATAGGGGTGTGTCGGTCTCGATGGTGCATCCGTTACCCTAACCCCGGATTCGGCCAGCAGCTGGCCATTATCGTCATAAAGCCGGGCCGAGCTAATGAGGTTGGCACGGGCCAGCTCCTCCACCAGCTGACGGCGTAGTGTGTCGTCTTCCGCCTGCAAGGCGCGCACGGCTTGTTGCTCGGCATAATCTGCCAGTGGTGTGGCCAGGGTACGCTGAGGAAACTGTCGCCAGTGATGGCCCAGTTGGCTGACTTGCAGCCATTGCCAACCGGTGAACAGTACCAGTAACAAAAGCAGCAGCCCAAGCAGGAGTCGAGGTCGAGTAAGGTGCGTTTTCCACATAGCCGCCAATATTGTCTCTTGCCTGGTTAAAAAGCAATACGCTACCCTGTGCGTTGGTCTTTGTGAGCATAGGAAGAGCAAGTGGCATTGTTAATGGATGTGTTACCCGAGCAGCTTGGTGATTGGACGGATATCTTGTCTGGCAATCGCTATCTTTGGCAGTCCGGCCAGCTGGCGCCTGGGCAGTTAAGCGTGGTGAAAGGGCATTTAGTACTGCTGGCCGAGCAACTGAACAAGTCGGCAGTGCAGCAGAGCTTGCAGGTATTGGACGCCGCCGGCATCGAAGTTGAAATCTCGGGGCTCAAGCAAGTAGCCGAGCGCGATGTATTGAGTCTGCGTTTATCCGACTGGTCGCTGGCGCTCAAGACGCGCTTGCAAGAGGTGGCGACCGGCTGGGATCTGGCTTGTGTGCCTGCCCTGCCTGTGGCCAGCAAGCCCGGCCTGGTGCTGATGGATATGGACTCTACCGCCATTCAAATAGAGTGCATTGATGAAATTGCGCGTTTGGCCGGGGTGGGCGAGGAAGTTGCTGCCGTTACCCGTGCCGCCATGGAAGGCGCATTGCCCTTTTCTGAAAGCCTGCGCCGCCGGGTGAAGGCACTGGCCGGTGCCGATGCCGCCATTATCGAGCAGGTGATCGCCGATATGCCGCTGATGCCGGGACTCATCACCCTGGTAGAAGGCTTGAAAGCCATGGGCTGGAAAGTGGCACTGGCGTCGGGCGGCTTTACGCCTTTTACCGGTCATTTGCGACAGCTGCTCGCGCTGGATGCGGATTTCGCCAATACCCTGGAGATAAAAGACGGGCGTTTCACTGGCGAAGTACTGGGCGATATCGTGGATGCCGAAGCCAAGGCGCGCATTCTGGTGGAGCTGGCGGAGCGCTATCATATTCCGCTCGGTCAGACCGTCGCCATTGGCGATGGCGCCAACGATCTGCTCATGCTCGCCCAGGCCGGGCTGGGGGTTGCCTTGCATGCCAAGCCGTTAGTACAGGAGCAGGCTCCCGTCTGCCTTAATCAGCTGAGTCTGGAAGGGGTACTTGGTTTGTTGCAGGCCCCTTAACGGGCTGTTGGCACTGCACCATTTCTGTAATATCAAACACCTGACTCAGTGCGCTAAGCTCGGCAAGCTGTTGTTCCAGCTGCTGGGCTTTATAGAGCGAAGTCTGCATCAGTTTCTCCCACTCCGGTACCACATAATCGAACTGTCGCAGTGGCAGGCGATTGATGACCACCAGGCTGACCCGCAGCTCCTGGCAGTGGCGGCGATCCTGCAAAAAAGCACGGCGCTTGGGAGCGGGGTCGATCAGCAACCAGTGTTGTCCGCTGTTATCCGCCGCCCTGGCGGTCCAGATCTCAAGACAATGATGGTGCTGGCCGTCGGAGCGCAGTAATTGAGTAAAGATCGATTGCAATAACTGCTGGGAAACCAGCCGGCTGAAATGCGCCTGCTGGTTGTCATTGGACAAAAATGACATTAACGATTGTTGCAGCAGACAGGCAATAGCGCCTTGCAGATAAAAGCCCGCCTCGTTGCGTCCCAGTAAAAACGAGGGGGAGGGCGGTTGCTGCAGTGTCTGGCGGCCAAGCCAGGTTAACCAGGCTGGCGTATGATCGGCCTCGGGCCGGCGACGAAGCTTGTGTTGATTCTGCTCGAACAGGGCGGTAAAAAACAGATAAGCCGTATGAGCCTCTTTTGACCCTTCAATCCGTAAATGCAATCTCGTGCCATTGTCACTGATATTGACCACTCGATAGGGGAGGTTTGTCAGTCGCCATTGCGGACTGCGTTTGTTCAGATCGGTTAACTGCACGGCGACCAGGCAGGGAACATCGAGGCGCAATGGCTCGGACAATTTCACCTGTATGCCCGTGCTTGACGAGTCTTCGAGGTGGCCGTTAATGGTGTTGCCTGCCAGGGTCAACTCCACCTCGCTGTGCAGTTTGAAACGAAGCTCCTGGCGTTTGGATGCCTGCCGGCCCAGGGGCGTGATGGTGGTTTTTTGCTGGCGCTCCGGGCGAAGAAAGGGGGCCAGTTGCTGAATATCCGTCTCGCCGGCAACCGGTGTCATGGGCACCGGAAGAGGGGTCAGCCAGAGCTGCCATTTCAGCTGCTGCAACTGGTGTATGCCTTGCCAGTCCAGCGTGTCAGCTGTTTGATCGGCATAATGCAGCGGGCGAATATTGACGTAATAACAGAGCAGAGTGCCGGCCTTTAATCCTTCATTGATAAAGGTGGCATAGGCCTGCTGTTGAACCAGCTCCTGCTGGCCGGCCACAAAGTAATAAGGCTGTTGCTGTCCCTGATGACGAAAGCAGTACAGCAAGGTGGCCGATGATGGCTGCCGGCTCATCTGCAGGATGCGCTCAGGTGGCAACAGGGTCGTCAGCAGGTCGCCGGGGGTCTCTTTTCGCCAGGGAGCCAGGGTGTTGCTGCTGTAACGATTGCTCAGTAACTGTTGCAGCTCGCCGTGTTCATCAAAGAACAGCGACAGGCTGAGACTGGTTTCCAACAGCGCCTGCCCCCAGCACTGGGTTTTGACCGTGGTGTATAAGTCTTCGGCATCCAGGCCGTAGCGAGGGCGATGTTGCTCGATAAACCGGGTGAGAGTCTGTTGCCAGTCCGGCGCTTCTTCCATGAGTTGCAGTTTCAAACGACCCGGATCACCGGCGTCTTGCTTCAGGCGATAGCGCCGGGGCAATGCCAGGCACGCCTTGCCGGCAAGCCTTGCCAGCTCGGGGAACGACAGGCTGATGTGCGTTGGCAGCCGAGGAGCATCGGCCAGGTGCACCAGCAGGCCGGTAGCGGAAATATCCAGGCTGTTTCCCTGCAAGAGGGAGTCATCATCAAGGTGCAGCAAGACCGGCGTGACGAAGCGCAGTCGGTCTTCCTGACGCCGCAAGCCCAACGCCGGCAGATGCCAGGGGGTGTTGTTGAACTGGGCCGGCAATGTTTGCTGGGTGGCCAGTTCGGCCAGCAGTGCTTCATACACCCCTCGGGTATATTCACCATTAAAGTCGTTGATCAGAACCTGAAAACGGCGCGCCAGAGGTTCGGGCAGCATGTGATCCAGTCCCTGATGCCGTACTAACTGGCAGGGGCCAGCACAGAGGTTGCACAAGTTGAGTATCCGCAGACAGGGACAGGTTAACCGGCGTAGTTCGGCCTGCAACTGATAGCGTAGTTCACCGTCTGCCTCGGGCAGCAGCTGATCCAGTAAATCATCAATATCATGATGATAACTAAGCGGTATCAGCTTGTTGAGTAGCGTTTTGTATGGGCTGAGATCCATCTATGCCTGGCTTGGGGTTGAGTGGTGTAAAATCTTGGTTCAGTATAGCAGGCCGTCAATAAGTGAGTGAGTATGCATGGCCAAGTCTAAAACGGCATTTGTGTGTGGGGAGTGTGGTGCCGAGTTTCCTCGTTGGCAGGGGCAGTGCTCCGAGTGCAAGGAGTGGAATACGGTCACGGAAATCCGGCTGGCCCCGGCAACCGCCGTCAGCCGCAATAGTCGATTTGTGGGCTATGCGGGCACTCAGGACAACAAGGTGCAAACGCTGGACGAAGTGGCGTTAACCGAACTGCCGCGTATCAACAGTGGGTTCAGCGAGCTGGATCGGGTGCTGGGGGGCGGCATGGTCGCCGGCTCGGCCATTTTGATTGGCGGCAGCCCGGGGGCGGGCAAGAGTACGCTGCTGTTGCAGGTAATGTGCGGCCTGGCCAGCCGCATGAAAACCCTGTATGTGACCGGTGAAGAGTCACTGCAACAGGTCGCCATGCGCGCCCAGCGACTGGGCTTGCCCCGGGATAAGCTGCGCATGTTGTCTGAGACCAGCGTCGAGCAAATCTGTCATGTGGCGCGAGAAGAAAAGCCCGCCGTGGTGGTGATCGACTCCATTCAGGTGATGCATGTGGCCGAGGTGCAGTCGGCTCCTGGTTCCGTGAGTCAGGTGCGAGAAGCGGCGGCGCAATTAACGCGTTTCGCCAAGCAGCAGGGGGTGATCATGCTGATGGTCGGGCACGTGACCAAAGACGGTGCGCTGGCCGGCCCCAAGGTACTGGAACACTGTATCGACTGCTCCATTATGCTCGATGGTGCCAGTGACAGCCGTTTTCGCATGTTGCGCAGCCACAAGAACCGCTTTGGGGCAGTGAACGAGCTGGGCGTATTTGCCATGACCGAAACCGGCCTGAAAGAAGTCAGCAACCCGTCGGCCATCTTCCTGAGCCGGGGGGAAGAGCAGACCACGGGCTCTGTGGTGATGATCATCTGGGAAGGGACTCGCCCCTTGCTGGTGGAGCTGCAGGCTCTGGTGGATTACTCCCAGCTGGGCAACCCGCGGCGGGTCACCGTGGGGCTGGAGCAGAATCGCTTGTCCATGTTGCTGGCGGTGTTGCATCGTCATGGCGGCCTGCAAATGGCGGATCAGGATGTCTTCGTTAACGTGGTGGGCGGGGTGCGAGTCGAAGACACCAGTGCCGACCTGGCCTTGTTGCTGGCGTTGGTGTCGAGTTTTCGGGACAAGCCCTTGCCGCAGGAGCTGGTGGTATTTGGCGAAGTGGGCCTGTCGGGAGAGATTCGCCCGGTACCCTCTGGGCAGGAGCGCCTGATGGAGGCCGCCAAACACGGCTTTACCCGCGCCATAGTGCCCTGGGCAAATCGTCCCAAGCAGGCACCGGCAGGCATGGAAGTGATAGCGGTTAAAAAACTGGGTGAAGCGCTGGAAGCACTATAAAAATACCGTGAGGTGTGAGGGGGGAGGCGTAAGGAGTGAAGCGTAAAAAGTAAGTAAGCCTGTCTCTGTGGATTTAGAGTCCGGCCTCTGCACTTCGCTCACCCAAGCTGACTGGGGTGAGTTGTCAGGGGCGCCACCAGAGCCACAAGTGGCCGGCACTGGTGGTGAGCAGCGGCCGCACGAGGGCGTCGCCGTCTTGCGTGATCCAGGCCCGGTGACCGACATCCAGCCTCCGAGCAGTGAAATATTGGCTACCCGAGAATGAGCTTGCTGGCCGTCGGCCCCCGGATACCGAAATGGGTAAAGGGTCAGCGTTCAGCCATTCACGCTCCCGCTCAGGCAGGCTCGCTGGTATTCAGGTGGTTGAGCAGGGAAACGGCAAATACCAGGCGATCTTCAAGGCTGAATCGTTCTTCCAGCATTTCGCCAAGCTGGCTTAAGTCCTGATCCAGCTCCAGCAAAGCGTCTTCGTCTGCCTGGGCGTATTTATCGTGAAAGTCCAGCGCCTGTACCGTGCCTTTCTTGAGGCGCGGATAAATACGCTCGGCCAGCGTACGGCCATTGCCGCGTGCCGCTTCGTACGCCGCCATCACATAATCGTATATTTCAAAATGCGCGGCGCTGACGTAATCCACCAGCTGGCAACAGAAATTTGACAGTTCTTGGGGCGTTGGCAGCGTTTTCTTGTTGGTGGACAAACGAATATATTCCACCAGCAAATCTTGCCGGGCGTTGATAAAGGTATCTAGCGCTTGATGTTTTCCGGCAAGTTTGGCTTTGGTATGTTCCATTTTCCTGAGCATGATTCCCTCCTTGGGGTGACCTGAGCAGGCAGTGACTACCATCTTTAAAGAAAAGCGTTGTCCGGGTCAAGAGCATTGCGCATAACTTGAGCGCCAGCTCGCTATAAGCATAGCTGGCAGCAGGAAGTAAACGCGAACAAATAGCAGGGAGCATAACGAAAAAAGCTGTTATTTTAGATAGATGCCGTCAGCTGGCAGGGGTTGGAGCCAATAACGAGCGCAAAAAACGCTCCGTTTACGCTGGATTGGGGCTTTATGCCATCTGATGTTACAATGCCGGCAATTTGCCACCTGTTTTGGACGATGAAATGAAACCACTCAAGAATGATCGTTACTTACGTGCTCTTTTACGTCAGCCCGTAGATTACACGCCGGTATGGATGATGCGCCAGGCAGGCCGCTATTTGCCTGAGTACAAGGCGACCCGAGCCGAAGCGGGTGACTTTATGTCACTGTGCAAAAACGCCGAGCTGGCGTGCGAGGTGACGCTGCAGCCGTTGCGTCGATTCCCGCTGGATGCGGCCATTCTGTTTTCCGATATTCTGACCATTCCGGATGCCATGGGTCTGGGTCTGTACTTTGAAACCGGTGAAGGCCCCAAGTTTCAGCGTCCTATTACGTCCATGGCCGATGTGCAAAAACTGGGCATTCCCGATCCGGAAGGCGAGCTGCAATATGTGATGAATGCGGTACGCACCATTCGTCGTGAACTAAAAGGCGAAGTGCCTTTGATTGGTTTCTCCGGCAGCCCCTGGACACTGGCCACTTACATGGTCGAAGGCAGTGGCTCCAAGGCGTTCACCAAAACCAAGAAAATGATGTTTGCCGATCCCAAAGCCATGCACCTGTTGCTCGATAAGCTGGCCGACAGTGTCACCAGCTATTTGAACGCGCAAATAGCTGCCGGTGCCCAGTCGCTCATGATCTTCGATACCTGGGGCGGCGTACTGAGCACCCGTGATTACAACGAGTTTTCGCTGCAGTATATGGCCAAAATCGTCGACGGCCTGACGCGTGAAAACGAAGGCCGCAAGGTGCCGGTAACCCTGTTTACCAAAAACGGTGGCCAGTGGCTGGAGGCGATTGCCGCCACCGGCTGTGATGGCATCGGGTTGGACTGGACCATTGATATGGCAGATGCCAAACGCCGTGTGGGTGACAAGGTGGCTCTGCAGGGCAACATGGATCCTTCCATGTTGTATGCCCCTATTCCTCGCATCGAGCAGGAAGTGGCGACTATTCTGGAAAGCTTTGGTGAAGGCCCTGGCCATGTATTCAACCTGGGTCACGGCATACACCTTGATGTGGATCCCGAGCATGCCGGCGCCTTTATCCGGTCGGTTCAGCGTCTGTCTCGGCCTTATCACGCCAAGTAATATCAGTATCAAGTTACAAAAAAAGCGCCGCAAGGCGCTTTTTTTATTGGCGGTTG
>NZ_JBLWUK010000033.1:0-32798 GCF_048268965.1 Oceanisphaera sp.
GGGGGCTCGGGAAATGACATCCCTGTCATTTCACGGTCGTGGGAGCCGATCTCTGTTGCCTCTCCACAAGCACCGAGGTGTCTGTAGATAGCACCTACAGGCAACTCCGCGGCTGGGGGCGGATGAAGGGCTCTACTCCACCGACCATCACATGACAAGGATGTCATGTGTTTGAGCGCCACAGGGAGGTGCTTGCAGCGTATCGGTGGAGTAGACCCTTCGTTCGGCCTTTCCAGAGCAGCTAAATAGACCAGTTACTTACTCAGTCTGGTATTACCGCTGCTCTCCCCCGTTCTTCAGGCAAAAAAAAACCGCTGCCTGGGCAGCGGTTTTTAGCTTGTTGACTAACGTCGTTAAGCGATATTACTTCTTGGCTTCAGCCGCTTTACGCTCTGCAACCTGAGCAACAACCTTTTCAGAGATGTTGGCAGGGCAAGATGAGTAGTGCGAGAACTCCATGGAGAACTGACCACGACCAGAAGTCATGGTACGCAGCGAACCAATGTAGCCGAACATTTCGGACAGAGGTACGTCTGCCTTGATGCGCACACCGGTAACGCCAGCCATCTGATCTTTGATCATGCCGCGACGACGGTTCAAGTCACCAATAACGTCACCCACGTGATCTTCTGGAGTGAACACGTCAACCTTCATCACAGGCTCAAGCAGTTGTGGCTTGGCTTTAGCGATAGACTGACGGAACGCGCCTTTAGCAGCGATTTCAAACGCAATGGCCGAGGAGTCAACCGCGTGGAAAGCACCGTCGATCAGCTCGAACTCAACGTCCAGCACAGGGAAACCAGCGATGGTACCCGTGTTCATCATGCTGCCGAAACCTTTCTCGATGGCAGGCCAGAATTCTTTAGGAACGTTACCGCCCACTACAGAAGACTTGAACACAAAACCGGTGTTGGCTTCGCCAGGACGGATGATGTAGTCAATTTTACCGTACTGACCGGAACCACCAGACTGCTTCTTGTGGGTGTAGCTGTCTTCAACTTCGGCAGTAATGGTTTCGCGGTAGGCAACCTGTGGCTCACCTACAATCAGGTCAACGCCGTAGGTACGCTTCAGAATGTCGACTTTGATGTCCAGGTGCAATTCACCCATGCCTTTCAGGATGGTTTCACCGGAATCTTCGTCGGTTTCTACGCGGAATGTTGGATCTTCAGCAATCATCTTGCCGATAGCAACACCCATTTTCTCGGAACCGCCCTTGTCTTTAGGGGCAACCGCGATGGAGATAACCGGCTCTGGGAACACCATGGCTTCCAGGGTGCAAGGGTGCTTCACATCACACAGGGTGTGACCGGTCTGCACGTTCTTCATGCCCACGATAGCGATGATGTCGCCGGCTTGTGCAGAGTCCAGCTCGTTACGCTCATCCGCATGCATTTCCACCATACGACCAACACGCTCGGTTTTACCGGTGAAGCTGTTCAGTATGGTATCACCCTTCTTGATGCGACCGGCGTAGATACGTACGAAGGTCAGAGCACCGAAGCGGTCATCCATCACTTTAAAGGCCAGGGCTTTCAAAGGCAGCTCAGGATCAACGATAGCGAACTCGCCGGTTTCAGCGCCTTCTTCGTCGGTCAGTGGCTGTGGATCAACTTCAACCGGGTTTGGCAGGTAATCTACTACTGCGTCCAGGATCAGCTGCATACCTTTGTTTTTAAAGGCAGAACCACAGTAAGTTGGGAACAACGCCATGGTACGAGTACCCTTACGGATACAACGCTTCAGCTCTTCGATAGAAGGCTCGTTACCTTCCATGTAGGCTTCCATCAGGTCGTCGTCTTGCTCAACGGCGCTCTCTACCAGCATCTCGCGGTATTCTTCAACCTGGTCAACCATGTCGGCCGGTACATCTTCGACGGTGAAGTTTTCAGGAATACCTGAATCGTCCCAGATGTAGGCTTTGCGGGTCAGCAGGTCAACTACGCCTTTAAACTGATCTTCGGCACCGATTGGCAGCACCATGATGATCGGGTTGGCAGCCAACACGTCACGAGTTTGCTGAACCACGCGGAAGAAGTCGGCACCAATACGGTCCAGCTTGTTGACGAAGATAAGACGAGCAACTTCGGAGTCGTTCGCATAGCGCCAGTTGGTTTCAGACTGAGGCTCAACACCGCCAGAACCACAGAATACACCGATACCGCCGTCCAGTACTTTCAGTGAACGGTATACTTCAACGGTGAAGTCAACGTGTCCGGGGGTATCGATCACGTTAAAGCGGTGATCTTTCCAGAAACAACTTACAGCAGCAGACTGGATGGTAATGCCGCGCTCGGCTTCCTGATCCATGAAGTCAGTAGTTGATTCACCGTCGTGGGTTTCACCTGCTTTGTGAATGCGCCCGGTGAGTTTGAGGATACGCTCGGTTGTGGTGGTTTTACCCGCATCAACGTGAGCGAAGATACCAATGTTTCTGTATTTGGATAATTCGGCCATGATTCAACTTTAATGATTAGTTTAAGAAGTAGACGGAGCATCCAAAATTCGCTGACACACCGACACAGTTTTAGGCCGCATATTATGAATGAAAAGCTAACGGGGCGCAAATACCAAGAAATGGTTGCGGCCATTTTTTAAACACCCCTGCTTATATGGTGATGAATCACCCTATACCAAGCACGCTGGCCAACAGCCAGATAGCCGCGATCACACACAGTGACATCAGGACTAAATAGCTTAAATTCCAACGCATTATGCTAAAAGAATCTATACCGTAACGTCCCTGAAATGCCAGGTTAATGCCCGATAACGGCCCCGAGGCCGTGCCTAGCGCCCAGGAGGATAAAAAGACCAGCGCCAGCAAGGTATGATCAGGTTCAAGCGGCACCAGCACCGAGCCCGCAAGTGTAATGCACACTATAGGATGAATACCGACCAAAGATAGCAACACGATCGCCAGATAGGTCAGGCTGGCTGCGGTGGCACCAAAATGTTGCAACGGCAAGCTGCCTTCCCAGACCGACAACAGGCTTTCGAGGCCATAGGCCAATACCCCGGCGGCCAGAAACAAGGCCAGCTCGTTGCCCATTTGCGGCAGTCTGTCTGAGGTGAGCTGCCCGACTCCGGCCAGAGGCGAGCGTTTGCCAGCCACCAGTACCCCCAGGCTGAATACCGGGGCCAGCAAGGTGATCACCGCCAGAATGGACAGCCCGGGCCACAACTGATGCCAGGCCAATACCGCCAGCGCCAGCAAAGCCGGTAACCCGATCCCGCCCACATGCAGCGGATACCCCACGAAGTCGGTAATGGGTGCAATGCCCTGCCTGGCTGATGACGGTCGCCAGAGCTGCCAACAGGTCAGGCTCATGGCCAGGAGCGCCAGCGGCATGCTCATCAGCCACAGCATGCTCAGCTCGGCATCGGGTGCCACGCTCAAAGACACCGCCATTGCGCCAAAAAAGGGGGACCAGAAGGCGGCAGCCGTAAACCCGCGGATCAACACTATCGCCTGTTCGCGGCTCACCTTGTTGCGCCGCGCCAAGCGGTCGCCAATGATGAACACCGACGATAAATTGATCACAGAGCCAAACAAATGTACCGCGCCCAATGTCGAGGCGACGGCACCGGCTCCTCGCGGCAAGCTTTCTTCTTGTTCAGCACCGGGTCGGCTGACCAAACTCAAGAAGCTGACGGCCACCAGCATGGACAACAAGCCGGTGTTGCCAGACAGCAGGCGCGTCACGGCCATTTCGGCCCCCAGCCTGGCACTGACCGCCAGACACACAGCCCCCACCAGCAACAAAACCAGGGCCTGCAGTCGATTACGCCGGGACAGGCCAGGCCACAACAATAGCGCCGCACTCCAGTAGCCCACTCCCGCCACGCTCGAGCTGACCGGCAAGCCAGACAGATCCGCGACCACCGCCAGCATGGCACACAGGATCAGACAGCCCGCCAAACGACGGCGGGCTGTCTCGGGAAAGCGGGTAAATAAGGTGGCGAGCAAAGAGCTGACTCCGTTTAAATAAAACAGCCGTGCCGACCCGACAGGTGGGCGTGAATCGTGAGGCGTAAGGTGTCAAGGAGCGAATGCGCAGACGTCGATTATTCCTTACGCTTTACGCCTCCCGCCTCACGCCTCACGCCTCACGCCTCACGCCTCACCATCTTATCAGCCTTTATACAACTTGGGATTAAACACATCCCGCAGCCAGTCGCCCAACAGGTTGATCACCAAGACCAGCACCACCAGGTAGATACCGGGGAAAGCGGTAATCCACCAGGATCCGGAGAAGATATAGCTGAAGCCCATGCTGATCAGTGACCCCAGCGAGGGCTTGTCGACCGGCATGCCCAGCCCCAGAAACGACAGCGCCGCCTCGCTCATGATGGCGTTGGCCACCTGCACGGTCGAGATCACCAGAATCGGCGACAGACAGTTGGGCAGAATATGACGAAACATGATGCGCATCGATTTGAAGCCCATCACCTTGGCGGCTTCTACATATTCCTTTTTCTTTTCCGCCAACACGGTCGCCCGGATGGTACGAGCATACTGGGGCCACTCCGCCAGCCCGATGATCACCACCAGCATCAGCACCGCATATTCGGCATAAAAGTCGGCGCCCAGAGTGGCCTGAAATACCGCCGATACGATAATGGCCACCATCATGGTGGAAAACGACAGTTGTACATCGGCAAAACGCATTAACAGGTTGTCGATGCGCCCACCAAAATAACCGGCGGACAGCCCCACTATAATACCGATCACCAGCTGCAGGGCGACCGCGCCCAGGCCGATCATCAGCGACACCCGCGAGCCATATAAAATGGTGCTTAAAATATCGCGGCCCTGTACGTCTGTCCCCAACAAGAACCGCTCATCGCCCATTTCTTGCCAGCTGGGCGGCAGTTCCGAGTCCAGAATATCGATGGTCGCCAGATCATAAGGATTGTGAGGGGCAATTATCGGTGACAAGAGCGCCGCCGCCAGCAAGGCCATAAACACGGCAAAGCTGAACATGGCGACCTTGTCGCGCCGAAAATGATAGATAAAGTCCGACTGCTTGAAGCGAGTCCAGCGACTGAGATTCACGTTAGTGGTCATTGCATTATCCCTTTGCTGCCAGGTTAACCGTGGGGTTAATCAAGCCATATAACAAATCAACTATGGTGTTGGTGACCACAAACACAAAGCCCACAAAAATCACATAAGTGGTAATCAAGGGGGTATCTACCCGGTTAATGGCATCTAAAAACAGCAAGCCTATGCCCGGCCACTGAAACACGGTTTCGGTTAAAATGGTGTAGGCCACCATGGTACCAATTTGCACCCCACCGACGGTGATCAGCGGCAACAAGGTATTTTTAAGGGCATGAACAAACCAGATCCGATACTTGGAAAGCCCCTTGGCCCAGCCAAACTTGACGTACTCCGAGCTTAACTGCTCGAGCATTTCCGAGCGTACCAGGCGAATAAACAGCGGCAGCATAATGGACGACAGCGCTATGCTGGGCAGGATCAGGTTTCGAAAGCCCTGCCAGTTGAACAGCCCCGACTCCCAGCCCAGTGGGCTGGTCAGCTCGCCACGGCCATAGGCCGGTAGCCAGCCCAGCTCAATGGAAAACACATACATCAAGAGAATGGCCGTTAAAAACACCGGCACCGAAATGCCCACTATGCTCACGCCCATCACCAACCGCGACAAAAATGCCCGGGGTTTGATGGCCGAATACACCCCCAAGGGGATACTGAACGCAATAATGATGACACTGGCACAGAAGACCAGCTCCAGGGTGGCCGGCAGTTTCTCGAAAATCACCTCCAGGGTTGGCTTCTTGTAAAAATAAGAAGTGCCAAAATCCCCCTGCAGCGCATTCCCCACAAACCGACTGTACTTCACCACAAAGGGATCGTTCAGGCCCATATCGGTGCGCATCTGCTGACGCACCTCTTCCGATACCGACTGGCCAACCAGTTCGCGCAGCGGATCGCCTAAATTATCCTGAATCGAAAATGCCACCAGGCTGATGATGAACATCACCACCACCACCTGGAACAGCCGTTTCAGTAAAAACGTTAACATGATGTATTCCAATAAAAAAAGCGCCCGGCGCCCAGAGCCCAGCCCCAAGAACCACAAAGAGCTCTGTCTTCTTTAGCTGGGCGCCTGGTGCTGGGCGCTATATTGTTACTTCCGTGGATTCCGTGGATTCCGTGGATTCCGTGGCAAAATGGTCGTTAGTCTTTAACGACCAGGTCACCCAGATAAGGGAAGTCCATGGCGTTAACGACGGCTTCGGCCCCCACGTTATCACGGGCACCCCAGGCCAGGTTTTGCCAATGCAGCGGCACGAAGGCGGCGTCGTCATACAGGATTTTTTCTGCATGCTGCAGCATCTTGCCCCGTTTTTCGCCATCGGTTTCCAGGTTGGCGGACTCAATCAGCTGATCCAGTTCCGGATTGGAGTAGTGACCACAGTTATACTGGCCACGGCCGGTTTCTTCGTTGCGGGTCATGGTCAGGAACTCTGAGAAGTTGGCCGCATCTTCGGTATCGGAGTGCCAGCCAATCATCAGCATATCGGCGTTACACTTATCAAATTCGGGCCAGTACTGGGCCACCGGCAGGGTCTTGAGATCCACATCGATATTAATACGCGCCAGCATCGCCTTGACCGCCTCGGCAATTCTAAAGTCGTTTACGTAGCGGTTGTTGGGCGCAATCATGCTGATTTTAAAGCCGTCTTGATAACCGGCGTCGGCCATCAACTGCTTGGCTTTATCCAGGTCGAAACGGGGCTCCAGCTCCGGGTTATGGCCCACATAACCGGCCGGAGCCTGTTGCGATGCCGTGGTGCCAAAGCCGCGCATGATGCGCTTTACAATGCCGTCCTGGTTAACCGCATAGTTTATCGCCTGGCGCACTCGTACGTCTTTGAAGGGCTCAAAACGGTCCTGATTCAGCTGAAAAGTAATAATGCGCGTACCGGCTTCGGTCACCAGCTTGACCCCGTTGGCCGACTTCACGCGATTCTGGTCGTTGGGCGAGACCGGCTTGATAAAGTCCACGTCACCGGCCAGCAAGGCGGCCACTCGGGTCGCGTCTTCCTTAATCGGCACCAGTGTCATGTTTTGCACATTGCCCGGTGACTTTTTATCCCAGTAATCGGCGTGACGCTCATATTCCACCTTGACCCCCTGCTGGCGGAACTTGAGCTTGAAGGGGCCCGTGCCAGACGGATTGGTCGAGGCAAACGAACTGCCATGCTTAACCACGTCGCCCTTGTCTTTACCGTCATCTGTGGTACCGCTGTAATACTGGGAGTCCATCGGGAACAAATAAGTCACGGTATTCAGCACCAGCGGAAAGGGTCCCTTGGTGACCAGATCCACAGTGTGTTCATCGATTTTGGTCGCGGCGCTAAAGGGGTCGAAAATAGCCTTGAAGTCCGGTGATTCTTTCAGGCGGTTAAAGGTCCATACCACGTCGTCGGCACTAAACTCATTGCCGCTGTGAAACTTGACGCCTTTCTGCAAATGAAAGCGCATGGTGTTTTCATCGATCCGCTCCCACTTTTCTGCCAACCGCGGCTCTATTTCAAAGTCTTTGGTCCAGCGCACCAGGGGGTCGAACAGCAAATGCGACATTTCCAGCGTGGCACCCGACAACTGCTCGTGCGGATCCATGGATACCGGATCCGCATCATAGGCGATAGTAATATCCGCCGCCTGAACACTGAATGCCAACCCGGCAGCCAGCAGCGCCGCCGTCACTTTGTTGAGTCCTTTTTTCATGTAACACTCCATTGACATGGTTAATCTTGGTTCGTTAACGATGCAGCCTTAACAAGGCTCCGTTAACGCTGGTCCACTGTGGTGGTTCAAATATCCAGCCCTTCCCGTGACATGCCCTTGAACTCGGGCATCAAGGAAATCAGAGAACGGCTGTAAGGATCACTCGCATCAGTAAACAACTGCTCGGTTTCTGCCACTTCTACCAGGGTGCCTTTTTTCATCACACCGATGCGGTCGCACATTTGACGGATCACCGGCAAGTCGTGACTGATGAAAAGCATGGTCAGCTTCAACTCGTCTTGCAAGTCTTTCAATAAATTAAGAATTTGTGCCTGCACCGACACATCCAGCGCCGAAGTGGGTTCGTCACAAATCAGCAGCCGCGGGCGAGTGGCCAGTGCCCGGGCAATGGAGATCCGCTGGCGTTGGCCACCGGAAAATTCGTGGGGAAACTTGAGCCCTGCCGCCCGCCCCAGGCCCACATAGTCGAGCAGGTCGTCGACAATGCCGCCAATTTGCGCTTCGTTTTTCGCCAGTTGGTGAAAACGAATCGGCTCGGCAATAATATCGGCCACCCGAATCCGTGGATTAAGGGAAGAATAGGGGTTTTGGAATACCATCTGCATTTGCCGACGCAGCGGGCGACGTTCTGTTTCACTCTTGATCGCCGTCAGCTCTATGCCTTCAAACCAGATTTTTCCGCTATCGGGCGGATACAGTCCGGTAATGGCGCGCGCTATGGTCGACTTTCCTGAGCCCGACTCCCCCACCAGACCAAAAGTTTCCCCTTCGGCGATGTTGAAGCTGACGTCATTGGTGGCTTGCAGGTACTGACGACGTGAAGCAAACAGGGAGTCTTTGGTCACAAAGCGCAGGTTGCAATGCTCAACCCGCAGCAAAGGGCCGCTGTAATCGCGTTGTTCCTGACTTTGCCCCAGCCAGTGATGTTTCAGATCCAGGGTGGCTTTTTCTTTGGCGTCTTCAATGTAGGATACCAGCGGAAACCGGTGCAGCTTGATATCGGATCGCGGTACCGCAGAAATCAGGCTCCTGGTGTAATCGTGCTCAGGGGTACCCAATACTTGTTCGGTGGGGCCTATTTCCATCAACCGGCCCCGATACATCACCGCCACCCGGTCGGTCACGTTGGAGACCACGCCCATGTCGTGGGTGACCAGCATGCACCCGACGTTACGCTCTTTGCACAGGTTACGGATCAGGGTCAATATCTGGTCCTGAACCGACACATCCAGTGCCGTCGTGGGCTCGTCGGCAATAATCAGTTCGGGATCGCAAGACAGCGCAATGGCAATCACTACGCGCTGGCGCATGCCGCCGGAAAACTGATGAGGATACTGCTTGATACGTAATGCAGGTTCGGGAATACCGACCGCATCCAACAGGGAAATCGATTTCTTTTTCGCCGCCTCCCGACTCATGCCGGTATTGGCCAGCAGGGTTTCCACCATCTGATATTCCACCGTAAACAGTGGATTAAGCGAGGTCATGGGATCTTGAAAGATAAAGCCGATGCGGCTGCCGCGAATGGTGCGCATCTGGCTGGCATTCAAACCGGAGATAAGCTCGCCATCCAGGTAGACATCACCGCTGGCTATGCGCCCAGGCGGACTCAAAAGGTCGATAACGGCGTTGCCTATGGTGGACTTGCCGGCGCCGGACTCTCCGACCACCCCCAGAATCTCGCCCCTCTCTATGCACAAGGACACATCGTCAATGGCTGCCATGACGCCATGGCGAGAAGGATATTCTATTCGCAGGTTTTTTACTTCTAACAGGGACATGTTCATCCTCGAGGTCCGCTTAGGCCGCAATCCTTTGATCGACTACAGTAGAGTAGCGCGGCAATCGATACTTTGCTGAGTGATTGAGACGACCAGAAAGTGTCGGCAACAAACAAGCAACATGCATCGTCTATTGTAACCCTGATTTTATGCCAATATGAATCGTATACCTGCTGATTCAGTTCACAAAATCAGCAATATGTTTCAACAGCAAAATAATAGATAGAATTTATGACTGACGGAGCGTCAAAGGTCAAGCAAGAACGGCAACAAGACTAGAGTTTTTCATCTAAAACAGAGATGGGGTGATGAGAGAGTGAGGAGTGAGGAGTGAGGAGTGGGGGAAAATAGCACCAAGCAACAGCGCCGCGTCCAACATACAGCACGAATGTAGTCGCTGCTTTAGCCGCTAAACCCTGCGCAGCAGGATCTGATGCACAGGATCCCCCCCCTTTGCCACCGAATGGATGCACGGCTCAAAATAAGACGGTGATACATGAAATTGGCATGAGATAGCGCCCTGCGATATTGCACAGCGGTCGCAGCGTCTACAAGCGCAAAAACACCGGCTTTTAAGGGCCGGTGTTTATTTTTGCCTGGGCGCTGGACGTTCGATGCCCGGCGCTGCCTTACCAATACCAGGCTAATAACTGCAGACAGCCCAGGGCAAACAAACCGGCGATGACATCGTCGAGCATGATGCCAATCCCCCCATGCACGCGGCGGTCGAACCAGCTGATGGGCCAGGGCTTGATAATATCGAAGAAGCGAAACAGCACGAAGCCCACTACTACCCACCCCAAACCGGCGGGGGCCGCAAACATGGTAATACCAAAGCCAATGATCTCGTCCCACACTATGGCACCGTGATCATGTTGGCCAATGGCCCGGGTAGCGGCATTGCAAATCCAGATGCCGGCAATAAAGCCCAACAGCAAAACCAGCACATACCAGATGGGCGACAGCCCCTGTATCAACAGGTACAGGGGCACAGCGGCCAGCGTGCCCATGGTACCGGGCATAATCGGGCTTAGCCCCGAGCCAAAGCCCAGGGCCAGCAAGTGCAGAGGGTTGGACAGCTTCAATGCCGCCAGCTCAGGCTTTCTCATCAATTAGACACTCCTTAGTCGTTTCGAAAGTGATCCCAGCTTTGGCTCTGCAACTGGTAAGGGCGCCCGTCAAGCACCAGTTCGACTTCGGGCATCCCGGTAAACATGCGTCCGATACGAGTAAATTTAACCCCGCAGTGCGCCAATGCCATTTCCAGTTGCCCCCGATACAGCTCCGGCACGGTGAAACACAGCTCATAGTCGTCACCGCCGGTCAGCGCCAGCTCCCAGCCCTGCTCCCGGGAGACAGAGGCTTGCATGGCCGCACTCAATGGGAGTTGTTCCAGCTCGATTTGCGCCCGCGTACCAGAAGCCCGGGTAATATGCGCCAGATCGCCCGCCAGGCCGTCAGACAAGTCCAGGGCACTGGAGGCAATATCCCGCAGCGCCTGCCCTGCCAGAATGCGGGGGTGCGGGTGCTCGAACTTGTTGCGTACTATGGCTTGATGGGCCTCGGGCACCGCGATCTTGCCCAGCTCCTGCTGCAGCCCCAGAGCGGCGTCGCCCAGGGTACCGGTAACATAAATGCCATCCCCCACCTGGGCACCGCTGCGTCTCAGTCCCTTGCCTTCCGGCAGGGTGCCGTGCACTGTCACCGTAATGGACAGCGGCCCCCGGGTCATGTCGCCGCCTACCAGGGCCACGTTGTAGTACTCTGCCAGTTCAAAGAAACCGGCACAAAACTGCTTAATCCACTCTTCATTCACCTCGGGCAGGGTAAGCGCCAGCGAGACCCAGCAAGGATCGGCACCCATGGCAGCCAGGTCGGACAGGTTAACCGCCAGCGCCTTGTGCCCCAGGGCTGCCGGATCCATGTCGGCAAAAAAATGTACGCCACTCACCAGGGTATCCGTGCTCACGGCCAGCAGGGTGTTGGGCGGCACTTGCAGCAAGGCACAGTCATCGCCCGGCCCCATCACCACATCTTTGCGGTGGTTGGCCACGGTGAAATAGTGTTTTATTATGTCGAATTCATTCATACAAAATGAAAAGCCAGCGACCGCTGGCTTTTTTCCCGTGCTTATAGTTATTTTTTCAGCTGCTTGATGACTTTATCGAGTACACCGTTCACAAAACGGTGACTTTCTTCAGCAGCAAATGCCTTGGCCAGCTCAATGGCTTCGTTAATCACTACGCGATAAGGCACATCTTCACGCCGGGTCAGCTCATAGGTCGCTAACCGCAGCACCGCCTGGTCAACCATATCCAAATCGGCCAGTGGACGTGAGAGATAGGGTGAATAGACCGCATCCAGTTCATTGGCATGAACCGAGACCCCAAACAGCAGATCGCGAAAATAATCCAGATCCACCCCTTTGGTGTCCTGTTCCAGCGCAAATTGCTGGGCAATATCGGCCACGTTATCCTTGGTCATTTGCCACTGGTAAATGGCCTGGGTAGCGAGACGGCGGGCCTTGCGGCGTTCGGACGGTTTCAATTCAGTACTCCTCTTAGTCCAGCGCTTGCAGGACATTAATCATTTCAAGTGCGCTGAGGGCGGCTTCTGCGCCCTTGTTACCCGCCTTGGTGCCAGCACGCTCTATGGCTTGTTCTATGTTTTCGGTAGTTAATACTCCGAAGGCAATCGGCATTTCAAACTCCATCATCACACTGGCCATGCCTTTGCTGTTCTCATTGGCAACCAGATCGAAATGGTAAGTACCGCCGCGGATCACACAGCCCAGAGCAACAATGGCGTCATACTTGCCGCTTTTGGCGAGCTTTTTGCACACCAGTGGCATTTCAATGGCGCCGGGTACTTTTACCAGCGTAATGTTATCGTCTTTTACCTGACCCTGACGCTTGAGCACATCCAGTGCTCCACCTACCAAGCTGTCGTTGATAAAGCTATTGAACCGAGCAACAACAATCGCAATTTTAGCCTCGGGAGTGGCCATCAGCCCTTCGATTACCTTCATGGGAATCCCTATTTGGACAAAAGTGCGCATATTCTAACACAACCTGAGGGTGACAAAAGTCATTAGATTGCGAACTTACGTCTCGCGCCTGACGCTTTACGCCTTACGCCCAAGCCCCCTAAAGACGTTGGCAACAAAAGGACTACAAGCTAATGTCGCGACGCCGGCGTTTCGTCGTCCAGGCTTTCGACTTCGGTTTGCTCCTGTAGCAAACACAGCAAATTTTCACTCGGCATCTCTATGCCGGCATCGTCCAGCGTCTGTTTGATGGTACGAATGACCTCGGCATGCACCCGCGTCACATCGGCTCTGTGGCTATGGGTCCACCAGCGCACCCGAATAGTGACCCAGCTGGCCGCCAGATCCCACGGCAAAGCCTCTACCTCGGGGGCCTGCTCTACTTCGGCCACCTTGGCCACGGCCGCCGTCAGCAACCGGCAGGCCTGGTCCAGGTCATCGTCATACCCAATGCCGACATCGTACTGGCTACGCCTGTAGTCATGGGCGGTAAGCACCCTCACCGCATTGGTGTAAATATCGCTATTCGGGATCACGATACGCTGGCCATCATAGGTTTTAATAATGGTGGCTCGGGTTTCAATACGCTGTACCGTGCCTTCGTGACCATTAACCTCGATTTGGTCGTTGATATTAAAGGGCTGACGTAACAGGATCAGCAGACCCGCCAGCCAGTTTTGCAGGATATCCTTGAAGGCAAAACCGATGGCCACCGAGCTGACGCCCAGGCCGGCAATGAGATCGCCGGGTTTCAGGCTGGGGATCACTATGGTGGCGGCCAGTAAAAAGCCGAATAATATAATGGCCCACTTGACAAAGCCGCCCAGCACCTCGCCCAGGTTATCGCGGCCTCGACTCATGCTCTGGCGCAAGATCAGCCGTCGCAGCAACACCCCTACCCCGTAAAAGATAACCAACAGCACCAGGGCGACCAGCAGGTTGGGCAGCAAACGCACGCTGCCATCTACCCAGCTGTCGATACGCTCCAGCACCACGCCAAAGTCCATATCCACCTGTTGCGGCACATCCTGTGGCTGGCTCGTTCCCGACTCTGTATGCTCTGCCATACTGTTCTCCCCTTTGCCGGCCCGATAGCCACCCGGCGGTGGCATGTTACGGCCGAACGTTGGCATTGATATTCAAAGCTTATGTGAGCGATGACATCCGCGCCACCGATGGCGATACCAAGATGGATTCATGAATACGACAGGCAAGCAGGCAGGGTCAGGGTTGTGTAACAGTCGCAGGCTGACCATGGCGCCCCCAGCAAGCAACCAGCGGGGTACCGGGAGCCGCCTATTGGTACCGGTGTCGGTAGCAGCACAGGACCAGACGGCTCTGTATGCAAATAAAGTGAAATAGCATACAGTAGAGTCGCTGTCGGTCGTGTTCACCCTTCCTGCTAGGGAACCGTTTATCTCATCCTGTATACCGGCCTGCCTTGTCCACCTACATCAGAACATTACGAGGGTTATTTATGCGGCCAGAACGGCGTGGCGATTTGTTTATTCTAGCGGCAACCCTGTTAGCCTCTGCCGGCTGGTTATTTTCCAAAGAAGCCCTTAACGGCCTGCCTCCCGCCGGATTTGTCGGCTGGCGCTTCGTGCTGGCCGCCCTCGTGCTGCTGCCCTTTTGCTATCGGCATTTAAGAAGTACCTCGCCCGAACTCCTGCTGAAAGCGGCGGCTATTGGTCTGGTGATGACCCTGAACCTGATATTCTGGATTCAGGCCATTTCCCATAGCGAAGGCATTGGCGAAGGGGCTTTCATTATGAGTTTGGCCATGCTGATGGTGCCCCCTCTGGCCTGGCTGATATTTAAAGAGCGGCCACAGCGCCAGTTTTGGGTGGCCTTGCCAATTGCGATTCTGGGGTTGTTGTTATTGACGATGGGCAATGGCCTGAGCTTATCGCTCAGCCAACTGCTGTTTTTGCTGGCATCCCTCTCGTTGGCGCTGTATTTCAATTTAAACAGCCGCTTTGCCAGACGCGTTCATCCCATGGCGCTGACCTGCATACAACTGGCTGTTACCGGCATCATGCACCTGTTTTATTCCGGCTTGTTTGAACAATGGCCCACAGAAATCCTGCCTGTCACCTGGGGCTGGTTTGCCGCCAGCGTCTTGCTGGCCACCTCGTTGCGTTTTGTATGCCAAAGCGTGGGGCAAAAATACAGTCATGTGGGTAACGCGGCACTGATCATGATGCTGGAACCCATTTGGACGGTGCTGATCAGCGTACTCTGGTATCACGAGCCCATGCCGATAGAGAAGGTAGTTGGCTGCATGCTCATCCTGCTGGCCCTGCTCAGCTACCGCAGCCGTAACCTGCTGGACTGGTATCGTAGCCGCCGAGCATTACAGACCGCCAATAAACGATAACCCGCCAGCCTGTCTCTTAGTCACAACTATTTGTTGATATTAGTGTGACTTGTCAGGCAGAGGGCACTACTCCTCCGACACGCCGTGAACCCATCCATGGGGGCTCAAACCGCGCCATCCCTGGCGCGGATGGTCGGCGGAGCAGGCACCCTCTGCCTTCCCATTGACAACGGAGTTGCCTGTTAATGTGACCGACCGACAGCTCAGAGGCTAAGAAGAGGCGGCTGGGATAGCCTCAGCCGACCATCACATGACAGGACGTCATGTGCTGAGCGTGCAGGGGGCGAGCTTGCCTCGCCGTGACAAGTCGTTTCAACCTGACCGAACATCCAGTGAATGTTCGCAGCAGTTGAAAAGGTGAGTGTCATTTAACCGAAGCGTGTCGGAGGAGGGTACCCAGTCGCCTCTGGGCATTAATTCACTGGCTAGCGACTTGTAATACCAATTACAGTAAAGATCTATTCACCTTTGAACCTGAATACCAGAGGCACCACCAACAGGCAACTCCATAGCATCAGGGAGGATGAAGGGATCTCCTCCACCGACCATCACATGACAAGGATGTCATGTGCTGAGCGTCACAGGGACGTGCTCGAAGCGTGTCGGTGGAGGAGGCCCTTTATCCGACCTTTATAGAGCAAGAAAATAGATCTGCTATTTAATCTGTTTGGTATAACTAAGAGACAGGCATAAAGCCCCAACAACGCTTTAAGCGCTGTGTCTGAACAGGCTGAGCGCTTTTATCAGCAACAGCACCACCATGCCGGCGAGTATGCCGATAACGGCGTTCAATAACAGTGGGGTCAGCCAGAGCAGCGTGCCTCCTACCCCGGGCAGCCCCTGACTCAGCTCTGCCCAGTGGTGAATCACCTGCTCGATGACGGGCAGGCCATGTACCAGAATACCGCCGCCCACCAGAAACATGGCGGCGGTGCCCACGACCGACAAGCCCTTCATTAAGTAAGGGCAGGCCGCCAGCAATACATTCCCGGTCTTTTGCAACGCTCCGGTTTTCTGGCTGAGATACAGCCCCAGATCATCCAGCTTGACGATGCCCGCCACCAAACCGTATACCCCCACCGTCATCAGCAGGGCAATAGTGGCCAAGACCGTCACTTGCTGACCAAAGCTGGCTGCCGCCACCGTGCCCAGGGTAATCACGATAATTTCGGCCGATAAAATAAAGTCGGTACGAATCGCCCCCTTGATCTTGTCCTGCTCGAAGACCACCCGATCCACCGTCTCGTCGAGTTCAGACAAATGAGGCTGCTCGGCGCCTTCCTGACGCATAAACGAATGCACCAGTTTTTCTACCCCTTCGTAGCACAAATAGGCTCCGCCCAGCATCAGCAGCGGCACTATGGCCCAGGGGGCCAATGCACTGATCACCAGGGCAGCCGGCACCAATATCACCTTGTTACGCAAGGAGCCTTTCGCCACCGCCCACACCACAGGCAATTCCCGTTCTGCCCGTACGCCGGACACCTGCTGTGCATTCAGCGCCAAATCATCCCCCAGCACACCGGCGGTTTTTCTGGCTGCCACCTTGGTCATCAGTGAAATATCGTCGAGCAGAGTCGCAATATCATCGATCAGGGTCAACAGGTTGGCTCCGGCCATAACAGGATCCTTATTATCGGTTTTTAGGCGTTAACGGCTGTCCCTCATAGTGAATGCCGGCCCAGCCGTGCTTGATAAAGTTACGGATATTCTGGTGGTCCTGTCCAGTCGGATTCGCTAAAACCTGCTCACGATAATAGCCGCCAAAGCAGGCCAGTGTTTGCGCCGGGGTCAGATCCTGTAGCCGGGCGAAAGCAAATATTTTGCACGAACCAGTGTTTTCACCGGCCGCATTGTTCAACTCTCCGTTGCTAAAGGCGGTCGGTGTAAAGTCATACTCGGCATCAATGACCGCCATGGTGTCGGTAAATTCCACCTGCTCCGGCTGCTGTTGCAGCGCCTGCTTCAACTCGTTTAAATTCATCATATTCCTTGATTGATTTAGCCCGCAAACCGGAAGGGGCGAATGGTAAAGAGTGAAGAGGTCGACATAAAAAAACACCCCTGCCGTGTCGGAGCTTGCCCCCTTCACCCCTCACGCTTTACTCTTCACGATCAAAAATTTTCTTTGTCCGTGGTTTCTGTGGATTCCGTGGCAAAATAATAGTCTTGGTGTTTGGGTTTGAAGGGCCGGATTTTGGTCTCTTCACCCTTCCCCCTTCACACCATGCGGCACCTGGTTTATGCCGTCTGCTCCAGCGACAGGCACTCACTCAAAAAACGCGCTATATCGGCTATTTGTGCGGCGCACACGCTGTGCTCCATCGAATAGCTGTGAAATTCGGGTGCATAGCCCCATAGCTGCAACTGCTGGCAAGCTCGCTCACCCAGCACGGGTGGCACGACCGTATCGCGAGTACCGTGCATCACCTGTATCGGCAGCTCGGCATTGGCTGCATGACGCTGCAGGGTATCGCCGGTGGCCAGATAGGTCGACATGGCAATCAGCCCGCCCAGTGGCTGGCCACTGCTTAATGCCGCCTCATAGGCAACCGCACCGCCCTGAGAAAACCCGGCCAGCACAATACGGCGGCTGTCGATGCCCTCGGCAATCTGCTGTTCGATGATTGCCTGAATTGCTCGCGCCGACGCGCGCAACTGGCGCTCGTCGACTTCACGGTCCAGGTTCATGGCTAATATGTCGTACCAGGCCGGCATGCGATGACCACCATTAATGGTCACCGGTATGTGGGGCGCATGAGGAAAGATAAACCGGATGGCGCTGCCTTCGGGCAAACCCAGCTCGGGGACTATCGGCTCAAAATCATGGCCGTCGGCCCCCAGACCATGCAGCCAGATCACACAGGCGTCCGGGTTAGGTGCCGTCTCCCGCACAATAAAATTCAGTGTTGTCATCTCAGACTCCGCTCAAAGGGTAAAGGGTGATATCGACCAAGGTCGCGCCCTGCTCGTCGGCGGTCAGATCCAGGCTTTCGCCGGGTACCAGTACCCATAACTCGGGTTCGGCGTTCTGCCCCGTAGCATGACGATACAGCAGCCTTGGCGTCACGCTGTTACAACGATAAATCTGCCCCGGCGCCAGCTCATGCACCTGCAGCTCTGCCTGGCCCCAGCGCCGGTCGCTCATCACATTGAAGTCCAGGCACTCATCGCCCAGCAAGGTGCACTCTACCAACTCTTCGCCGGGGAAGGCCAGCGGCATGAAGGGAGTATCCAGGGTGTGCGTCGAGCCATTCATGTTCAGCTTGAAGCCGGCCCCGTCAACCAGCATCAGAATACGGTCGATACCGGGGAAGAAAGAAAAGGGACCGCTTTGCCCCACCCGGGCCATCGACACCCGCAGGCCGAAATCGGTGCCTGGCGCCCCCGGCAGCCGGTACAGTTCCCGGGTAACGCCGCCACCATTTTTCCAGGGCATGTCGATAAAGTCTTCCGGTCCCAGTCGTATTGCCATCGGTTGATTACCCGCCTGTTGCAGTAATATAAGAGGGGAGTCATTGTTGACGCTATTGCGGCAAAACTCAATCGCCGTACACGAAAAAGCCCGCTGTCGCGGGCTTTTGAGGTGTCGGGTTTTCTCATCGCCAGTCTTTAATCGATGATGTAATCGACCACTTCCAGGCCGAAGCCAGACAGCGCATGGTAGCGCTTGGGCGAGCTTAACAGCTTCATCTTGCCCACGCCCATGGCCTGCAGTATTTGCGAGCCCACACCGACACGGCGCGAAGTGCCCTGCCGCTGGGCGAAAGCTGGACGCTCGCCTTTGTCTACGGCTTCAAACTGGCGCACCAGCGACAATAAATGATCCGGTGTTTCTTCGCGGCCTAAAATCACCAGCACTCCGCCCTCGTTGGCAATGCGCTGCATCGACTTGCCCAGGGGCCAGGTGCGGGAGGAATGACGATCCGTCATCAATACATCGGTAAACATATCGTGAATATGTACCCGCACCAGCGCCGGCTCATCTTGCTTGATCTCGCCTTTTTTCAAGGCAAAGTGCACCTGATTGTCGATGGTGTCTCTAAAGGTCACCAGCTCGAAATCCCCGTATTCGGTGGGCAGGTTACAACGGGCCACCTGCTCAATGGTGGTTTCGTTCTGGTTACGATATTCGATTAAATCGGCAATGGTGCCCAGCTTGATATTATGCTCTTTGGCGAACACTTCCAGGTCGGGGCGACGCGCCATGGTACCGTCTTCGTTGAGGATTTCGACGATCACCGACGAGGCCTCCAGGCCTGCCAAACGGGCCAGATCACAACCCGCTTCGGTATGGCCGGCGCGGGTTAACACGCCACCGTTTTGAGCTTTCAACGGAAAAATATGCCCTGGCTGAACCAGATCGGACGGCTTGGCATCCGCAGCCACCGCAGCCTGCACGGTGCGGGCCCGGTCGGCGGCAGAAATCCCGGTGGTTACGCCTTCGGCCGCTTCAATAGACACGGTAAACGCCGTGGAAAACTGTTCGGTATTGCGGCTGACCATTTGCGGAATGTCCAGCTGGCGGCAGCGGGCCTCGGTCAGGGTAAGACAAATCAGACCGCGACCGAATTTCGCCATAAAGTTGATGTCTTCCGGGCGCACATGCTCGGAGGCCATGATCAGGTCGCCTTCGTTTTCGCGATCTTCATCGTCCATCAAAATAACCATTTTGCCCTGACGGATATCGTCGATGATCTCTTGGGTACTGCTTAAAGCCATGGGATTTTTCCTTAATATCTAACGAAACCTGCTTATTTCATAAAGCCACTGGCGGCCAGGGTCGCCAGCGTCAGTCCGCCCTGTTGCGGCTCGGGTGCAGCGTTCAGCAGACGCTCCAGATAGCGAGCAATAATGTCCACTTCAAGGTTGACCCGTCGGCCGGGCCGCCAGTCGTTAAGCGTGGTTTCCTGTAATGTGTGGGGCACCAGCGTCAGCTTGAAGCGCGACTCGTCGACTTCGTTTACCGTCAAGCTGATGCCATCTACCGTAATCGAGCCCTTTTCGGCAATATAACGCGCCAAACCGGCCGGGGCATCCACCCACAATTCTATGCTTTGGCCCATGACGGTACGTTGGGTAATGGTGCCAACGTCATCAACATGACCGGACACCATGTGCCCGCCCAGTCGGCCGGTGGCCAGCAGTGCTTTTTCCAGATTCACTTTTTGCCCTTTGGCATAATGAGCAAAGCCGGTGCGCTGTATGGTTTCGCCCGAAACATGGGCACAATAATAATCGCTCCCCAGCTCGGTTACTGTGAGGCATACACCATTGGTGGCAATCGAATCACCCAGTTTCACATCGGATAAGTCCAGTGCGGGGCAATGAATACGAATAACCGACTCATTCCCCTGACGACGCAGCTCGGCCACCACGCCCATGGCTTCTACAATACCGGTAAACATCAGCTTTTTACCCTTGCGGTTAATTTAATATCCTCGCCTACCTGACGGCAATCGCGCCACTCCAACCGGGTGATCTGGCTCATGGCCACCCGCTCCGGCACATCGAATAGCCCCCGGGCGCCGCTGCCCATCAGCTTGGGTGCCTGATACAGCACCAGTTCATCAATCAGTGCCGCCTCCAGCAAGGCGCCCCCCAACCGGGCCCCTGCCTCTACCCACAGATTATTAATCTGACGGCGACCCAGCTCGGCCATTAAGGCGGACAAGTCCAGTTGACCGTTCTGGGTCAGCGGCAATACGCACTCTTCAACGTCGCCATTAAAGCCTCCGGTTACCCGGCCGCGCAGCAGCAAGATGGGGCCGGATACGCTGAATAAATGAAGATCGGGAGTGAGTCGGTTACGGGTATCGATAATCACCCGCAGTGGTTGGCGCACGGAGGGAGCCACCACAGTGTCGGCACTATCCGGGGCCTGATAATGGCCATAACCGGCCTGTACCGACTCGGGCAGCTCTGCCCAGCGCACGTTGAGGCTGGCGTTGTCGACCAGCACCGTATCGGCGCCCGACAGAATGGCACAGCTCAGGGCGCGATGGCGTTGCACGTCGCGCCGCGCCGCCGGGCCGGTAATCCACTTGCTCTGTCCGTTGGCCAGTGCGGTGCGACCATCCAGGCTGGCGGCCAGCTTGACGGTCACAAAGGGCAAACCGGTGCGCATGCGATGCATAAAGCCGCGATTGATGGCCTCGGACTCGCTCGCCATCAGACCCGCCTCGGCACTGATACCGGCTTCGCGCAACATGGCCAAACCACGGCCCGATACCTGCGGGTTGGCATCCACGCTGGCCACCACCACCCGCGCCACGCCGGCATCAATTAAGGCCTGGGCACAAGGAGGAGTACGACCGTGATGAGAGCAGGGCTCCAGCGTAACGTAGGCGGTGGCTCCCTTGGCCGCCGCTCCTGCCTGACGCAGGGCAAAGACTTCGGCGTGGGGGCCGCCGGCCTGCTGGTGGTAACCTTCACCCACTATGTGATTGTGTTGCACTATCACGCATCCCACGGCGGGGTTGGGGCTGGTGGTAAAGCAACCCCGTTTGGCCAGTTCCAGCGCCCTGGCCATGTAGCCTGCATCTTGAGGGTTAAACACTTATTGCTCCAGTCGGGCTATTTCTTCACCAAATTGGCGGAGATCTTCAAAGCAGCGATACACGGAGGCGAACCGGATATAAGCCACCTTGTCGAGCAGCTTGAGCTCTTCCATAACCAGGTTGCCTATGTGTTCCGATCTGACTTCTCGCTCGCCGGTGGCGCGCAGCTGAGACATGATGCGGCTGACCGACTGCTCGATGGCTTCTATGCTGACCGGGCGTTTTTCCAGTGCCCGTTGCATGCCCGCTTCCAGCTTGTCTTCGTTGAAGGGTTCACGAATGCCGTTGTTTTTGATCACTCTGGGCATGACCAGCTCGGCGCTTTCAAAGGTGGTAAAGCGCTCTTTGCAGGCATTGCATTCTCGCCGGCGGCGCACCTGCAAGCCTTCGCCGACTAAACGGGAGTCGATTACCTTGGTTTCGGTTGCGTGACAGAAAGGACAGTGCATAGCGCCTCCGTGGGCTAAATTCGCTCATTAGTGTAAATAAGCAGGCCACAGAATGCCAGCCACTTGAAGGGCATGTGAAGGGGATGTGAAGTGTGAGGGGGGAGAGGTGAGGGGTGTGGCGCAAAGGGGGAGGTGAAATTTCCATTACGCCTCACTTCTTACTCCTCCCCTTCCTTACTATTTTCCCGAATTTAAGACGAAAAAAAGCGGGGCCCTGGGGCCCCGCTATTAGCGTCTTGGTTTATGCGATTAAGCGTAAACTGGGTGACGACGGCAGATGTCCAGCACCTGCTCTTTCACGCGGGCGATGGTAGCTTCATCGTTGATGTCGTCCAGCACATCACAGATCCAGCCAGCCAGTTCGCGAACGTCGGCTTCATTGAAACCACGACGGGTTACCGCCGGAGTACCAAGACGAATACCGGAAGTCACGAACGGAGAGCGCGGGTCGTTTGGAACGGCGTTCTTGTTCACTGTGATGAAGGCGCGGCCCAGGGCGGCGTCTGCATCTTTACCGGTAATGCCCTTGTCGATCAGGTCCAGCAGGAACAGGTGGTTATGAGTGCCACCGGAAACTACCTTGTAGCCACGCTGCTGGAAGGCATCGGCCATGGCCTGGGCGTTTTTCAACACCTGACCCTGGTATTCCTTGAACTCTGGCTCCAGTGCTTCTTTGAACGCAACTGCCTTACCGGCGATAACGTGCATCAGAGGACCACCCTGACCACCCGGGAAGACGGCCGAGTTCAGCTTCTTCTCCAGATCTTCATTGTTGGCGGCAGACAGAATCAAACCACCACGTGGGCCAGCCAGCGTTTTATGGGTAGTGGTCGTCACTACGTGGGCGTGGGCGATTGGGCTTGGGTAGTGACCCGCAGCAATCAAACCAGCTACGTGAGCCATATCAACCATGAACCAGGCGCCTACCTTGTCGGCGATTTCACGCATGCGTGCCCAGTCAACGATACCGGAGAACGCAGAGAAGCCACCGATAATCATTTTCGGCTTGTGCTCAACGGCCAAACGCTCCATTTCTTCGTAATCGATCACGCCGGCTTCGTTGATGCCGTAAGGTACGATGTTGTACATCTTACCGGAGAAGTTGGCAGGCGAGCCATGAGTCAGGTGACCACCGTGGGCCAGGTTCATGCCCATTACGGTATCGCCAGGCTTGACCAGCGCCATAAATACGGCGGAGTTTGCCTGTGAGCCGGAGTGCGGCTGCACGTTGGCGTAGGTAGCACCAAACAACTCTTTAGCGCGGTCTATAGCCAGATCTTCTACGATATCAACATATTCACAGCCACCATAAAAACGCTTGCCCGGATAACCTTCGGCATATTTGTTGGTCAGCTGAGAACCCTGGGCCAGCATAACGCGCGGGCTGGTGTAGTTCTCGGAAGCAATCAGCTCGATATGCTCTTCCTGACGCTGGGTTTCATCGCAGATTGCCTGCCACAACTGGGGATCATAATCGGCGATATTCATTTCACGCTTTAACATCTGTCTCTCCTGACTCATGGTGGTATGCATTAACCGGCCCTCAGTTTACCCTTTAGGGCGTGCTCGGCCTAGTCCCAGCATCACAGTTAACAACAATTACTTATCCTTGTGTTGAAGATTTTACAAAAAGTTTAAGTAAATGCAACATCTAAATCCTGAAGCCCTCACCACATTCAGGGTAGATCTGACAAATAAAGCCGATAGAATAGAAACTTTTAGCAAAGCCTGCCTGTCTTTTCAGGAGTATGGCGCCCGTCCCCCTTGAGGAGTATATGCAAGATTTCACGATAACCTCGCAGCGCAGAGCCGAACTCTATCACTGGTTTACCGCCCTGTTTTCAGCTCCTCTGGTCGACGATGAAATACAAGAGTTTGGCGGCTATGACATGCATGCCTTTCTGAACAGCCTGGCGACGCTGGATCCCTTGCGTGACGCAGCCGAAGCCTTTCGCTTGCAAGCGGATCGGGTATTGCAGCTGAACCAGCCGCAAATTGAGCTCCGCGAACAGTATCAGCAGCTGTTTGATGAGCCTTCCTTGCTGGATACCTCATCCCTGGCTCCACCGGATGAAGAGTCCATGTTTCTGATGAGCATTTTATTGCATCAACATGGCACTCGGCTGCAGGACGACGACCCGCTCAATGTCTGCAACCAACTGGAAATGATGGCCACCCTGGCGCTGGCTGCCGCCGAAACCGGCGACGAGCAACAGCGCACTGCCCTGCTCGACCAGCAGCGCGAACTGGCCAACCAGCTGCTGCTGAACTGGCTGCCTGCGTTTGTGACGGCCTGCAAGCAACGGGACTCCCTGGGTTTTTATGCCGCCGCCGCCCAGCTGTTGCTGGCCATGTTCAGCATGGATATTCACTACCTGAATAATGTGGCGCAATAATGGCGCATCATAAACACGGCAAGGCCAGCCCGTCGCCACAAACTCAGGAAGAGGCCGAACGTGTGGCCAGAGCCACCCAAAAGCCGGGGCAAACCAAAGAGCAAACCCGGCTGATTGCCCAGGGCATTCAAAAAGGCATAGACGAATATAAAAAGCAGCAAAAGGCTCGCGCCCGGGCCGCCGACAAGGCTAAAAAGCAACGCAACCGCGAGCAGCAACAGCTCCAGGCAGACGAGCAGGAAGCACAAACGCCACCACCGCCAACGGCGGGCTCATCCTGGTTGCCCTGGGGGCTACTGGTGTTAAGCTGGATTGGCTTTGCCGCTTATTGGTGGTGGCAACAGCAAGCCGGATAATCTTCAGGAGTGGGTATGGCGCTTAGTTTGCCCGAACACTGTCTTACTGCCGAAGGAAGTGAACGACGCCTTGGCGTTGAGCTGGAGCTGAACGGCCTGCCCTTGCCTTATCTGGCGGGGCTGGTGGCCGATCAACTTGATGGCACCCTGCGCCAACGCTCGGACTACGAAATTGACATAGATACCCCGCTGGGTACCTTTCGGGCCGAGCTGGACTTCGACTATCTGAAGCGTCTGGCGCGGGAACAACAAGAACAACCGCCCGGCGAACTGGAGCTGGCCGCCACCGAGCTGTTAGGCACCCTGGCCTTTCAGCTGGTGCCGCTCGAGCTGGTCACGCCTCCCCTGCCCCTGTCGCAGCTGGCCTCGTTAACCCCCCTGTTGGAGCGCCTGAGGCTGGCCGGCGCCAAAGGTACTCGCCACGCCCTGCACTATGCCTTTGGTTTACACCTGAACCCCGAGCTGCCAGCCACCGACGGCCACACCCTGCTGCGCTATTTTAAAGCCTATTTATGCCTGCACGACTGGCTGGAAGAGCATGAGGACATAGTGACCGCCCGCAAGGTGTCCCCTTATATTCGCGCCTTTAGCAAAGAATACAGCCGCCGGGTGATAGACGCGCATTACTGGCCCACCCTGCCCGTCTTTAGTGCCGACTATCTGCTGACCAACCCCAGCCGTAACCGTTCGCTCGACTTGTTACCCATACTGGCCTGGCACGACGAAGCTCTAGTGCAAAGAGCCGTGCAGGACGATAAAGTCAACAAGCGCCCCACACTGCACTATCGTCTGCCCAATTCGGATATCGATAACCTGCACTGGTCGCTCGATCATGCCTGGCGGGGCTGGTTGCAGGTAGAAGCCCTGGCCAACGATGAACATCGGCTGGCCGAGGTATGCCGGCATTATGCCGCGCACCTCGACAACATCACGCCGGACTTTTTAAATCCCTGGAAGCACAAGGTCACGCAATGGCTCCGCTAATTGGCGTCACCGGCCCCGATAGCAAGCTACCCTGGGCCTGGTGGGCAACTCGTCTGGCCATTCACCTGGCCGGTGGCCGGGCGTTGCGACTCACTCCCAACAGCTTTCAGCCCCATAAAAGAGACAAGCTGCAAGGGCTGATCATTGGCGGCGGAGACGACATAGATGCGGCTTTATATGGCGAAGACACCGGGCGAGCCCCGGCCGACTCCAAACGGGACGCCTTTGAAATCGAGCTGATTGAACATGCGCTGCACACCCAGCTCCCGCTGCTGGGAATTTGTCGCGGCGCCCAGTTGATCAACGTGGTGCTGGGGGGCTCCCTGCATGCCGATATTCGCCCCCTGCGCCAACGCACCTCCAACCGCCGCACCCTGCTGCCACGCAAGACCGCCGTGAGCACGGGCCGGGGACGATTGCATCGCATTTTTGGTCAGCCACGCTGGCGCATTAACAGCCTGCATCATCAGGCCGTCAAGCGGCTCGGCGCCCGGCTTGACGTAACGGCGCGAGATCTGGACGGCTTTGTTCAAGCCATAGAATATCAGGGAAATCACGCTATTCTGGGCGTGCAATGGCATCCGGAATACCTGCCTTACCTGGCACACCAACGGGCGATTTTTCGCCATTTAATCGAATTGGCCAAAACCACCCCACCCGAGAGGCTGTACCCCTGATGCTGGATTACATCATTGTTTTTAGCAGCAGCTTGCTGGCGGCCACCATAGCGCCTTTTTACTCGGAAGTGATATTGGCCGCCGTGCTGACTCGCCAGCCCGATGCCGCCCTGCTGCTGTGGACGCTGGCGAGTGTCGGTAACACTCTGGGCTCCATCGTCAACTGGTGGTTAGGCAAGTATCTGCTGCATTATCGCCATAAACGCTGGTTTCCCATCAAGGAGAAACAGCTCGCCCGCGCCCAGGCCGGCTTTCAGCGTTTTGGCGTCTGGTCTTTATTGCTGGCCTGGGCACCGGTAGGCGGCGATGCGCTGACCTTTATTGCCGGCATCATGAAGGTACGGCTGCTGCCCTTTACCCTGCTGGTGTTTATTGGCAAGGCGACACGCTATGGCATAGTGATTTATTTTGCCGAACGCTTTCTGCTGTAACGCGCCTACCCGATTGAACTTTTTTTGAACAATCGGCACACCGTTGCGATACAAACCCATAACAAGCCTTCCCGAATTATGCTAAAAGTGGAACACGGCTAGCCAAAAGTCTAATTGAACATGGCCACTATCTGCGTCACTTTGTTACACAAGAGTTACACCCCAAGGATTATTGGTTATAACCCCAAGGAGCGGAATAATGAGTGAAGTTAAGGTTCATCCTGTCATGGCACATATTGCCGAGCACGCCCTGATAGACGATGCTGGCTATAAAAGCATGTATCAGGAGTCTATCGATAATCCAGAGCGCTTTTGGGGCGAGCAGGGCAAGTGTCTGGACTGGATAAAACCCTATACCAAGGTAAAGAATACCTCTTACGATCCGGGCCACATCAGCATCAAATGGTTTGAAGACGGTACCCTTAACCTGTCCGCCAACTGTATCGATCGGCACTTGGCTACCAAGGCTGATGAAGTGGCCATTATCTGGGAAGGTGACAGCCCGGACGAAGACAAGAAAGTCACCTATCGCGAGCTGCACGAGCAGGTGTGCCGCTTTGCCAACGTATTGAAAGCACAAGGGGTGAAAAAAGGCGACGTGGTCAGCCTGTATATGCCCATGGTGGTCGAAGCCGCCGTGGCCATGCTGGCTTGTGCCCGCATTGGTGCCGTGCATTCGGTGGTGTTTGGCGGCTTCTCGCCCGACGCCCTGGCCAGTCGCATTATCGACTCTGATGCCAAGTTGGTGATCACCGCCGATGAAGGCCTGCGCGGAGGCCGTACCGTTCCCCTTAAAGCCAACGTGGATGCAGCCCTGGCCAAGCCGGGGATCAACCCGGACTGTAAAGTCATTGTCTATCGTCGCACCGGCGGCGATGTGGCCTGGCATGAACAGCGCGATATCTGGTGGCATGAGGCAGCAGCCAAAGTGGATGCCCACTGCGAACCAGAAGAAATGAGCGCCGAAGATCCGCTGTTCATTCTGTATACCTCGGGCTCTACCGGCACTCCCAAAGGTGTACTGCACACCACGGGTGGCTACCTGGTATATGCCGCCATGACCTTCAAGTACATCTTCGATTATCACGACGGTGATGTGCACTGGTGTACCGCAGACGTGGGCTGGGTAACGGGCCACTCGTATATTCTGTATGGCCCGCTGGCCAACGGTGCCACTACCCTGATGTTTGAAGGCGTGCCCAATTACCCCCAAACCAACCGCATGAGCCAGATTGTCGACAAGCACCAGGTCAACATTCTGTATACCGCCCCCACCGCCATTCGCGCCTTTATGGCCAAAGGCGATGAGGCCGTGGCAGGCACCAGCCGTGCCAGTCTGCGCATTCTGGGATCTGTGGGTGAGCCCATCAACCCGGAAGCCTGGGAATGGTACTACCGGGTGATCGGCGACGAGCGTTGCCCCATCGTCGATACCTGGTGGCAAACCGAAACCGGCGGTATCTTGATCGCCCCGCTGCCCGGCGCCACCCTGCTCAAGGCGGGATCGGCCACTCGTCCCTTCTTTGGCGTGCAACCGGCGCTGGTTGATGGTGACGGCCATATACTGGACGGTGCCACCGACGGTAACCTGGTCATTCTGGACTCCTGGCCGGGCCAGATGCGCACCATTTTTGGCGATCATGACCGCTTCGAACAAACCTACTTTTCTACCTTCCCCGGCACCTATTTTTGTGGTGATGGCGCGCGGCGCGACGAAGACGGCTACTACTGGATCACCGGCCGCGTGGATGACGTGCTCAACGTCTCTGGCCACCGCATGGGCACCGCCGAAATCGAATCGGCACTGGTGGCTCACCCCAAAATTGCCGAAGCGGCCATTGTTGGCGTGCCACACGAAATCAAGGGCCAGGGCATTTACGCCTACATCACCCTGAATGAAGGCGAAGTGCCCAGTGCCGAGCTGCATAAAGAGGTTAAAGACTGGGTGCGTAAAGAAATTGGCCCTATCGCCACCCCGGATGTCATTCACTGGGCCGAAGGTCTGCCCAAGACCCGCTCGGGCAAGATCATGCGCCGCATTCTGCGCAAGATTGCCACCGGTGAAATCGATTCCCTGGGCGATACCTCAACCCTGGCCGATCCGGCCGTGGTCGACCGCCTGATCGAAGAGCGGGGCCAGCAGGCCTAAGCCGCATCGTCTCCGCAATACTCTGACGCACGCCGCCTTCGGGCGGCGTTTTTTGTTATTAAAGGCGCTTTATTCGCTCCGAAACCTGGCCGCAAAGCACCACAGACGCCAGGCTGGCCGTTGTATCGCCGACTTGATGCAAGGGCCCCGTTAATGTCAATATGTGTCGCCTCGGTAACGGAGGCTGGCTACAGTGCGCCCTGGCCCCCTAACCCTGAGTCTGCCGAGTGTTAAACAAAGGCCATCTCTCGCTGGGTTTACGCTTTTTTTCAGTGATTAGACCAGTAAATTGCTGCCAATTTCCACGAAATCACTATAATTAGCCGGTCCGAGTCGAACCGTACGATTTTATTTGCCAGCGATAGGCAAAAACGGCTAGGCTTCCTGTTATTCGATATAAACACCGCAAGATTGACGAGGTTTGCTGCACAATGGTCGATAAATTCCGAATTCTGTTGCTAAACGGCCCCAATTTAAATCTACTGGGCCAGCGCGAACCCGGCATTTATGGTCAAGACAGCCTGACCGACATTGTAGCTCGCCTGACTCAACAGGCAGCCGAGCGCAATATTGTACTCAGCCACCTGCAGTCCAATGCGGAACATCAACTGATTGACGCCATCCACCAGGCCTATGGCCAGCAAGACTTTATTATTATCAATCCTGCTGCCTTTACGCACACCAGCGTTGCCATTCGTGATGCCCTGTTAGGAGTGAATATTCCTTTCATTGAGGTGCATCTGTCGAACGTGCATGCCCGTGAGCCCTTTCGCCATCACTCTTACCTGGCCGACAAGGCGGTAGGCGTGATCTGTGGCTTTGGCGCCAGTGGTTACGAATTTGCCCTAGAAGCGGCGGCTAGACATTTAAGCCCTCGTTAACTCCCCAAGCTCAGTACTAACATAACAAGAGAATGCTCATGGATATTCGTAAAATCAAAAAACTGATCGAACTGGTTGAAGAATCTGGTATTGCCGAACTGGAAATTTCCGAAGGTGAAGAATCCGTTCGTATCAGCCGTTACGGTAATCCCGGCCAGAACATACAGCCCCAGTATCAGCAATTTCAAGTAGCTCCTGCTCCCGCCCCTGCTCCAGCTCCTGCGGCCATGGCTGCGGCCTTGTCTCCTGCAGCTGCAGAAGAAGCTGCCGAGCCGGCAGTTAGCGGCCATGTGATGCGCTCTCCTATGGTGGGTACCTTCTACCGTGCCTCTAGCCCAGGTGCGAAAAACTTCGCCGAAGTAGGCCAGACCGTCAATGCCGGTGACACCCTGTGCATTGTTGAAGCCATGAAGATGATGAACCAGATTGAAGCCGACAAGTCCGGCGTGATCAAGGCCATTCTGATCGACAATGGCCAGCCGGTCGAGTTCGACGAGCCGCTGTTCATTATCGAATAAGGAATTCTCATGCTGGATAAAGTAGTCATCGCCAACCGCGGTGAAATTGCCCTGCGGATCCTGCGCGCCTGTAAAGAGCTCGGGATCAAAACGGTGGCCGTGCACTCCACCGCCGACCGTGAGCTGAAACACGTATTGCTGGCAGACGAGTCCATCTGTATTGGTGGTAACCAGTCTCATCAGTCATACCTGAACATTCCCTCTATCATCGCCGCTGCCGAAGTGACCGATGCAGTAGCCATTCACCCCGGTTACGGCTTTTTGGCAGAAAATGCCGACTTTGCCGACCAGGTTGAAAAGTCGGGTTTCATCTTCATTGGTCCCACCGGGGATACCATTCGCCTGATGGGCGATAAAGTGGCCGCCATTTCCGCCATGAAGAAGGCCGGCGTGCCCTGTGTGCCCGGTTCCGACGGCCCCATTGGTGATGACGCCAAGAAAAACGCCGCCATTGCCAAGCGCATCGGTTATCCGGTGATCATCAAGGCTGCCGGTGGCGGTGGTGGTCGCGGCATGCGCGTGGTGCATAACGAAAGCGAGCTGGAAAACTCCATCGCCATGACCAAGGCCGAGGCCGGAGCTGCCTTCAACAACGACATGGTTTACATGGAGAAATTCCTGGAAAACCCGCGTCATGTCGAAGTGCAGATCCTCGCCGATGGCCAGGGCAAAGCCATTCATCTGGGCGAGCGGGACTGCTCCATGCAGCGTCGCCACCAGAAAGTAGTGGAAGAAGCCCCGGCACCGGGCATTACCGCCGAAATGCGTCAGTTTATCGGCGACCGTTGCCGCCGCGCCTGTGTGGACATCGGCTACCGCGGTGCCGGTACGTTCGAGTTTCTCTACGAAAACGGCGAGTTCTATTTCATCGAAATGAACACCCGTATTCAGGTAGAGCACACGATCACCGAAATGATCACCGGCGTCGACCTGATCAAGGAGCAGCTGCGCATCGCCGCCGGTCAGCCGCTGTCCATCACCCAGGAGCAGGTGACGGTTCATGGCCATGCCATCGAATGCCGGATCAACGCCGAAGATCCACAGACCTTCGTGCCGAGCCCGGGCAAAATCAGCCTGTTCCATTCTCCGGGTGGTCTGGGTGTTCGCTGGGACTCCCATATTTATGCCGGCTACAAGGTTCCGCCCTACTACGACTCCATGATCGGCAAGCTGATTTGCTACGGCGAAAATCGCGACATCGCGATCGCCCGCATGACTCACGCCCTGAACGAGCTGGTAATAGAAGGCATCAAGACCAACGTACCGCTGCATAAAGAAATCATGAGTGATGAAAATTTCCGCAATGGCGGCACCAATATTCATTATCTCGAGAAGAAGCTGGGTCTGTAAGGCACGGCGACTGCTGATTGCAAACGGCGCCTTCGGGCGCCGTTTTTGTTGGTATCGACGGCGTTTTCCTCTCTCCTTTTTACCGCTAGAATAACGCCTCAACGCCCACCAGAGAGAAACAAGATGAGCATCCACCGTATCAACCCCTGCCAACGCTGGTCCGACATTACCGTATTCAACGGCATTGCCCACTTCGTCGAAGTGCCCGAGTCTGATCTCGACGCCGACATAAAAGGCCAGGCCGCCCAGATCTTCGCCCAGGCCGAGCAGGCTCTGGCCAAAATCAACAGCGACAAGACGCGCCTGCTGTCGGTGACCATCTACCTGACCGACTTCGCCAACCTGCCCGCTTTTAACGCCGAGTGGGACGCCTGGTTCGAGCCCAATACGGCCCCCAGCCGTGCCTGCGTTAAAGCGGAACTGGCCAATCCCCGCTATCTGGTCGAGCTGGCGTTTGTGGCCGCCGCCGGCGACGATTACGCTGGCTAACACTGGCTAATATCACTGCTATTGGCGGCAGGGCGCCGCTCTGTCGCCGTTATTGAGTGCACCGGATTGATCCCGACAAGCTCAGGCTGGTATCCTGCGGCCCCTTCTTGTGGAAAATCAAAGATGACCAATATTGTCTCCATCGCCCGCCGGGAAGCCGCCATGAGTGTCGGGCTGGCAGTGCTGTACATGCTGGGCTGGTGGTTAAGTGCTTATCGGGTTTCCCCCGAGCTGACCCTGGGGGGCTGGCCGCTGTGGTTTCTCTTAAGCTGCCTGTTTAACCCCTTATTATTCGTTGGCCTGTGCGTGATCATGGTGCGCTATTGTTTCAAGACGGTGGCACTGGACAGCTCTGAGCCAGCAAGCAGCCCAGGGCCAGTAAAACGCTCCCCTGCCGTTACCCCTTCCCCATCTGAATCTGGTAAACAGTCGTGAACCTCGAGCTACTCGTTCCCCTTGTCTGCTATTTAGTGCTGATGCTGACCCTGGGCTTTTACTTAAGCCGCCGCCCCCAGCAGGGCAGCTTTGTGCAGGACTACTTTTTAGGTAACCGCTCTATGGGCGGCTTTGT
>NZ_JBLWUK010000034.1:0-30696 GCF_048268965.1 Oceanisphaera sp.
GGGAATAGCTCAGCTGGTAGAGCACAACCTTGCCAAGGTTGGGGTCGCGAGTTCGAATCTCGTTTCCCGCTCCAAATATAAAAAACCGACCTGAAGGTCGGTTTTTTTATGCCTGTTTTTCATATCCCTATTGTTTGTATAAAGGTGTCACCTTCAGGTGTTGGCGTAGCCGCCGGGATGGTCAGGGTGTGATGTCGTGTAATACCAATCCCATTAAACAAATGCTCTATTTCACTTCTGGGTAAACGTCGGACAAAGGGGCCGCTCCACCGACCCGCTTCAGATGAATGACACTCATCGTTTCAGCCAGCTGCGAGCATTCACTGGATACTCGGTCAGGCTGAAACGATTCGTCACGGCGAGGCAAGCTCGCCCCATGTACGCTCAAGCACATGACGTCCCTGTCATGTGATGGTCGGCGGAGCAGATCCCTTTGCCCTCCTGATACTGCGGAGTCGCCTGTGTTGCCTCAGGTGCTCCGACTCAATAGCTGATCTGATTGGTATTAGTCTAGCCATGCATATTCCCACATGACTGTGTTTGCCTCACTCTTCACGATCAAAACGGGCATGGATGGGCATGCCTTTATCCACGGCGCGGATCAAACGTTCTGTTTTGCGGCCGATCTTTGCCAGCCCGGCTCTTTGCTGCGCCAATGCCCAGTCAATATGCTCCAGCACCATGTCATCCAGATCCTCTTGCTGACGTTTTTGCTCCAGCGCCAGCATGATGCCGGGGCTGACCGGTGCATTGCCCAGGGCGACGGCAATATTGCGCAGCCAGCGTCGATGACCAATGCGCCGAATGGGGCTGCCTTCGGTTTGCTTGAGAAAATAGGCTTCGCTCCAGTCGAACAAGGCGAGCAGCTCGGGAGCGTGCAGGTTATCCCGGGCCACAAAGTCAGGCTCCTGACTGGCACCGGCAAACTTGTTCCAGGGGCAGATCAACTGACAGTCGTCACAACCGTAGATCCGATTGCCCATCAAGGGGCGTAACTCGACGGGAATCGGGCCATCCTGTTCTATGGTGAGGTAAGAAATACAACGCCGGGCATCCACCACATAAGGCTCAACGATGGCGCCGGTGGGGCAGGCTGTTATACAGGCGACGCACTTGCCGCAGCCTTCTTTTACTGGCTGGTCGGTTGGCAGTGGCAGGTTGACCAGCAACTCGCCGAGAAAGAAAAACGAACCCTGCTGGCGATTAATCAACAGCGAATGTTTACCGGTCCAGCCCAGTCCCGCCTTGGCGGCCAGGGGGCGTTCCAATACCGGGGCCGAGTCGACAAAGGGCCGTGCCACGAGTTGCTGCGCGCGTTGCTCTATACGATCCGAGAGCTTCTTCAAGCGCTGGCGCATTACCTTGTGATAATCCCGGCCCAGGGCGTAGCGGCTGATATAACCCAGCTCAGGCTTGCTCAACACGCTGGCGATGGCCGCCTGCTCGGGCAGGTAATTCATGCGTACCGAGATGACCCGCAAGGTGCCGGGCAGTAACTCGTGGGGGCGGGCGCGCATCATGCCATGGCGCGCCATATAGTCCATGTCGCCGTGATATCCCTTGCTGAGCCAGTCGGCCAACAGTGGCTCATGCTCGGCCAGGTCGGTATCGGTAATACCCACCTGGTTAAAGCCTAGCTCTGCTGCCCAGAGCTTGATATCGTGCGCTAAGGTCTCAAAATCGGGAGCTGTCATGGATATTATCAATCTGGAAAAGTCCCATAGTCTAACACAATCGGTATGGACCTCGGAGCAGATCCGGCGCGGCGAACGACTGGCGGTGGCGAGTGCCGGAATTACCTTGTTCGAGTTAATGACACGTGCCGGTCAGGCGGTATTTGCACAGGCCCGCCGTGCCTGGCCCGAGGCCCGTCGTTGGTGGATTTTTACCGGTGGCGGTAATAATGCCGGCGATGGTTACATAGTGGCGCGGCTGGCACGGGACGCCGGTATTGAGGTGGACGTGATACAGCTGGGGGACGCGGGTCGTTTGACGGGAGATGCGGCCACGGCGCGGGATTATTATCAGGCCCAGGGTGGTGTTATCGGGCAGCTGGAAGGGGTGCAAGGATCCCCAGACTTGATCATAGATGCGTTATTGGGGACCGGGTTAACAGGCCCGTTATCCGCCGCCGTCGTGCAACATATTCGTCGGATCAATCAAAGCTCGGCTCCGGTGCTGGCAGTCGACCTGCCTTCGGGGCTGTGTGCCGACACCGGACAGATATTGACTGAGGCGGTGGTGGCCGATCAGACCCTGTGTCTGATTGGGCTCAAGGCCGGGGTGCTGACCGGGCGCGGCCCCGATGTCACGGGCAAAGTATTGCTGGCGGATTTAGACATGCAGGCGTTGCTGGCACATCCCCCAGTGGCGAGCTTGATGCACTGGCAGCAGCAGCGAGCCGCTCTGCCGGCCAGGCGCCGTGGTGCCCATAAGGGGGAGGTTGGGCGCTTGTTGATTGCCGGAGGTCACCAGGGGATGAATGGTGCGATTCGCCTGGCAGGGGAAGCGGCGTTACGCTGCGGCACCGGTTTGGTGCGCCTGGTGAGCCATGACAGCCATGCACACTTATTGAATATGATGCGCCCCGAATTAATGACGGCGGTTTTTCCCGACTTTAGTGACTGGCAGTGGGCCGATGCCCTGGTATTGGGCCCAGGACTGGGGCGGGATGACTGGTCTTTGGGGCTATTTGAAGCTGCCTTTGCCAGTGGCCAGCCCATGGTCATAGACGCAGACGCCTTGTGGTGGCTGGCCAGGCGATATCAATCATTACCAGGGCAAAGATCCTGGGTGCTCACGCCGCATTCGGGAGAGGCGGCCACACTACTGCATTGCACCGTGGCCGAGATTGAAGCCAATCGGCTGGCGGCGGTGCAGGCACTTCAGCAACAATATGGCGGTGTGGTGGTATTAAAAGGAGCGGGGAGCTTGATCGCAGATGAGGGGAGTGTCAGTTTATGTCATTATGGCAACCCCGGCATGGCATCGGGTGGGATGGGCGATTTGTTATCTGGTATAATCGGCGCTTTCATGGCTCAAGGCTTGTCTCCTTTCAATGCTGCCTCACTGGCGGTGTGTTTACACGGTTTAGCCGGCGATATGGCCGCCACCCAGGGTATGCGGGGATTGCTGGCGTCGGATTTACTGTCTCCACTTAGAAGCCTTATCAACCAAGATGACGACTATGACAACAAACACCCTGAATCTGTCCCTGGCCGATGAACAGCAGACGCTGGCGCTGGGCAGCAAACTGGCCCAGTCTTTTGGTACGGCCACCATTATCTTTCTCCATGGCGATCTGGGCGCGGGCAAGACCACGCTGAGCCGAGGCGTGATCCAAGGGCTTGGGCATCAAGGCAAGGTAAAAAGCCCCACCTATACCCTGGTTGAGCCTTATCAGGTAGGAGGCTGGCAGGTGTATCACTTTGATTTATATCGGCTGGCGGATCCGGAAGAGCTGGAATACATGGGGATTCGTGATTACTTTACCCCAGACAGCCTGTGTCTGGTCGAGTGGCCAGAGCGAGGCCATGGCATGCTGCCCGCACCCGATATGGAAGTGACCCTGAAATATGAAGGGGTGCAGAGAGTGGCGCGCATTGAAGCGAGAACCCCGGTTGGAGTGGCACTATTGGAGAAACTCACAGCGTGAAGGCGATACTGGTATTCATCTGCTTTTGGTTCAGCGTGTCGGCCTGGGCAAATCAGCTGGAAAGCATTCGGGTCTGGCCCTCGCCAGACAATACCCGCATCGTGCTCGATATGAGCTCGGCGCCGAGCTATAAATATTTTATGCTCACCAATCCTCATCGGCTGGTGGTGGACTTGAGCGACACCCAGAATCGGGTGAAATTTGCCGCCATCCACAATAAAAGCGAGCTGATCACCAAGGTGCGTCACAGCACCCCACCGGTAGCCGGCAGCTATCGTTTGGTGTTTGAGCTTAAACAGAGCGTCAAGCCGGTGGTGTTCCCTTTGGCGCCCGCCGGAGACTATGGCCACCGGCTGGTGATCGACTTGCCCTACAATGACGCCAGTCGGGCGCGGCAGCCGATAGTCCGCAAACCCGCCCCCATGGGGCAGAAAGAGGTGGTGATTGCCATTGATGCGGGCCATGGTGGTGAAGATCCCGGGGCGATAGGACCGAAGAAAAATCAGGAAAAACACATCACACTGGCCATATCTCGACGGCTGGCCGATCTGATCAACAAAGAGCCGGGCATGCGGGCGGTAATGACGCGTACCGGCGATTACTACGTTAACCTTAATCGTCGCTCGGAAATTGCCCGCAAGGGCCGCGCCGACTTATTACTGTCGATTCATGCCGATAGCGTGGCCAACAGTGGTCCTCGTGGCGCCTCGGTCTGGGTGTTGTCGTCCAATCGGGCCAACCGGGAAATGGCGGGCTGGCTGGAGAAGCAAGAGCGTCAGTCGGAATTGCTGGGTGGGGTGGGCGAGGTGATTTCCCAAACCGATGGCAACCCTTATCTCACCCGCACCTTTCTCGACTTGTCGATGGACAGATCCCGTGCGGACAGCTACGCCATCAGCGAGCATATATTGTCAGCCATGGGCAAGGTAGTGCGTTTGCACAAGAGTAAACCAGAGCATGCCAGCCTGGCGGTATTGAAGTCGCCGGATATCCCTTCGCTGCTGATTGAGGCGGGCTTTATTTCCAACCCGGAAGAAGAGCGGTTGCTATTGACGGCGGCCCATCAGCAAAAAGTGGCGCAAGCGGTATTTAATGGCATTAAATCCTATTATCGACAAAACCCGCCCAGTGGCACCATGATGGCCAACCAGGCGGCGGACAAGCCACAACAGCACACGGTGCGTACCGGTGAGAGCCTGTCTCTAATTGCCCAACGTTACGGGGTGAGCGTGAGCCGCCTGAAAGGCCACAACCGTTTGAGTTCCGACGTGGTGCGCATTGGTCAGGTATTGGATATACCAGGGAGCTGATATGGCCATTCAGATATTACCTGCCCGTTTGGCGAACCAGATTGCCGCCGGGGAAGTGGTGGAAAGACCGGCCTCTGTGGTCAAAGAGCTGATTGAAAACAGTCTGGATGCCGGCGCGACCCGCATCGATATCGACATCGAAAAGGGCGGCGCCAAGCTGATCCGACTGCGAGATAACGGCTGCGGTATCAGTAAAGACGAGCTGGCGCTGGCGCTATCGCGCCATGCCACTTCCAAGGTCAGTTCGCTGGAAGATCTGGAGCAGATCATGAGCCTGGGCTTTCGTGGCGAAGCCCTGGCCTCGATCAGTTCGGTGGCGCGTCTGACGCTCACCTCCAGAACGGCCGAGCAGAGCGAAGCCTGGCAGGCCATGGCCGAAGGGCGGGACATGGAAGTGAAGCTGATGCCGGCTTCGCACCCCCAGGGCACCACCCTGGAAGTGAGCGATCTGTTTTTTAATACCCCCGCGCGGCGCAAGTTCATGCGGACCGAAAAAACCGAGTTTGGTCACATAGACGAAGTGGTGCGGCGCATTGCGTTAAGCCGCTTCGATCTCGACCTGGTATTACGTCATAACGGCAAGCAAGTACGCCAGTACCGTGCCGGTCGCCTGCCTTCCCAGCAAGACAAGCGGTTGGCGGCCGTGTGCGGGCCCGCCTTTATCAACTCGGCACTCAAGCTGGATAGCGAGCATCACGGTTTTCGGCTGTGGGGCTGGATTGCCCCTCCGAGTGCGACACGCGCCCAGCCCGACGTGCAATATACCTATGTGAATGGCCGCATGATGCGCGACAAGCTGCTCAATCACGCGGTGCGCCAGGCCTATGGCGAGCGGCTGCCGGCCGACAGTCATGGGGCCTTTGTGTTGTACCTGGAGCTGGATGCAACAGAAGTGGATGTGAACGTGCACCCGGCCAAGCATGAGGTGCGGTTTCATCAATCCCGTCTGGTGCATGACTTTATTTATCAGGTACTGGCGCAGGCTTTTGAACAGGCACCACTCATTGAGTCCGCAGAGCCATCGCCCTCGACCAGTACTCACGGCGGAACCAACTGGGACGAAGAGCCAGCCCATTCCCCCCAGCTCAGAGAGGCGGTCAGATATCAGGCGCCTCGACATGGCTATGGTGGCTCGGCGCGAGAAAGCACGCCAAGCAGCATCAGTCGCGGCGAATGGCAGGGCATAGATGGCCTGTTGACGACAGTGGCGGCCGAGCCGGGTTCGACTGCTTCCTTTGACGCAGGTTCGGTTCCCGAATCCGTCATTGCCACAGGGGAGGGGCTATCCCCGGAATACGGGCAACCGTTACAGCTGGTCAAGGAAAGAGGCCTGGTGCTGTGGTACCAACAGCAGCTGTGGTTGTGTGACCTTAACCGCGCCATTGCCTATGCCGATGGCCTTGCCCTGTTTGCCGTCTGGCAACAGGGGTTAACGCCACAACCGCTGTTATTGCCCATTCGGCTCAGTTTGTCGTCCGAGCAGCATCAAGCCCTGGCGCGGCATCACCTACAGTTGCAAAAACTGGGGCTGGAGTTGAAAAAGGCTCCCGGCGACACCATTATTCTGACTCGGGTTCCGCAACCACTGCGTCATGCCGACCTGGCGCGCCTGTTTCCCGAGTTATTAACTCGACTGGATCAAGAGATGGCGCCGGCGGATTTATGCCAATGGTTAACTGCCCAGGGCAGTGCCCATCGCCAGTCCTGGTCCATGGCCGAGGCGGTGGCGTTGTGGCAGCGGCTACAACCTCAGCTGCCAGTCGAGCTGGAGGCATTGCCCTTTTTGCAGCCGCTGGCGCTGGAACAACAATTAGACAGGTGGATAAATGGGGACTAAGCCCCTGGCAATATTTTTGATGGGCCCGACGGCATCCGGTAAAACCAGCCTCGCGATGGAGCTGTGTCAGACCTTGCCGTGTGACTTGATCAGCGTCGATTCGGCACTGGTCTATAAAGGCATGGATATCGGCACCGCCAAGCCCACGGCGGCAGAGCAGACTGCGGTCCCGCACCGGTTGATCGACTTGCTGGATCCCGCCGAGGCGTATTCGGCCGCCGATTTCAGGCGTGATGCCCTGGCCGCGATGGCCGAGATCACGGCCGCGGGGCGTATTCCCTTGCTGGTGGGCGGCACCATGCTGTATTTCAAAGCCTTGCTGGAAGGCTTGTCGCCTCTGCCCAGTGCCGATGCCGACGTCAGGGCACAAATAGAACAGGAAGCACAACAGCAGGGCTGGGAAGCGTTGCATCGGCAGCTGGCCGCTCTGGATCCGGTGGCCGCCGCCAGAATTCATCCAAACGATCCCCAGCGTTTGTCTCGAGCATTGGAGGTTTTTCGTGTCTCTGGCAAGACGCTAACAGAATTAACACAGCGCAAGGGTGATCCCTTGCCTTACAAAGTGTTACAGTTTGCCATTGCGCCTCGTGAGCGCGCCGAATTGCACAAGCGGATTGGTGAGCGTTTTCGTCTGATGCTGGACCAGGGGTTTGAACAGGAAGTTCGCGCCTTGTATGAACGAGGTGATTTACATCCGGATCTGCCGGCCATTCGCTGTGTCGGCTATCGTCAGATGTGGGATTACCTGAGCGGTGTTGTCGGCTATGATGAAATGATAGAGCGTGGTACAGCCGCCACCCGACAGCTGGCCAAGCGGCAGCTGACCTGGCTAAGGGGATGGCCGGATTTACAGTGGCTGGATACCGATAATAAAACGCTTTGTCAGGATGTAGTTGCCCAGATCAGGCAGGCTCATCATGAAATACAACAATAACAATTTTTATAATGACAAAAGATAAGGACAACAACATGGCTAAGGGACAATCTTTGCAGGACCCGTTTTTGAATGCGCTGCGCCGAGAGCGGGTCCCTGTCTCTATTTATCTGGTGAATGGCATCAAGCTACAAGGACAAGTAGAGTCATTCGATCAATTCGTTATTTTGCTGAAAAATACAGTGAGCCAGATGGTGTACAAGCACGCGATTTCAACCGTGGTACCCGCACGTCCTGTGCTTCATCTGATCCCGCCTGCGGCCAGCGCAGACGCGGCTGCCCCCGAGCAGGACCAGGATTGAGCTTGAGTTATTACCCTATGCTGACTCCGCTGTGCGATTTGCCGCACGGCGACTTTATACTATGGAGGGCGCACCTTGTTTGAGCGTTATCAAGGAGGCGAGTCCGCGATTCTGGTTCATGTCAATTTTGCCGACGACAGCGAACGGGAAGATCTGGAAGAGCTGGAACTGCTGGCCGATTCGGCGGGCGTCAGCATCTGCTCGGTACTCACCGGTAGTCGAACTGCACCGCAGCCCAAGTTTTTTATTGGCACCGGTAAAGTCGACGAGCTGGCGAGCCTGGTACAAATGCATGGCGCCGATGTGGTGATTTTCAACCACAGCCTGAGCCCGGCCCAGGAGCGTAACCTGGAGCGAGAAATAAAATGCCGGGTGCTGGATCGTACCGGTCTTATCCTGGATATATTTGCCCAGCGCGCTCGTACCCACGAAGGTAAGCTGCAGGTCGAGCTGGCTCAGCTTCGCCATCTTTCTACTCGCCTGGTCAGAGGATGGACTCACCTTGAGCGACAGAAAGGGGGCATAGGATTGCGTGGCCCGGGTGAAACCCAGCTGGAAACCGACCGACGTTTGTTGCGGGATCGCATTAAATATATTCAAAAACGATTGGAAAAAGTATCGCGCCAGCGTGAACAGGGCCGTCGGGCCCGCAAGCGTAACGCGTTACCGACTTTATCACTGGTGGGCTATACCAACGCCGGAAAGTCGACGCTGTTCAATCGGCTGACCCAGTCGGATGTGTATGCGGCGGACCAGCTGTTTGCGACCCTGGATCCCACCTTGCGCAAGCTGGAATTACCCGATGCCGGCATCACCATACTGGCCGACACCGTTGGGTTTATTCGTCATTTGCCGCACGATTTAATTGCCGCTTTCAAGGCAACCCTGCAAGAAACCCGGGATGCAGACTTGTTGCTGCATGTGGTGGATTGCGCCGATGAGCAAATGCGTGAAAACATCGACGAGGTCAATTCGGTGCTGGAACAGATTGAAGCCGATGACGTCCCCGTACTCATGGTATTCAATAAAATAGACAAGCTGGACAATCCCACCAGTCGAGTCGAGCTGGATGAAGAAGGTAAACCGCGGGCCGTCTGGCTGTCGGCACAAGAGGCATTGGGCATGGAGCAACTGCTCGATGCCCTGAACCAGTTGCTGGCTGGTGTGCTGGTAGAACACAGGTTGACGTTGCCGGCATCGGCATCAAAGCTGCGCAGTCGGCTTTATGCCATGAAAGGAGTAGTAAGCGAATCGTTTGGCGAACAGGGTGAGTTTGTGGTCGATATCCGGCTGCAGCAAGCTGATTGGCAACGTTTGCGTAAGCAGGAAGATGAGCCGTTAGAACGCTTTATAAGCGATTGATTGCTTGGTAAAGTTACTTTTATAAATCAGAAAAACGGAGAGACAAATGGCTTGGAATGAGCCTGGAAATGGTGGCAAAGACCGTGACCCTTGGGGGAATAACGGCAAGCAGCAAGGTCCGCCAGATCTGGATCAGGTAATTCGTAACCTGAGTAATAAATTGAGTGGTTTACTGGGGCGTCGCGGCTCGGGCACCGGTGGCGGAGGTGGCCTCGGCTCTTTCGGCATAGTGGTCGGCCTGGTGATTGCCCTGGTCGCCTGGGTCGTGAGCGGTTTCTACACCATAGGTGAAGCGCAGCGCGGCGTGGTATTACGCTTTGGTAATTATTACCAGACCGTTGAGCCTGGCCTGAGCTGGAAAGTCACCTTCATCGATCGAGTATTTCCGGTTGACGTAGAGTCGGTGCGGTCACAACCTGCGTCCGGCTTTATGCTGACCAAAGATGAAAACCTGGTACGGGTTGAAATGGAAGTGCAGTATCGCGTGCTTGAGCCACGGGACTACCTGTTCAACGTGACCAATGCCGACGACAGTCTGCATCAGGCGCTGGATAGTGCCTTGCGTTATGTGGTGGGTCACAGCACCATGGATGACGTACTGACAGTGGGTCGTGAGCGAGTGCGTCAGGAAACCCGTGCCCTGCTGGACGAAATTATCGAGCCGTACCAGTTAGGTCTGGCGGTGCTGGATCTTAACTTCCTGCCGGCGCGTCCGCCGGAAGAAGTAAAAGATGCCTTCGATGATGCCATAGCGGCACAGGAAGACGAACAGCGCTTTATTCGTGAAGCCGAAGCCTACGCTCGTGAAATCGAGCCCAAGGCCCGCGGTCAGGCCAAGCGCCTGCTGCAAGAAGCCGAAGGTTATAAAGAGCAGGTTGCCCTGCGTGCCGAAGGTGAAGTGGCGCGTTTTCGCGAGTTGCTGCCTCAGTATCAATTACAACCTGAGTTAACCCGCGAGCGTATTTACCTGGAGACCATGGAAGAGATTTACAGCAAGGTCAACAAGGTCATCGTCGATACCCCCGAGGGGAGTAATAACATGATGTATCTGCCGCTGGACAAGCTGCTTGAGCAGAGCGCCAACCGCAAGACCAAGGTAGATCCTAATATCATCACCTCTGATTATATTAATGGCTTACAACAGCAAGCGGGCTCGGACAGCGGACAAGCTGGCTCGAATTCCGATAGAAGTTCCATCCGTCCGACAGGGAGAAACTAAGCCATGAAAAAAGGTTTAATGGTGATTCTTGCCCTGGCTGTTATCGTACTTTATGCCTCTGTATTCGTGGTAGTTGAAGGCGAACGGGGCATAGTGCTGCAATTTGGCAAGGTGAAGCGTGAGCAGGGAACGGAGCAACCCACCGTATACGGACCAGGCTTGCACTTTAAGGTGCCCATGATAGACCAGGTTCGTAAACTGGATGCCCGTTTACAGACCCTTGACGATCAGGTGGATCGCTTTGTTACCTCGGAGAAGAAAGACCTGATCATCGACTCCTACGTAAAATGGCGCATCGACAACTTCGCCAACTATTATCTGGCCACGGGTGGCGGTAATCGTCTGCAGGCAGAAAACCTGCTGCGTCGACGTATTAACAACAGCCTGCGTTCCGAAATCGGTAGCCGTACCATTCGCGATATCGTGTCCGGCGAGCGGGGCGATGTGATGGAAAGCGCATTGCGCGGTCTGCTGGATTCATCTTCCGAACTGGGGATCAAGGTGCTGGATGTACGGATCAAGCAGATCAACCTGCCGACCGAAGTGTCCAACTCCATCTATCAGCGGATGCGCGCCGAGCGTACTGCGGTAGCTCGAGAGCACAGATCACAGGGTCGTGAACAGGCCGAAATCATCAAGGCAGAAGCGGATCGTCGGGTCACCGTCATGATTGCCGAAGCTCAGCGTAATTCACGCACACTGCGTGGTGAAGGTGATGCGTCGGCGGCCAATATTTATGCCGAGTCCTACGCGGCAGATCCGGAATTTTTCAGCTTTATTCGGAGTCTCGAAGCCTATCGTAAAAGTTTCGAGCATGGGGGTGACATGATGATCCTCAAACCGGATGGCGAGTTCTTCCGTTTCCTCAAGGATCCTTCGGGAAAAATCCAGTAAAACCAAAGCCCGGGCAGCCGGGCTTTTTTCTGCCCGAGTTTTTCCAGGCAAGTTTGGCTTAGTATATTCCGAATCTGGTCAAAATTTGATAGACTCGGTTTTTAATAACTTAACAGTTAGTGAAAGGAAAAATGGGACAAAACGTTGTGGTACTTGGCACCCAGTGGGGTGACGAAGGCAAGGGTAAGGTCGTAGACCTTCTGACTGATAAAGCCCGTTATGTCGTACGTTATCAGGGGGGCCACAATGCGGGCCATACTCTGGTTATCGACGGTAAAAAAACCGTTCTTCACCTTATTCCATCAGGTATTTTGCACGATAACTGTACCTGCATCATTGCTAATGGTGTGGTGTTATCACCAGACGCCTTGCTGAAAGAAATGGCAGGTCTGGAAGCCAGCGGTGTGCCGGTGCGCGAGCGCCTGGTGCTGAGCGAAGCCTGTCCTCTGATCCTGCAGTACCATGTTGCCATGGACGTTGCTCGTGAAGTGGCTCGTGGCGCCAATGCAATCGGTACCACCGGTCGTGGTATTGGCCCTGCCTATGAAGACAAAGTTGCTCGTCGCGGTTTGCGCGTGGGTGATCTTGCCAACATGGACACCTTTGCCGTCAAGTTGAAAGAAGTCGTAGAATACTACAACTTCCAGCTGACCGGTTTTTATGGTGTTGAGGCCGTATCTTACGAAGAGGTACTGGAGCAAGCCAAAGGCTATGCCGAGCTGCTGACCAGCATGGTCGTCGATGTGAGCGATGTGCTGGATGTGGCCCGTAAAAACGGTGACAAGATTATGTTCGAAGGCGCCCAGGGCACCTTGCTGGACATCGATCACGGTACCTATCCTTATGTGACCTCGTCCAATACCACTGCTGGCGGCGTTGCCACCGGTTCCGGTTTTGGTCCTTGCTACCTGGATTATGTACTGGGCATTATCAAAGCCTACACCACGCGCGTTGGCTCAGGTCCTTTCCCTACCGAGCTTTACGACGGTCAAGAGAAGCTGGATGCAGCCGGTAAACACCTGGGTACTGTGGGCCATGAATTTGGTGCGACTACCGGTCGTTTACGTCGTACCGGTTGGTTAGACCTGGTTGCCATCAAGCGCGCGATTCAGGTGAACTCCATTTCAGGTTTTTGTCTGACCAAGCTGGATGTACTGGACGGTCTTGAAGAGATCAAGATTTGTGTGGGCTATCAAATGCCGGACGGTTCTATCAAGGACGTGCCACCCATGGCCGCCGAAGATTATGAAACCGTGAAGCCAGTTTACGAGACCATGCCCGGCTGGAGTGAGAAGACCTTTGGTGTTGTAACTCTGGAAGGTCTGCCTCAGGCGGCCCGTAACTATATCAAGCGTATTGAAACCCTGACCGGCGTACCAGTAGACATCATTTCTACCGGCCCGGATCGCGAAGAAACCATGATTTTGCGTCACCCGTTTGATGCATAATTAGCCACGTCTATCGCGAACTAAAACGCCAGCTCATCGAGCTGGCGTTTTTATTGGGTGAGTGAGGGGCGAGGCGTAAAGAGTGAAGGGGAAATAAAGCACTGCCTTTCGTCGCCAGCAATTTATTCGGCGGAACGACAGAGCAAGAGCTCGGCTTGGTTTTTCACTTCACACTTAACTCTTCACGCGCTTAGCCTCAGCTGCTGCGGTCTACCGCCATGCGGGCGAGGGCAATCAGCGCCGACTTGTGTTCGGAGTCGGGCAGGATACTCAAACTGTCGATGGCTTTCTGGGCCTCCTGCTCGGCTTTTTGCTGGCTGTATTCCAGCGCCTGAGTGTCTGCCAGAATGCCCATGATTTCTTCCAGGTGATCCATGCCGGTGCGGTTGGCGATGGCATCGCGGATGCGCTCACGCTGGGTATCATTGCCTACGGCCATGGCGCGCAGCAAGGGCAGGGTCGGCTTGCCTTCGGCCAGATCGTCGCCGACGTTTTTACCCATGTTGCCGGCATCCGAGCTGTAATCCATGATGTCATCTACCAGCTGAAATGCCGTGCCCAGATATTTACCGTAATCCAGCATCGCCTGTTCAATGTCAGCCGGTTGATGGGTCAGCACGGCGGCCAGCCGGGTAGCGGCTTCAAACAGCTTGGCCGTCTTGCAGTAAATCACCTGCATATAACTGTCTTCGGTGGTGTCGGGATCGTTGCAGTTCATCAGCTGCAGAACCTCGCCCTCGGCAATGATATTGGTGGCGTCGCTGAGGATGTTCATGATTTTCATGTTATCCAGCTCGGTCATCATCTGAAAGGCGCGGGTATACAGAAAATCGCCCACCAGCACGCTGGCCGCATTGCCAAACAGGGCGTTGGCGGTGTCTCGACCACGGCGCAAGTCGGACTCGTCCACCACATCGTCATGGAGCAGAGTTGCCGTGTGAATAAATTCGATAATGGCGGCCAGGCTAATGTGGGCATCGCCATTGAATCCGAGGGCACGGGCGGCCAGCACGGTAAGCTGTGGGCGCATGCGTTTACCGCCTGCGCCCACAATGTAAAAACCGAGCTGATTGATTAACGCCACGTCTGATTGCAGTCGTGACATAATTAAATTATTGACCGATTGCATGTCTTGCTCGGTCAATTTTTTTATTTTATTGATATCTACCATAACGTTATAAGCCAAACGACGCAGTCAAAAGCCATTGATGAAGGTGATTTTACACTATTTGTTAAAGGTATAAAGCCGCCGAGCCGCGCTTTGACATCTTGATGGATAAGACGCATTTTTTTATGGTTGCACTCTTGTCTCATCCTCGCAATCTGCGTACAATACGCGACCATTGTAGAACAGTTTTAGTGCACGCCCTCAGAGGGTAAACAGTGCCAATAAATCGGAGTTAAAATCATGTACGCGGTAATCCAAAGCGGCGGAAAACAGCACCGTGTAGCCGAAGGGCAGGTGATTCGTCTAGAGAAGCTGGACGTTGAAACTGGCGCTTCTGTCGAATTCGACAAAGTGCTTATGGTTGCTCAAGGTGAAGACGTTAAAGTTGGTGTTCCTTACATCGACGGTAGCAAAGTAGTGGCTGAAGTCGTAGCTCACGGTCGTGGCAAAAAAGTCAAGATCGTTAAGTTCCGTCGTCGTAAGCACTCTCGCAAACAGCAGGGTCATCGTCAGTGGTTCACTGAAGTGAAAATCACTGGTATCAGCGCCTAAGAGGGGAGTTAAGTTCCATGGCACATAAAAAAGCAGGCGGCTCAACTCGTAACGGTCGCGATTCAGAAAGCAAACGTCTTGGTGTTAAGCGTTTTGGTGGTGAAAATGTCCTGGCGGGCAACATCATTGTACGTCAGCGCGGCACTAAGTTTCACGCCGGCGACAACGTAGGCCTGGGCAAAGATCACACTCTATTCGCCAAAGCCAGCGGCAAGGTGAAGTTTGAGATTAAAGGTCCCAAGAACCGCAAGTTCGTAAGCATTGAAGCTGAGTAAGCATCAAGCTGGACTAAAAAAGCCCCGCCTACTGGCGGGGCTTTTTGTTTTATAAAAAGCACATTCAGCATTCGAACCGGATACACTGGGATAAGAAAGCGAATGGGAGAGTAATGCAATGAAATTTGTTGATGAAGCACAAATCCGGGTTGAAGCCGGTGACGGTGGTAACGGTTGTGTGAGTTTTCGCCGTGAAAAATATATCCCCAATGGTGGGCCCGATGGCGGCGATGGCGGCGATGGCGGCGACTTGTACATGCTGGCCGATGAGAACCTCAACACCCTGATCGATTACCATTTTGAACGTTTTCATCGTGCCGAACGGGGCGAAAACGGCCGCAGCAGTAACTGTACCGGTAAACGCGGCCAGGATTTAGTGCTCAAGGTACCGGTCGGTACCCGGGCCAAAGACGAAATGACCGGCGAAATACTCGGTGATTTGACTCGCCACGGGCAAAAATTGCTAGTGGCCAAGGGCGGCTTCCATGGTCTGGGTAACGCGCGCTTTAAAAGCTCGGTTAACCGTGCTCCTCGCCAGAAAACCAATGGTACCCCGGGCGAAATCCGCGAAGTCTTGCTGGAGCTGCTGCTGCTGGCAGACGTGGGTATGCTGGGTTTGCCCAATGCCGGCAAATCGACCTTTATTCGCGCCGTGTCTGCGGCCAAGCCTAAAGTGGCCGACTACCCCTTTACCACCCTGGTGCCTAACCTGGGCGTAGTGCGTTGCGATGGCCATCAAAGCTTCGTCGTGGCCGATATTCCCGGTTTGATTGAAGGCGCCGCCGATGGTGCGGGATTGGGGATTCGTTTCCTGAAGCACCTTGAGCGCTGCCGTGTGCTGTTGCACATAGTGGATATACTGCCGATCGATGAGTCGGATCCTGCCGACAACGCCGAGATCATTATCAATGAACTGGTGCAATACAGCGAAACGGTAGCCAACAAGCCCCGCTGGTTGATCTTCAACAAGCTTGACCTGGTCATGGAAGATGAAGCCGAGGCCATTATCGAGCGCGTGATAGAGCGTCTGGACTGGCAAGGACCGGTATTCCGTATCGCTGCCATTAGCAAAGAAGGCACTCAGGAGCTGACTCAAGCCCTGATGAACTTCCTGGAAGAAAACCCACGTACGCAAAAAGAGCTGGAAGATGCGCGCGAGCCGGTTAACTTCAAGTGGGATGAATATCATCAAACCACACTCGGCAAGCATGCCGAGCCGGAGGATGATATTGACGAAGACGATGATGACTGGGACGACGAAGAAGATGACGGTCACGTTATCTATACACGAGAATAAGCCATGTTGGTGTCGATGATAGTGGCGATGACGCGTAACGGCGTCATCGGCAAGGACAATGACATGCCGTGGCACCTGCCGGGTGATCTGGCGTATTTCAAGCAAACCACGCTGGGCAAGCCGGTGGTCATGGGGCGTAATACCTTCAACTCTATCGGCAAGCCTTTGCCGGGGCGGCGCAACATTATTGTTAGCCGCAGCCTGAGCGAGGCGCCGTCAGGCACCGAGGTGGTGGCGTCCCCCGCGGCTGCCCTGACCTTGTTGCAGGATGAAGCCGAAATCATGGTGATGGGCGGGGGCCAGCTGTATCAGGCATTTCTGCCCTTGAGTCAGCGTTTGTATCTGACCCGGATAGAAGCCGAACTAGACGGAGACACCTACTTCCCGTTTCAGGCTGCAGACTGGCAATTAAAGTCCGAACAGGTGCGCCCAGCGGATGAACGCAACGAATATGAGTGTCGGTTTCAGGTATTTGAAAGAAGCTGAAGCGTGCAGGAAGCAGCGTGAGGTGTTGAGGTGTTTTATTTACCTCTTACCCCTCACGCTTTCTCCTTCACACATTATTTACGCGTAAACAGGGCAGGCAGTGGCGATACGCTCGCCGCTTTCCCAGCATAACAGCGTCATACTCCCCCCCCAGACACAGCCGGTATCCAGCGCATGAATACCAGGCATCTCACACTGACCTTCCAATGCCGCCCAATGGCCGAAGATCAGCGGCGGATCCTGATGATCGCCACGCAGGGTGAACCAGGGCACCAGATGCTCGGGCGCCTCGCTCACGGTCGCTTTGTGGGCCAGATCCAGCCGACCATCCTGATGGCACAAGCGCATGCGGGTAAAGCCGTTGATGGTAAAGCGTAATTGCTCAAGATCGGATAAGTCGGAGCGCCAAAAATCGGGCTCATTGCCATACATCTGCGCTAACCGTTCTTTATAGTGGGCCGAGCGTAATTCAGTCTCAGCACTGCGGGCCGCCTGCCGTGCCTGCTCCAGGCTCCATTGCGGGGGGATGCCGGCATGGGTCATGACAAAGCCATCAGCCTCGGCATTCGCGGTATCTGTATGGTATTCCGCCAACAGGGGTTGATGGCGTAGCCAATACAGCAGGTCGGCACTATCGGTCGCCTGCAATATGGGGCTGACCTTATCGGCCGTCTTGAGCTTGCCAATGCCATTGGCTACCGCCAGCAGGTGCAAGTCGTGATTACCGAGTACCGTGGTAGCGGCGTTGCCCAACGCCATCACACGGCGTAAACAGCCTAGTGAGTCCGGGCCCCGGGCAACCAGATCGCCGGTCAACCAGAGTTGATCCCGTGAAGGATTGAGTCCCACTTCGGCCAACAGAATATCCAGCTCGGTGAGACACCCCTGCAAGTCACCAATAATATAGGTTGCCATCAGTTAATCAGATTGGGCAGGGCGAGACGAAATGCGGCTATGGGGGCCTGGAATTCATCCCCGTTTTCCTGGCTCATGGTGTAGCTGCCTTCCATGACGCCTACCGGTGTTTCCAGACTGACACCGCTGGTGTAGGTAAACTGCTCTCCCGGCGCGATGCGCGGTTGCTCGCCAATCACACCGCTGCCTTCCACCTCTATCATCTTGCCGTTGGCATCGGTAATCAACCAGCGACGGCTTATTAACTTGACGGGAACGTCGCCACGGTTAGCAATAGTAATGGTATAGGCAAACACATAATTCTGTTCATCGGGCGTTGAACGCTCGGCTAAATAATGTGGTTGTGTGGTGATATGAATTGCGCCGGGAGTCATGGTTATTCCTTGCGTTGGGCCAAGGCGTTGGCCAATACAACATATTGTACCAGCGAGAGCTGTTCTGGCCGAGCGGTAGGATCCAGCCCCAGGGCGGTGATTTGCTCGACACTGAACAGATGGCTCAGGCTGTTGCGAATGGTTTTGCGACGCTTGCCGAAGGCATCGGCGGTCACGCGAGATAAACAGCGGATATCGGTCACCGGGTGAGGCGGTGTGGCATAGGGCAGCAGCTTGACCACGGCCGAGTCGACCTTGGGCGCGGGCTTGAACGCTTCCGGGCCCACTTCCAGCACGGGGACGACCTGACAATAATATTGTGCCATCACACTCAGGCGGCCATAGGTCTTGCTACCCGGACCTGCGGCCAGACGATTCACCACTTCCTTTTGCAGCATAAAATGCATGTCTTCGACGCAAGCGGCAAACTCGAACAAATGAAACATCAGTTGCGTCGAGATGTTGTAAGGCAGGTTGCCAAAGATTTTCAGCTTCTTGCCCGGCTCCTGCAGCTGGGAAAAGTCAAACTTCATGGCATCGGCCTGATGAATATTCAACTTGTCTTTCAAGAAGGGATGAGTGGCCAGACGCGCGGCCAGATCCCGATCCAGCTCCACCACATTCAGGCGGTTAATGCGATCACAAACCGGGCCGGTGAGGGCGCCCAGACCCGGACCAATTTCAACCATGGTAAATTCATCGCTGGGATGAATGGCATCGACTATCTGGTCGATAACATAGTCGTCGTGCAAAAAATTCTGGCCGAAGCGTTTACGAGCCTTATGCCCTTGGTGAACTTTACTATTCATCGCGTTTTTCTATCATTTCAATGGCCTGATTAAGCGCGCACAGCATGCTGCCCGCATCGATTTGGTCGGTTCCTGCCAACTCCAACGCCGTACCATGATCCACTGAGGTGCGGATAAAGGGCAGGCCCAGAGTGATGTTAACCGCTTGGCCGAAGCCAATGTATTTAAGGACCGGCAAGCCCTGATCGTGATACATGGCCAGGAAGGCATCGGCATCTTCCATATACTTCTTCTGGAAAACCGTATCCGATGACAGCGGACCGACCAGGTCCATCCCTTCGGCTCTCAGAACGTCGAGGGCCGGAATAATAATATCCAGCTCTTCGCGGCCAAGGTGTCCATCTTCACCGGCATGCGGGTTTAATCCACACACATAAATGCGTGGATTGGGCAGGGCAAACTTGCTTTTCAGATCCGCATGTAAAATACGAATGACTTTGCTCAGGCGCTCTTCGGTGATGGCCTTGGCCACATAGGCCAGCGGGATATGGGTGGTGACCTGCGCCACCCGTAACCCCGGGGTGGCAAGCAACATCACCACATCGGGCACATTGGCCTGCTGGGCAAAAAATTCGGTATGGCCACTAAAGGACACGCCCGCTTTATTAATAATGCCCTTGTGCACCGGGCCGGTAACCACGGCGGCAAATTCACCACTCATGTTACCGTCCGAGGCCCGTTTCAGCGTCTCGAGCACATAGAGGCCGTTGGTTTCATCCAGCACGCCTGGCTTGGCCGGGCTGGCCAGCTTGACCGGGGCTATGGTGAGAGTGCCGGCTCGTTGCGGTTTGGGAGGCAGTTCAGGCTGATAGGGCTGCAGGGTCAAGGATTTACCAAGGGCCCTGGCCCGAGCCTGAATCAGATCGGGGTCGGCAATGACCACCAGTTCTACTGGCCAGTCTTGCTCGGCAAGGGCCAACATCAGTTCGGGGCCAATGCCGGCAGGCTCGCCAGGTGTTATCGCGATACGTTTACAAATCACAGTTCACCGTTTGATAGAGTAGTGTCGACAATACGGATATAGGCTTCATCCTTCAGCTCGTCCAGCCAGGTTTGCACTTCTTCGGTAAAGCGACGATTAAAAATCAGCTTGTAGGCTCGTTGTTCGGTAGCTTGCTCGGTGGCATCCATCACCCGCTTATCTTCCAGCTTGACCAGGTGCCAACCGTGTTCTGAGCGGAATGGTTCGCTAAGCTCACCCACCTTGAGTTGACTGACCGTGTCACGAAAACTGCTGACATACATTTCCGGTGCCGCCCAGCCTAAATCACCGCCGTTGATGGCAGACCCCGGGTCTTCTGAAAACTGCTCGGCCAGCTGTGACATGCTGGCTGTGCCTGCGCGAATAGAGCGGGCAAAGTCGGCCAGCATGGACTGAGCTTTGTCTTCGCTCATGATAATGGAAGGCTTGAGCAAAATATGGCGAGCGCGCACTTCTACCGCTTGCACGGTTTGTGCCGTAGCGCCTTGCATATCAAAAATAGTCAGAATGTGCAGGCCGGCACCGGAGCGAATAGGACCAATAATATCACCCTTACGGTTATTCTTCACCGCTTCGCTGAACAAGGAGGGCATTTCATTGATACCCAGCAAGCCCCAGTCGCCACCTTCCAGGGCTTTGGGCCCCGCGCTGTTGGCTATGGCAAGCTGGCGGAAGTCTGCGCCTTGTTTCAACTGCTTGATCAAGGTTTCTGCCTGGCTGCTCGCCTGGCGAAGCTGTGCTGTGCTGGGGTTACCTGGTAGCGGTAGCAAGATATTTCCCACTCGGTAGCGGTTCTGGTTCTGTCCCTGCTCCTTGATCATCTGCACTACCTGCTTTACTTCCTGATCGGAAATATTGATGCGACGGCGCACCTGGTTGCGAGCCAGCTCACTGAGCAGAATTTCGTTGCGTACCTGTTCCCTGAACTGGCCATAGGTAATGCCCTGGGCGGCTAATCCACTGCGCAGCTGCTCCGGGGTTTTCCCTTCGCTGCGAGCCACATTCGCTATTGCCTGCTCCAGTTGGGTATCGGTAATGCGCAGTCCCAGGCGCTCGGCCAACTGTAACTGCAGGCTTTCGAGTATCAGTCGTTCCAGGGCCTGCTTACGCAGTGCCTGTTCATCGGGTAGTGATTGCCCCGCCGCCTTGGCGCTGTTTTTAACCTGATCGACCAGGCCGGCCAGTTGGCTTTCCAGCACCACGTCTTTATCGACCACGGCAACGACTTTATCCAACATTTCAACTGCGTGGCTGGCTGTTGAAAGCAGCCCCAAACAGGCGGCAATCAACAGCTGTTTACATCTTTTTTTCATGACAAATCCTGTGCGCAATAACATCAATTATTTAAATTAAAAGGCCGATAATAAGGCAATAAACTGGTGCCCGGCGAGAAATCACCGTCACCGGTACCAAATGAGCTCAGGCCCTTGAGTTCGAATCGCAGCCCGATAAGGGTCTCCTGCTCGGTTTCAGTCGGGTTGAGCAGCCGGTCTTCTTTTTGCGATTGCTCCCACACCAGGCTGACCGCCCAGCAGCAAGAGTCGTAACGCAGCCCTATCAGACTATCGATATTACGATTGAGTTCAATATCACGATAATGGCCGCCAATCAGACGCCATTGCGGATCCAGCGGCCAGGAAAACGTCCCCCCCAGCTGGTTAAGATCGCTCCCCAGGTTGCTGGCATCGGGGAAGTAGTCCTGGTTCAGGTGACGAAAGCCCAGTTGTGCCAGTCGGCCCTGGTTGTTGTATTCCAGGGTGATATTACCGGCGGCAAACCGCTGGTTGTGGGTGTCTTGCTGAGCCTCGGTGTGCACAAACCAGTTGCCGTCTATATTGAGATCACCCTCAAAGGTCAAAAAAGAGCGCTTGGCATCATTGGGCTCATCATTGGGGAATAGCTGCACTCTGGGGGCGGTGAAGTTATAGGTTTGTGCCAGTGCCAGACGCAATCGTTCAACGCTGTCGGCGTCGTAAATGCGACTGGTAAAGCCGGCGGTGATTTGGTTGGCATCACTGATCCGGTCCAGGCCGGCAAAGCGGCGGTCGCTGAACAGGCTGTAATAGTCCTGACGCATATCTGTGGTGTCGTACAGGCCGATATTATTCTGATCCTTGAAGGGCACATACAGGTATTGCAGCTGCGGCTCTATGGTCTGGGTAAAGTCCTGAGCAAACCATTGGGTCTCCCGGTCGAACACCAGGGTGCCGTTGAGTCGCAAGCGTGGCAATAGCCGATCCACACTGCTATCCAGTTCATCCGGGGTAAATCCCTGGGTGTTTTGGTAGTAGCTTGACAGTGTATCGGGAATATCCTGCTCGTAATGGGTGTAGTAGGCCCCCACATCGGCGGTCAGCTGAGCGCCGGGTTGATTCACCACCGAATACACCAGCTTGGGCTCGGCATGCACACGAGTGGCTTCATATGCCTCGTTTGAGTCGTTTTTAAATTGCGTGACTTCGGCATCGAGCCCCAAGTCAAACTTGCCAAAGCCCTGATAGCTGGTGAGCGCCACGCTGGGGGCGAGCTGAAAGGGCATGGTGTTCAAATCAGATCTCAGGATCTGGTAATCACGGACTTCGGTGGTTAATTGCCAATGTCTATCGTAGTAGCCGCCACGAAAGGACTGCATCAGCTGATCATCAACCAGTTGGCCTACCGGGGGGGAAAAGTCAGTGAAATAGCCATTATCCCAACCGGCCACTTTGGTGTAGTCGGCACTGGCACGCCAGTGGCCTTCGGCATCGAAGCGGGCAGTATGGCGCCAGTTCAGTAGCCAGCGCGCTTCGTCTTTCCATTGCGTATTTTCCAGCACATCGTCACTCGCCAGATACTCCCCGTATAAAGTGCCGCTCTGGCCCGCCACCGGCAGGTAGCGAAACTCGAGTTGCGACATGGTGCCGCGCTTTTCCATATAGCGGGGGGTGAAAGTGGCGTCGTAATTGGGCGCGATATTCCAGTAATAGGGCAGGCTGATATCGGTGCCGTTACTATTGCTGACATCGTAGGTGGGATACAAGAAGCCGCTGAGGCGTTCGTCTTTGACCGGAAACCTGAGATAGGGGAAATAAAAGACGGGCACGTCACCTAGCCATAGCACCGCATTCCAGGCCTCGCCAAAGGGTTCATCCTGTTCAACCTGAACTGTGCTGGCCTTCAGTTGCCAGACTTCCGAGTTGGGTAGGCAGGTGGTGTAACTGGCACCTTTCAAATCAATTTGATTGGTGTTGTCGCTTAACAGAACCTGACTGGCCTGGCCACGCCCCGGCTCACCGTGAAACTGGTAATGTGCTTGCTCAAGCTGGGTATCTTTGCTGGTGAGGTTGCCGGTAAGGCGTTGTTCGCTGTCTACGCTGATGGTGCCATCGGTATAATGGATATTACCTTCTGCCAGTACATCGCGGCTCGACTGCTCCAGTTCCATATAGTCGGCGCGGAACCTGCGTTGCGCTTGCTCTACTTCGACATCACCACGATATAATATTTTGCCGTCGCGGCTGGCATCCAGCACATCGGCGGTAACGGTAATGGGGGCCTGGGTATTATTGCCTGAAGCGGAGTCCACCCGAAGCGGAACATGGCTAAAGCAGCGGCTAAAATTAGAGGCGGCTTCTGTTGCGCTGTCCTGAGTGTTTGTTTGGGCCTGAGTGAAGCCCGAAAGCAGCAACAAGGGTAAGCCGATAATCCGTATTCTCATGGGTTGACGCTCGCATCCTGGTGGCGACACCGCCTTCTGTGGCTAGTTGAGCTTTTGGTGTCATTACTTTATTGTAACGGGATATGATAAAGCATTCTTGCGGCTAGCACTATGGCCTGCTTTAGTACCACATTTTCTTTTAGGATCCCGCCCATGAGCTTAGCTGCTTTTCATCGGCTTTCTTTGCCGATATGCCTTTATGTTGCCTGCCGGCACAGTTTTTCGATGCATGTGTTTGAGGAATAATGGATGCTGGCACATATAAAAGGCAAATTGATTGGCTGCCTGTTCGGCTTTTTGATTGGTAATCTGCCGGGAGCATTGCTGGGCTTATGGTTAGGGCACCTTATTGACAAGAAGCTGGCGAATGCCTGGGTGTTCAATAAAAGTGCACAAGCCGAGTTCCTTTACACCACGTTTGCCACCATGGGACATATGGCCAAATCCAGCGGGCAGGTGACCAGCGAAGAAATCCGCCTGGCCGAACAATTGATGACGCAAATGCGCTTGCAGGGCGAGCTGCGAGTGCAGGCGCAAAATGCCTTTCGCGAAGGCAAAGATGCCGCTTTTCCCTTGCAGGAAACCCTGCGCCGCTTTCGAGCCCGGGTTAAAGACAGCCGCAACCTGTTGCGCTTTTTCATGGAAATTCAGTTACAGCTGGCCTTTGCCGATGGCGAACTGCACCCTGCCGAACGACGCCTGCTGCTGACCATAGCCCGGGAGCTGGGTTTTTCCGAAGCCGAGCTGGAACAGCTACTGGCGTTTGCCGAGGCGCAGTTGCATGGTTTTCATCAAGGCTCGGGTCACGCTAACGGCGGCCGGCAGGCACAACCCTCCGCAGACCGGTTACGGGATGCCTATCGGATTCTGGAAGTGGCAGACAATGCCGACGACAGTGAAGTAAAACGCGCCTATCGTCGTCAGATGTCGAAACACCATCCCGACAAACTGGTGGCGCAAGGCTTGCCGAAAGAGATGATGGAAATGGCCAAAGAAAAAGCCCAGGATATTCAGCAAGCATGGGAAACCATTAAAAGCGTACGTAATATCCGATAAAAAAACGAGCAGCCGTCAGCTAAAGACATCGCCAAAACCCAAGGTCATAGCCTCCATCAATATCCTTCTTTGGCTTGGCCCTGGGCTTTGCTTGCCGCTTAAAGCCGACCGCTTCAGCTTTTTCTACACCAGTCTGTTTTGTTCTTTGCCTGCGACAAAGGCTTCTACGTTATCAATTAATTGCTCGGCCAGTCGTTGCATGGCGTTTTGGCTGGCCCAGGCGATGTGTGGCGTCAAGATAAAGTTGGGGCAGGCCAATGCCTGTATTAACGGGTTATCCGGTGCGGGCGGCTCTGCCGTAACCACATCAAATCCGGCACCGCCAATTTGCTGATGCTGTAATGCGGACAACAGGGCCGCTTCGTCTACCAGGCCACCCCGGCCCACGTTAATCAGCAAGGCATCGCTTTTCATCATCTTGAGCTCGGGCTCGGCAATCAAATGATGGGTGTCATCATTAAGCGGGCAATGCAGGCTGATCACATCGGCATTGGTCAGTAACTGTTCAAAGCTGACTCTGCCCTCGGTGGCCGGCTGGCCTTTACGCGCCGCCACTATGACCTTCATGCCCAGCGCTTGCGCCAGTTTTTCTAAATCGCGCGCTATGGTGCCATAGCCGATTAACCCCAACGTTTGCCCTGCCAGATCCCGCACCGGATAGTCAAAGTAGCAAAACTGTCCGCTTTGTTGCCAGCGACCCTGGGTGATGGAGTTGCGATAGGCATGCAGGTTGCGATTCAGCGCCATGATTAATGACAAGGCGTGTTCCGGTACCGAGTTTTTGCTGTAGTCGCGAATATTACAGACGGCAACCCCGGCCTGGCGACAGGCATCGAGGTCGACGTTATCGCTTCCCGTCGCCGCCAGCGCGACCAGTTTAAGGTGGGGTAGCTGGGCCAGTATGTCCGCGGTGAGACGCACCTTGTTGAGCAACACAATATCGGCGTCTTGCAAGCGCTCAACCACCTGCTCGGGAGCCGTGGCGTCATAGCTTTGCCACTGATGAGGAAAGTCAGGCGTTCGCAGGCTAATTTCCGGTGCCAGGGTTTGTTGATCGAGAAATACCAGTTTCACTGTGTTGCTCCTTTAAATAATCCGGCGCACTGGGTGGTAAGGGTAACCAGCCTAATCGTACCATCCAGCCCGCTATTTGCTTGTTCAACTGCACAGGGCCATTCCCACGCAGTAGGGTATAACCGGCTTGTTCCCGACGGCCTAGCTGCTGTTGACGACGTTGCTGATTATGCCTGGCCAACAGACTGTCGGGGTGACTATAAATATCGAGAATAGGGTAAGGGTTGTGAGCCAGGCTTGTTGCCAGCATCTGCTGTTCAGTAATGTGGCTGGGCAAGGCGTCAAACAGAATGAGTGCTTGAGGACGAACAATGGCACCGCCATCAACCAGCTGCTGAAACCACAGGGCAGCACTGCCCTGAGTGATCACCACCAAAGGAAAGCGGATTTCTTTTGCCGAGCCCTGATGCCCTTTTTCAGCCTGCCTGTTGTTGAGCAGAGCATGATCGGACAACAGATCACTTAGCTGCAGGCTCAGTTGTTTAAGCCATTGGCCTTGTGAGGGCGGTGGTTGTTCACTGGTGGGGTCGAATTGCTGCTGGCGCTCGTCGGGTTGTAGTAATAATACCTTCCAGCCCCGCCGTTGCCATTCACTGGCGATGGGCAACCACTGATGGGTCTGGTTTAATTCGGGCCAGACAAGCAAGGTGCCAACGGGCTCGCTGTGTACTTGATAATGCAGGAAACGGGCATCGGCACTGTATTGCGCGAAGCCCGTCCAGTCGAGTCGAGCCTGAGCCGGGGTCGATATTAGCAGGGCGGCCAGCAAAGCCGACCCTGTTAATTGTTGGCGCCTCGGCATCAGCAAGGCATCAGGTAATATCAAATGGCGCGGGGGCGCTAAATTTCAACCACTCTTTACTCTTGGGGTGGCGAAACTCCAACTCGGCCGCATGCAATTGCAGGTGAGGCGCCATGGTCAGTGCTTCACCCTCGGCATACAGGTTATCCCCCAAAATAACATGGCCCAGGCTTTTCATGTGTACGCGCAACTGATGAGAGCGCCCGGTAATGGGGATCAGCTTGATCAGGCTGCGGTCCTCCAGCCGGCGCAGACAGCGCCAGTGGGTGAGAGCCGGCTTGCCATTCTCATGATCGACCATGTGCCGCGGCCGATTGGGCCAGTCACAGCACAGGGGCAAATCGATGCTGCCCGCACTTTGTTTAGGGTTGCCATATACCCAGGCGTAATAGCACTTGGCAGTTTCACGCTCACGAAACTGCCGGTTCAGCTCGCGGTGTGCCTTGGGATGCAAGGCCATCACTATCACCCCGGAGGTGGCCATATCCAGGCGGTGTACCACCTGAGCGGTAGGGTAAACCCGCGCCACGCGAAGCGCCAGGCTGTCGAAGTGAACAGCCTCACGGCCCGGCACGCTGAGCAAGCCGCTAGGCTTGTTCAGTACAATCAAGCTGTCATCCTGATACAGCACTTCAAACTGGGGATCCGTGGGTGGATCATAATGCAGTAACGCCATTGTGCTGATGTCCTTATTGATGACTGACGACGATGTAGCGAATCGCATCCAGTTTTAAGCGAGTATTATTCAACAAACTGTCCAGCTCGTTTTGCAGCTCCTGCACATGAGTAATTTCGCTGTCACGTACGTTAGGGTTGACCTTGGCCAGCTGTTGCAAGCGCGCCAACTCCTGGCCAATCGATTCGTGCATCTGTATGCGTGCCTGTTCGACCAATACCTGCATTTGCTGCTCGGCAACAGGAGCAGCCTGCTGCAACAGATGATGAATAATGGCCTGGGAAGCATTGACCAGCTTGCTGGCCAGATGACGATTCACCGGACTAAGCTGACGATCAAATGACTCAAAGGTCACCTTGTCGGCCAGATCATTGCCATTTTTATCCAGTAACAAGCGAATGGGCGCGGGGGGCAAGAAGCGATACAGCTGGGCATTGTGTGCCGATTCGGCCACGAAGATCAGCTCCAGAAACTGAGTGCCGACCGGCAGCGCCTTGTTCTTGAGCACCGCCACCGAGGTGGTACCAATCTCGGAGCCCAGCACCAGATCGATGCCGCCGCGGATCATGGGGTGATCCCAGGTCAGCAGTTGCAAATCGTCGCGGCTCAGAGCGGTATCCCGATCGAAGGTAATGCTGGCGCCATCTTCCGGCAGGCCGGGAAAGCTGGGGATCAGCATTTGCTCGGTCGGGCGCAGCACAATGGCATTTTCGCCTCTGTCATCTTGATGGATTCCCACTTCATCAAACAGCTTGATGGCAAATATCGCCAGCGTCGGATCTTCATCTATTTCGGCAAGCTCGCCGGCCAGGTCACGCTTGAGGATCACCCCGCTTGAATTGAGCTCCAGCAGTCGATCGCGGCCCAGCTCCATCTGACTGTTCAGCTCATGAGTCAGAGAGCGGGTCTCTTCTATAAGCTGTGCCAGTGCAGCTTCGTCTTGTCCGTGCTCGGCAAGCAAGGCCAGTAATGGCTCAGACAGCTGCTGATACACAGGCTGACCCACGGCGTTGGGCTTGCTGAACGCATCCATGCCCTGGTGATACCACTGAGTCAGGGCGGCTTGCGCCGTGCCTTCAAGGTAGGGGACATGAATATCGATGTCGTGCAGCTGGCCAATACGATCCAGACGGCCGATGCGTTGCTCCAGCAAGTCGGGGTTGAGCGGCAGGTCGAACAGTACCAACTGATGGGAGAACTGGAAGTTACGGCCTTCCGAGCCAATCTCGGAACAGATCATGACCTGGGCACCACCTTCCTGTTGCGCAAAGTAAGCCGCGGCTTTATCTCGCTCCAGCAAGGACATGCCTTCATGAAACACGGTACCGCGAATGCCTTCTTTTACCCGCAGCGCTTCTTCCAGTGCCAGGGCGACACCGGCTTTGGCGGTGATGACCAGTATTTTGTCGTTACGTCTGGCCTTGGTATATTCCAGTAACCACTCTACGCGGCTGTCGAACTGGGTCCAGCTACTGTCGCCACCTTCAAACTGGCGATAAATTTCTTCGGGATACAGGGCCTGCAGTGCCTGACTAGCGGTGTCCTGATGGCTGCCCATCATACCTGCCACACGAATGGCGGTTTTATATTGGCTGGGTAGCGGCAGCGGATGCAGATGCAGCATGCGAGCCGGAAAGCCTTTGATGGCGTGGCGAGTATTACGAAACAGTAGCCGGCCGGTGCCGTGACGATCCAGCAGCTGAGCCAGTAACTGCTGGCGCGCAGCCGGGTCATTGAAGGCGCTATCATCCGAGCCATCCATGAAGGGAGCCAGGCGTGCCTTGGCGCCGTCATCGATGGGATCATCAGACAACAGCGCTTCGGCGGCGGCGGCCAGTGGCTGATATTCTTCTTCCTCTGCCAAGAAAGCGTCATAATCGTAGAAACGCTCGGGATCGAGCAGTCGCAGCCGGGCAAAGTGGCTCTCGTGACCTTGCTGATCCGGGGTGGCGGTCAGTAACAGGACGCCGGCGGTGTCTTCGGCCAGCGCTTCTACGACCTGATAAGCACGGCTGGGTTTTTCGGCATCCCAAATCAAGTGGTGGGCTTCATCGACGACCAAGAGGTCCCAATCGCTTTCGTGCAGCTGCTCAAAGCGTTTACGTTTCTTGGTAATAAAGTCGAGGCTGCACAATACCAACTGTTCGGTATCAAACGGGTTGTGTGCATCGGCAAAGGCTTCTACACAACGTTCTTCATCAAACAGCGCAAAGTGCAGGTTAAAGCGGCGCATCATTTCAATCAGCCACTGATGAATGAGCGCGTCGGGCACTAAAATAAGAATGCGGCTGGCGCGACCCGACAGCCACTGCTGCTGAATAATCATGCCCGCTTCAATGGTTTTACCCAGGCCCACTTCATCGGCCAGCAAGACGCGAGGCGCATAGCGGCTGCCCACTTCCTTGGCAATGTGCAACTGATGCGGGATCAGGCTGACCTTGCCGCTTGCCATGCCGCGCAGAGGCGAGCGACGACGGTTAAACTGGTGCATCAGCGCCTGATAACGCAAGTTATAGCGACCTATCTTGTCTATCTGGCCGGCAAACAGCCGCTCTTGCGGCTTGTTCAGCTTGATAAAGTGATTAAGAAAGGTTTCCCTCAGGCTGGCGGCTTCACCATTATCCAGGCGAGTACCATGGTAGATTAACAGACCGCTTTCTTCGGTGACTGAAGTGACTTCCAACTCCCAGTCTTCATGGCTGCTAATGACATCACCCGGGTTGAACATGACTCGAGTAATAGGCGCGTCATCTTTGGCATACATACGGTTCTCACCGCAGGCAGGAAATAGCATGGTTACCATGCGCACATCGATAGCCACGACGGCGCCCAGTCCCAGGTCGGTTTCTGTATCACTAATCCAACGTTGGCCGAGGGAAAAAGGCATTCAAATCTCCAAGCTGAAGAGGGGGGAGTAAAAAAGGGGCGCTATCTTACCGCAAGCGCCACACGGGCGCACCCGTCAAAATAACAGTAGCAGCGCCTGGCATTCAGTGCTTAGCAGCAAGCTCAAAGAAAACATCGTGACTTATTGTGAAGCTTGTTGTGAAGAGTGAGGGGTAAAAAGTAAAGAAGACCAGCAACACACTCGTCTTATGTTGGGCGCTTGGAGCTACGGAGCTGGGTGGTTTTTAAACCCCTCTATATAAGGGAGCGTGAAGGGGGAAGAGTAATGGGGGAAGGGGTAGAGCAAAGATCAAAGACATCTTCGCCACGGAATCCACGGAAAAAGATATAAGAGCAAGAACGAATTTTCACTTACCCCTCACTCCTCACCCCTCACCCTTCACTGCTGTTATCGCTCTTGGTCCGTGGTTTCTGTGCTTCTCGTTGTAAAGAGAGTCGTGGCAAAAAATGGTTTAGGGGGTCTGATGTTTTCCGCTTTACCCCTTACGCTGCACTCTTTATCACCCTTAATTGTGAATAACTCTGTATATAAGTTGTGTGCTTGCTGGGTGTTTAAGCGGTCAGTCATCAGGGGCCGTTTTTTATCAAAAAAGCCCTTGCGCTAAATCTCCCGCTCCCTATAATGCGCATCCACTGACACGGGGCAACCGGCCTACGGTCACAAG
>NZ_JBLWUK010000035.1:0-28627 GCF_048268965.1 Oceanisphaera sp.
TGGCAAGGTTGAGCCGCCTTTACTTATTCTCACCAGGTGTTTCGGCATGATCTGCAAAAAACTGGGGAGCCCTCAGCACCTTCGTGGGAATGACGACGGAGAGGGAGCGGGAGTAACGACGGAGCCCCCTTGTTCAAAGTCGTCTACCGCAGCACAGACTGGCAGTTTTTTATGCCGTCATCTCCGCGCAGGCGGAGATCCAGAGCAGATATCGTCAGTCGGGATAATAGCAGCTGACCTGCAAAGACACTGGATTCCCCCAAGCCGCTGGCGCTGTTACGCCCTGATATAACTCCAGCCTTGTTGCTGGCGTTCGCTCAGGTGCAGTATGGCGGCGTTTACCTGCTGAATATCGCTGGGTGGCGTGATGTTTTGGACTCTGAGGCTGTTTTCGCATAACCGCAGCCGAGAACGAATGGCGGGGTTGCTAATAGCGATGGCGCTGGCGACGGCGGGGCCATTCACCACCAGTTCTATTTGTGCATCGGGCCGGGCGAGCAGCAAATTACGCAGGTTGGCCTGGGCACGCTGCAAGGCGGGCTCGGTAGGGGCGTGAATAATCACCTTGAGTAAGCTCACTGGCACTCCTTGAAAGATAGGGCATAACGGGTGTGGTTATTTTGGCATGAAAACCAAGAGCGAAGAGCGACATTGATCGAGAAGGTGAGGATAAAGTTGTGTCATTCCCACGAAGATGGGAATCCAGGAGCGGTGGCGCAGAGCAGTCAGTCTGTGGCATGTCTGCAAATGTACTGGACCCCCGTCCCCGTCCCCGCCTTCGCGAGGATGACGTCCCTACGCGAGGATGGCGTTCCTTCGCGAGAATGACGGCAATAACATGGCCCCCGCTTGCGCGGGGACGCTAATGTCAGGTCATAAAATACAGCACGCTAGTGATTACGACACCGGAATAGACCAGCATGATCAGGCAATAACCCATAATATCACGGGCTCCCAGGCCGACAATGCCCAGCAATGGCAATGCCCAGAAGGGCTGTATCATGTTGGTCCAGGCATCACCCCAGGCAATGGCCATGGCGGTGACGGTAGGCGACACGCCCAGAGCCTGAGCGGCAGGCAGCATAATGGGCGCCTGCACCGCCCACTGGCCGCCACCCGAGGGCACAAACACGTTGACCAGGCCGGCACTTAAAAAGGCCAGCAGCGGAAAGGTGTCGGCGGTAGACCAGGAAACAAAGGTCTCGGTGATTTGGCGACCCAGAGAAATACCTTCACTGTTGGCGCCCATCATCATGCCCATAATGCCGGCATAAAAGGGGAACAACAGCACTATGCCGCTGATGCCGCGTACGCTGTCGTCTACGGTGCGCATGTAACGCTCGGGCGTGCCGTGCAACAGCAAGCCGGCAAACAGGAAGATGGCGATAACGATGTCCAGCCCCAGCACAAAACCCTTGGTGATGAAGTGATTGAACAGGTACACGGCGGCCATGCCCACCAGCGCCAGAGCCAGCAAGCGGCTGTCATCCAGGCGCTGGGCGGGGGTGTCGCGCTTGGGACGCTCGTTATGGGATTCGATCAGCTTGGCCGGATCGGCCACTTTGGGATTGTGCCTGGGGTGCATGGCACGGTTAAGCAACGGCAGGCCGATGACCAGCAGGGCGATGATGACCAGGTTATATGTGGTAAACAGGGTTTGGCTCACGGCAATGGGATCGGACAAGACGCCATTGGTGATGCGCGCCAGGTTCTCGCCGCCGCTGGCCAGTGACAAAGGCACAGAGCCAGACAGCCCGCCATGCCAGATCAAAAAGCCGGAATAGGCAGATGCCACCAGCAAAGGGTAATCCACACCGTCTACCTTGCGCGCCAGGGCGCGGGCAAACACGGCGCCGATGACCAGGCCAAAGCCCCAGTTAAGCCAACAACCCGCCAGTGCCACCAGGGTTACCATAATAACGGCTTGCCCCGGAGTGCGCGCCAACCCCGCCAACCGGTCGAGCTGGCGGTTGATGATGGGCGCCGACGCCAGGGCGTGGCCGGTAACAAAAATCAGCCCCATTTGCATGGCAAAGCCCAGCAGAGTCCAAAACCCGGTGCTCCAATGTTGCACCATGGCCGACAGACTTTGTTCGGTAGCCAGCATGCCGGCCCCGAGAACAAACAGGGTGAGCATGGCAGAGAAGACAAACGCCGAGGGTAGATAGCGCTGTACCAGGTTCACACTGAACCCCGTAATTTTATTGAACATCCAAAGCATCCTTAATGTGATGAACAGTAACGCCCGGTTATAGCAATATAACCGGGCGTAGCGTGCAAAGCGCGGGCCTTACGGGTAATCATTTACCGTCGTAGAACCAGGCTGCGGTTAACGAGTCGCTCAGGACTCAAGGCGCATCTCGGGTACCTGATCCGGCACGATAAGCTTGCCGGCGGTGAGGGCGACTATTTCTTCTACGCTCACGCCGGGGGCTCTTTCCTTAAGAATAAAGGCGCCATCTTCAATTTCCAGATAGGCCAGGTCGGTGAGCACCCGTTTAATGCAGCCGGCACCGGTCAGGGGCAGCTGGCACTGGGGCAGCAGTTTAGACTCGCCATTTTTTGAAGCGTGGGTCATGGTCACGATAATGTTGTCGGCACCGGCCACCAGATCCATGGCGCCGCCCATGCCTTTGACCAGTTTCCCCGGGATCATCCACGAGGCGATGTTGCCTTGCACGTCTACTTCAAAGGCGCCCAGCACGGTCAGGTCCACATGGCCGCCGCGGATCATGGCAAAGGATTCTGCCGAGTCGAAAATAGAGGCGCCGATGCGGGCGGTAACGGTTTGCTTGCCGGCGTTGATCATGTCGGCATCCAGCTCGGCTTCGGTAGGAAAAGCCCCCATGCCCAGTAGCCCGTTTTCGGACTGCAGCATCACTTCCATGCCCTGGGGCACATAGTTGGCCACCAGGGTAGGAATGCCAATGCCCAGGTTGACGTAAAAGCCGTCTTGTAATTCTTGTGCCACACGCTGGGCCATTTGTTCGCGAGTAAGCGCCATAAGCCGCTCTCCTTGACGTTATGTTGGTAACCGCAGCATAAGATGCACTCAGCTGCGCCCTGTTATTGAGTTAGCTGCGCCTTGTTCTGAATTAGCTGCGCACGGTGCGTTGTTCGATGCGTTTTTCAAACTGGCCACAAATCACGCGATCCACATAAATGCCGGGGGTATGAATTTGCGAGGGCTCCAGCTGGCCTGGCTCAACGATTTCTTCTACTTCGACGACCGTGATTTTTCCGGCGGTGGCGGCCAGCGGGTTGAAGTTGCGGGCGGTATGACGATAGATAACGTTACCGTAGTGGTCGGCCTTCCAACCTTTAACGATGGCAAAGTCGCCGGTAATGGCGGGCTCTAGAATATAGGGGCGACCGTTAAATTCGCGAACTTCCTTGCCCTTGGCAATGTCGGTGCCATAGCCGGTGGCGGTAAAAAAGGCCGGAATACCGGCGCCGCCGGCGCGCATTTTTTCCGCCAGAGTGCCCTGGGGGGTTAATTCCACTTCCAGCTCGCCGCTCAGCAACAGCTGCTCAAACAGCGCATTTTCGCCCACATAAGAGGCGACCATCTTGCGAATTTGCCGGTCTTCCAGCAGTAGTCCCAGGCCAAAGCCGTCTATGCCACAGTTGTTGGACACTACTGTGAGATCCTTGGTGCCTTTGCGCTTGATTTCGGCAATCAGATTTTCGGGAATGCCACAGAGGCCAAAGCCGCCTGCCAATACCGTCATGCCATCTTCCAGTCCGGCCAATGCCGCCTCATAGCTCGTTACGCGTTTATCGAAACCTGCCATCACAGTTCCCTCTTGTTGTGAGCTGTTGCTTGAAGTTTGTTATTACTGAGTATTACACGAGTTATTTATTTGTTAAGTTTGATTTTGTGATTGATTGATTGGTTTTTTAAATGAATGATGGGCTGCGACTGCTCATGGTTGCATATCCGTACAGTCTGGCATGGTTAAGGAGATCTTGATGACGGTAAAACAATTGCGGGCCTTTATGGCGGTGGCGCAAACCTTGAGCTTTGTGCTGGCCGGAGAACGATTGTTTTTATCGCAGTCGGCCCTGAGCCTGACCATTAAAGGGTTGGAGCAAGATCTGGGCGGACGCTTGTTTACCCGCACCACGCGCCAGGTGCGGCTGACGCCAGAAGGCGAGGCCTTGCTGCCGCTGGCGCGCCGCTTGCTGGTGGAGTGGGATAACACCGAAGACGAGTTACGCCAGCGCTTTACCCTGCAGCGGGGGCGGGTGGTGCTGGCGGCCATGCCGTCGTTTGCCGGTAACGTGCTGCCGCCGTTATTGCAGGAATTCAGGGCGCGTCATCCGGGGGTGAATGTCACCATTAATGATGTGATCAACGAACAGGTGCTGGATCTGGTACGCGACGGCCATGTGGAGCTGGGCATTACCTTTGAGCCTGCCGCCGATCTTGGGCTGGCGTTTACGCCCCTGTATCAAGACCGCTTCGTGGCGGTGGTGCCGGCCAATTCGCCACTGGCCCGGCAAGCGGATATCGGTTGGGCGCAGCTGTTGGCTGAGCCTTTTATTGCCCTGCAACGACCGTCGGCGGTGCGGTTGATGCTGGAAGAGCACGTCAAGCAGCTGGAGCCGTTGGCGCACTTGCCGCAGGGGCAAGCATTGCCGGTGGCCTTCGAGAGTCATCAGCTGGCGACCATAGGCCGCATGGTGGGGGCGGGGCTGGGCGTGAGCCTGGTGCCGGCCTTGTGTATTCGGCAAATGTTTGAGCTGGGTGCCCACTGTTTGCCATTACAGGCGCCGGTGCTTGAGCGCGCCGTGGGCATGGTCACCCGTAGCGAGCACAAATTGTCGGTGGCCGCTCAGGCCTTGTACGATATTTTGCTGCATTCAGAGATGCCCACCACGCCAAATGCTGCATTTGGCGCGATCTAAAACTCATCGTCTTGCCAGGGCTGTTAATCTGATGTTACGTCTGTGATGAAGGCGCTGAATATCACATTTAGTTGATTAATTAACCGGTTATCTCTGAATTCAAGGGGTTAGTTGGATTTATATGTTATATTTAGCGCGTGTTTTACCATGACGCTAACCATTGAGTTTAGTGCGCAAAGGATCTGAGCAATGACGGATAACAATAATCATGATGTGATAGCACCGGAAGGCAAGGTGAATCCCATTAATACCGACTATCAGGTAGGGCAGGATAATATAGCCCTGCAGATAGGCCCATTCGGACTGGATATTCACAACCGGGTCTTTATGATTTCCGGTTTGGCTATCGTCGCCTTCGTGTTTCTTACCCTGGCCTTTCAAAATCAGGTCGGCCCCTTGTTTACTGATCTGCGCAACTGGTTGACGGCCAGTCTGGATTGGTTCTTTCTCAGTGCCGGTAATATTATCGTACTGGTGTGCCTGGGGTTGATTGTTTCTCCTCTGGGCCGAGTACGCATCGGTGGCACCGAAGCTACGCCTGACTTTACTTATATTGGCTGGTTCTCCATGTTGTTTGCTGCCGGCATGGGCATCGGCCTGATGTTTTACGGCGTGTCCGAGCCTTTGTCTCATTTTGGCACCTCTATGGGGGGCATTACCCTTGAAAACGGGGTGCGTACCGACTGGGCCCCACTGGGAGGTGCAGCAGGCGATGCGGCAGCAGCTGCCAGCCTGGGCATGGCGGCGACTATTTATCACTGGGCGCTGCACCCTTGGGCCGTGTATGCGGTATTGGCGCTGGGGCTGGCCATTTTTTCCTTTAACAAAGGGTTGCCACTCACGGTTCGCTCGATATTTTATCCCCTGCTGGGTGAGCGTGTGTGGGGCTGGCCGGGGCATTTAATTGATATGCTGGCGGTCATTGCCACCATGTTCGGTTTGGCGACCTCGCTCGGCTTTGGTGCTTCCCAGGCCAGCGCCGGTTTGAATTACTTGTTTGGTACCCCGCTGGGCACCACCACCGAAATAGTGCTGGTCATCATTATTACCGCCATTGCGCTGGTGTCGGTACTGGCCGGACTGGATGCCGGGGTCAAGCGATTGTCCGAGATCAACATGGCGTTGGCGGCATTACTGCTGTTGTTTGTGATTATTGTTGGCCCAACGCTACTGATAGTCACCGGCTTTTTCTCCAACCTGGTGTCTTATATTGAGCATTTGCCGGCCTTGTCGATGCCGTTTGACCGTGAAGACGCCAACTACTCCCAGGGTTGGACCGCCTTCTACTGGGCGTGGTGGATTTCCTGGTCTCCTTTTGTCGGCATGTTTATCGCCCGGGTGTCTCGAGGCCGTACCGTGCGCGAGTTTTTGGTCTCCGTGCTGTTGGTTCCCTCTACTGCCTGCGTATTATGGATGACCGCCTTTGGTGGCACCGCCATTAACCAGCTGGTCAGTGAAGGCTATCAGGCCGTGGCCGAAGCCGTGGTACCGCTGCAGCTGTTTATCATGCTGGATGCCTTGCCGATGGCGCAGATCACCTCCTTTATCGGTATTATTCTGGTGGTGGTGTTCTTTGTTACCTCATCCGATTCGGGCTCTTTGGTGATTGATACCATAGCCTCTGGCGGCAAGGTAAACTCGCCCAAGCCACAGCGGGTGTTCTGGTGTACCTTCGAAGGTCTGGTTGCCATTGCCCTGATGGTGGGCGGCGGTTTGGCTGCGCTGCAGGCTATGGCGGTCTCAACCGGGTTTCCGTTTACCATAGTGTTGCTGGTCTCCTGTGTGTCCCTGATCAAGGGACTGGCCTCCGAACCCAGATAAAACAGACTGAATAAATAATGTGAAGGGTGAAGCGTTAAGTGTGAAGGGGTTACCCCAACACCGGGCGCTTCGCCCTTTTTTGTATTAACGAGCTTGCCGCAGTATCTTGCATCGAGCACTAATCTCCCAATCCGATCTGGATTCTGAACAGGGTCAGCTCTGGTGTGGCTCAGGCAGTGTGGCGTTCACTGTACTCTTTACCCTTCACTTTTTATGATGAGCGAGTCGCGATATGGAAGCGGAACAGCTGGAAATATTGGGTTTTATTCGACGTTTTCCTCCTTTTGATACCCTGGACGATGAGGTGCTCGAACTCATTGCCCAGCAGATAGAGATTGCCTATTACCGCGCCGGCACCGTGATTCTTAATTATGGTGATCTGGTACACGACCTGTATCTGATCCGCAGCGGGGCCGTTGAAATGCACCGGCGCAGTGGCGAGCTGCATAACCGACTGAGCGAGGGCAACCTGTTTGGCCAGATGGGCCTGCTGATGAACAACCGGGTACGGATGTCGGCCACCGCCCTGGAAGATACCCTGGTGTACTGTTTGCCAGAAGCCCTGTTCAATGAACTCTATGAAACTCATGACTCCTTTGCCGATTATGTGGAAGTGGAAGACCGTACCCGGCTGCGGCAGGCCGTGTCCCGTCAGTCGGGGGGAGACGAGCTGTTGACCTCAACGGTGCGCGAGCTGATCGCCCGCGAACCGGTGACCATCCCCTTGTCGGCGACCATATTGGAAGCCGCACAAAAGATGAGCGAAGAAGGGGTGTCCTCCATCCTGATACTGGGGCCGGATCCCGAGCAGGCAGAAAACCAGGATGACAGTGTGGCCGGTATTTTGACGGACAGAGACTTACGCACCCGGGTGCTGGCCGCGGGCCTGTCGGCCGATACCGGGGTGGCCGAGGTGATGTCAACGGAGCTGGTGGCGCTGGAAAGCGGCCAGTTCGTGTTTGAAGCCATGCTGGTGATGCTGCGTTATAACCTGCACCACCTGCCTATTCTGCACCGGGGCAAGCCGGTGGGCGTGGTGGCGCTTTCGGATGTCATGCGCCACGAGTCGCGCAACAGCCTGTTTGTGATCCGCCATATCTTCAAGGCGCAAAATGTCGACGAGCTGGCCGCCATTGCCGATGACGTCAAAGCCTGCTTTGTGCGTATGGTGCACGAAGATGCCAACTCGCAGATGATAGGCACCGCCATGGCCGGCATTGGCCGCAGCTTCAAGCAGCGTTTGCTTGAGCTGGCAGAACAGGAGCTGGGGCCGCCCCCGGTACCCTATTGTTTTTTGGCGTTGGGCTCCATGGCGCGGGACGAACAATTGATTGTCACGGATCAGGATAACGCCATTATTCTCGATAATCGCTATGATCCCGCCCAACATGGCGCTTACTTTGCCGCCCTGGCCAAACGGGTGTGCGATGGCCTGGCGGTCTGTGGTTACAGCTATTGCACCGGCGATATCATGGCCACCAATGTGGAGTGGCAGAAAACCCGTCACCAGTGGGAGCAGTGTTTCAGCGACTGGATTGATAACCCCAGTCCGCAAACCTTGCTCAACAGCTCCATTTTCTTCGATCTGGACGGGGTATACGGGAAAACCCAGTGGGCCGAGCAATTGAATGCTCTTATCTCCCGCCGGGCCAAGCGCAGTCCGCGTTTTTTGGCCAGCATGGCACGGAATGCCCTGGGGCGGACCCCGCCGCTGGGCTTCTTTAAAGAGTTTGTGATGGAGCAGGACGGCAAGCACAATAACTCCATTAACCTTAAGCGCCGTGGTACGGCTCCGCTGGCCGATCTGATACGGGTGCATGCGCTGGCGGTGGGCTCGAGAGCACATAACTCCTTTGAACGACTCAAGGATATTATCGAGTCGGGCATTTTGCCCAAAGGCAGGGGGCCGGATTTGCGTGATGCCATGGAGTTTATTGCAACGGTGCGCATTCGCCATCAGGCATTGGACGTAGAAGCGGGGGCAGAGCCGGATAACAATATTGAACCGGATAATCTGTCGGACTTTGAACGGCGTAACCTCAAGGATGCATTTCAGATTTTAAGTAATGCACAAAAGTACATGAGGTTTCGTTATCAGCCCAACCGGAGCTAAGCCGCACCATGTTTTATTTGCGACCCCAGGATATAGAGCGTTCGGATCAAGTACCGGAATGGCCCGAACTGTTCAGTGAGCTGGCTCGTCATGCGCGAGACTATCGTCTGGAGCGATTTTATCGCGCCGGCGCCGTTGATGCCCATACGCCGCTGGCAGAAGTGCCTTTTGTGGCCATGGACTTTGAAACTACAGGGTTGAATCAGCGAAGAGACGCCATTGTCAGTATCGGGCTGGTGCCTTTTAACCTGCAGCGTATTCGTTGCAAAGAGGCCAAACACTGGATTTTGAACCCTCATAAGCCGATGTCCGAAGAAGCGGTCGTGATCCACGGTATTACCCATTCGGAAGTGCAAGCCGCCCCCGACTTATTGCTGGTGCTGGATGAGCTGTTGAGTGCGCTGGCCGGCTGTGTGGTGGTGGTTCACCATAAAGCCATAGAGCGCGGCTTTTTGGCTGCGGCACTCAAAGCCAGACTGAACGAGGGGATAGCCTTTCCGGTGGTCGATACCATGGAGCTGGAAGCCAGGTTGCACCGCAACAAACCCCTGGGCTTGTGGGCGCGACTGCGCGGAAAGAAGCCGACGTCCATTCGCCTGGCCGACAGCCGAGAGCGCTACCATCTTCCTTTTTATCAGCCTCATCATGCATTGACCGATGCCCTGGCCACCGCCGAGTTGCTGCAGGCGCAGATAGCCCATCATTACTCACCCGACACCCCCATCGGTGATATTTGGGGGTGATATTTAAGCGCCCAGTGCCCAGCCAACAGGAAAACCCTGAATTTTCAGGTTCGAGGTTTTTGTTTAAGCCGTCAGCTAGAAGCTGGAAGTAAAAGACAAACACCGAGTTTATGTAGGGTCCAATTCATTGGACCAAAAACTGCAGCACGGCCTGACAGCGGTCGAATACGCTTGCCTAAACAAGTCGACCCTGCAGAGTGTTTTGGCTGTTGTTTTTAGCCGATCGCTTCCGGCTTACAGCTTTATTCGGGGTTCCTGGTCCTGCTCGGCGGCGTGGTCGTCGTCGGGCAGGCTGAGTACCGGCTCGACCCGACCCTGGCCACTGGTGGGGCGCAGGGGCGCGGCGGGTTGTTTGCAGGCGGCAATAATGTCGTCGTGCAGTTCACGGGCGCCGGGCCATGCCTTGGGTGATAATTGCACTATCGGTAATCCCGCATCCTGAATCTGTTGCAGCAGTTGTTGCTGCTTTTTGCCATCGGTCTTGCTCAGGCTGTCGTCGGCCAATACCACGGCGGCTCTGGGCTTAAGATCGTTGGGCGAGCAGAGCACAAAGTCCAGTGTCTCGCCATAAATGGCATGCCAGGCCTGTTCGCGCTGGCTTTTTTTCAGCTTGGGGTTCAGTGCAATCAGCTCGCTGATATTCACGGCGGCAAACACGCGCAACTGCTGGCCAATGGCCTCGTCCAGCAACCGCAGTGCGGTGGCTCCTTCGGGGCTGAACAGCAGTTTTTGCTGATAGGGTTGTTTGGGTTTGCCGCGCCATAGCCGGCGCAGCAGACTTAACAGCGCCAGCAGGACCAGTAACAGCACTGTGCTGAATACCAGCCAGTCGAGCATGGAAACGGGAAGCATCTGGGTCATCACAAGCCTGAAGAGTAAGAAATAAAGCGGTGCCCAGTGTAACAGAGGCCGCAGCATAAAATGAATATATGCCGCACGACACAGCTGAGTGATGCCGTCATCTCCGCGAAGGCGGGGATCCAGGACAGGCTGCACTTTGCTCAATAACGGCTGCTAGCCTGCAAGGACACTGGATTCCCACCTTCGTGGGAATGACGAGAGGGACGCGGGAACGACGATAGAGGGGCGCGGCAAGGCATGAGAAAGCAGGCCTGTGTCTATGCCGTCATCTCCGCGAAGGCGGAGATCCAAGACAGGGCGCACCTTACTCGATAATGGCTGCTAGCCTGCAAGGACACTGGATTCCCACCTTCGTGGGAATGACGAGAGGGGTGCGGGAATGACGAGAGGGCGTGGGAACGACGCTAGAGGGGCGCGGCAAGGCATGCGCAAGCAGGCCTGTGTCTATGCCGTCATCTCCGCGCAGGCGGAGATCCAGAGCAGGGGCCCTTTACTCGATAATGGCTGCTAGCCTGCAAGGACACTGGATTCCCACCTTCGTGGGAATGACGAGAGGGACGCGGGAACGACGCTAGAGGGGCGTGGGAATGACGAGAGGGGCGTGGGAACGACGCTAGAGAGGCGCGGTAAGGCATGAGCAAACAGGTCTGTGTCTATGCCGTCATCTCCGCGAAGGTGGAGATCCAGGGAAGGCGCACCTTACTCAATAACGGCTGGCGCTGGCTTGTGGTTCACCGGCCATTTATAATCTGGCCATTAGAAAAGCTTATCGAGGTTACTATGTCTCGGCGTCTTCCTCCGCTTAATGCGCTGAAAGCCTTTGAAGCGGCCGCGCGTAATTTAAGTTTTACCCGAGCGGCAGAAGAGCTGTTTGTCACTCAGGCGGCCATTAGCCATCAAGTCAAGGCGCTGGAAGAGTATCTGGGGATCAAGCTGTTTCGCCGCCGCCATCGTTCTTTGCTGCTGAGTGAAGAAGGGCAGCGCTATTATCTGGATATGAAGGATATTTTTTCTAATATAGCCGATGCCACCGAACGGGTGCTGGCGCTGAGTGCCAAAGGCGCCTTGACGGTGAGCTTGCCCCCCAGCTTTGCCATTCAATGGCTGGTGCCGCGCCTGGCTCGCTTCAGCGAGGCCTATCCCGAAATTGATGTGCGGATCAAGGCGGTGGATTTAGAGGAAGGCTCCCTGACCGATGATGTGGATGTGGCCATTTATTATGGCAAGGATAACTGGCCGGGATTGAGAGCCGACAAGCTGCATGCGGAGTATTTAATTCCGGTCTGTTCCCCCTTGTTGCTGCAAGGAGCCAAGCCCCTGGTGACACCAGAAGATCTGACTCGTCATACGCTGCTGCACGATACCTCGCGGCGGGATTGGAAAGCCTGGTTTAAACAGCAGGGGGTGGTGGCGGCCAATGTAAATCAGGGGTCCATTTTCAGTCATTCGTCCATGGTGATCCAGGCGGCGATTTATGGTCAGGGTGTGGCGCTGGGCCACAGTGTGCTGGCCCGGCCCGAGATTGAAGCCGGGCGTTTGGTGTGCCCCTTCGAGCAGGTACTGATGTCGAACAATGCCTATTATCTGGTTTGTCACGAGTCTCAGGCGGCTCTGGGTAAAATTGCCGCCTTTCGTGAGTGGATGTTGGATTTGGTGGCAAAAGAAGAACAGCAAAAGGCGTTGGTTTTATGACTCGAATATTAAGTAACGGGGCGGATGATGCCCCTAATCGTGTATTACTTGCTCACGGTGCCGGCGCAGGCATGGAGCATGCAGTGATGGAAAGTTTGGCGCTGGGGCTGGCGGATGAGCAGATCCAGGTTATACGATTTGAATTTCCCTTCATGCAGAAAACCCGGCTCGACGGACGCCGTCGACCACCGGATCGCGAGCCGGCGCTACTCACCTGCTGGCGGGAAATGGCCGCGGAGTTTGCTCATCCACGGCTGTTTTTGGCGGGTAAGTCGATGGGCGGGCGCATGGCATCTCTGGTGACCGACGAGCTGGCCCCCAAAGGGCTCATCTTGCTGGGCTTTCCGTTTACGCCGCCCGGCAAGCCGGATCGATTTCGTGGCCAGCATTTGGCTACACTGGCGACGCCGAGCTTGTTGATACAGGGTGAGCGGGATAGTTTTGGTAATAAAGACGCCGTACTCGGCTATGATCTGGCGCCGCAGATGCAGACCTTGTGGGTGAAAGATGGCGATCATGGCTTTAGTCCGCGCAAGGCCTCGGGCACCACGCTGGAGCGCAATCTGGCGGCCATTGTCGCCGGCATGAGGAGTTTTATTCTTGCTTGTTAACATCTGGTTTTATGTGGCGGCCTTGCTGGGGCTGACTGCAACGGCCCTGGGGGCCTATGGTGCGCATGGTTTGGGGGCAAGCGGCGTGTCTGCCGAGTTGATCGGTGCCTTTAATACCGGGGTGCAGTACCAGTTTTATCATGGGTTGGCATTATTGCTGATGGTGCTGGCCCTGCGGGTCAAACCGGTAAAAACGCTGCATCTGGCCGCGGCTTTCTTTACACTAGGCACTTTGCTGTTTAGTGGCAGTATTTATGCTTTGGTGCTGTTGGGCACCAAGGGTATTGGCTTTATTACTCCCCTTGGGGGAGTCTGTTTTATGGCGGGATGGTTAAGCGTGTTGCTGGCCGGTCGCACCTGGTTGAGGTCTTGATGAAACACTTACTAATATATTGTCGCCCCGGGTTCGAAAAAGAGGCAGCGGCGGAAATTCAGGACAGAGCGGGGCAGTTTGGGTGCCCCGGGTTTGCTCGCACCAAGGACGACAGCGGCTTTGTGATTTACGAATGCTTTCAGCCGGACGATGCCGATTTAATGGCGCGCAAGTTGTGGTTTAGAGAGCTGATTTTTGCACGCCAGATGCTGGTGGTGTGTGCCGAGATAAAAGACTTGCCACTGGACGATCGCATCAGCCCCTTGCTGGATGCCGCCGAGGGTATGGAGCTGTGTGGGGATCTTCGCGTAGAAACGCCGGATACCAATGACGGGAAAGAGCTGTCGCGTTTTTGCCGCAAATTTACCGTGCCTATGCGCCAGGCATTGCGCGGCAAAGGGTTGCTGACCCGTAACGAGTCGCATACCAAGCCCGTGCTGCATGTGTTTTTTATGGCCAATAATCACGCCATACTGGGGTACTCTTATACCTTTAATAACTCGCCTTTTCACATGGGGATCCCGCGGTTGCGTTTTCCTGCCGATGCACCCAGCCGCTCCAGCCTGAAGCTGGAAGAGGCATTTCATGTGTTTATCCCCCGATTTGAGTGGGACTTGCGGCTGACCTCGGGTTTGCGTGCGGTCGACCTGGGTGCCGCCCCTGGAGGCTGGACTTATCAGCTGGTGAGCCGTGGCATGATGGTCACGGCCATCGATAACGGCCCCATGAACCAGGCCTTAATGGACACCGGACAGGTGAAGCATTACCGGGAAGATGGTTTTACCTGGCGCCCCGCGCGCAAGAATACCTACTGGTTGGTGTGCGACATGGTCGAAAAGCCGGCGCGAGTGGTGGCCACCATGGCTGCCTGGCTGGTGGATGAAGACTGCCAGGAAGCCATATTCAACCTTAAGCTGCCGATGAAAAAACGCTATCACGAAGCCGTGTATAACCTGCAGCAGTTAAAGGACAAGTTGGCCGAGCTGGGTGGTTTTGAAGTTCAGGCCAAGCAGCTTTACCATGATCGGGAAGAAATTACCGTGCATGTCTATCGCCCACACAAAGTGGCTCGACTGCAGCCGAAAGAATAATTTCAAGTGAAGTGTGAAATGTGAAGCGTGAGGCAAAACCAGCCGTACGCCGTAAGAAAAAACCGAGTCTGGCAGGCTCGGTTTTTTTGTAGGAGCTTTACAGCGCTCGAATACGCTTACCTGAAATAAGTCGCCCTACCATTGGCTCTTCCCTCTGTCAGCTTCAAGCTTTTCGCTTTAATACCGGTAGGTTAAATCCAGTCGCGATTCGTCGTCGGTAATTTTAATATCAAACTCGAGGCGATTATCAGGATCGGCAGGGCGAATGTTGAGCTTGATGCCATCGCCCCGCAGCCGCATCGAGGTTTTAAAACCGCCGCTTTCAAAATCGAACCTTGGGCGCAGGTTTTTTAACGAAAGCCCTACCGAGCTTTGTGGGGTGAGTTGCAAGCTGGGATAGGCGTGTAGCTGCGGCATCCCGTTTGGGGTGGGGCGCAGCTCTATATTCATATCGTAACGCCTGGGCTGGTCGCCAAAAATAACCGGTGGGGCCAGGGTAAAGCGTAGTGGTTGGGCAAGTGTAAAATCGGGGGGTGACTGGTTGCTGCTTGTTGCCTGGTATTGACTGTGAGTCATGTCGGGGGCGGGGGCATCATAGGCAAAACCCGGATTGATATGAGTAAACAGTAATGGACAAAGGATTCCCAAGTGCCGTATTCGTCGACCGTCCATAGCCTATCCTCCCTCGTTATCCTAACTATAGTTCGCTCTTTGTGATCTAAACGGCACTTTTTAGATGAATTTAATACCGATATCCTAAATAAAGTTGCTTTTGAGTATAGAGTGACTAAGGGCGGTGGAACCTTGTGCGGGGAGCGGTATCGGCACAGGCCTGACCTGGTTTTTCGGAGGTGACGGAGACAAAAAAGGGCCCGAAGGCCCTTGTGGGTATATCGATAACAGCAGTCATGCCGAGTGCTGGCAGACTGAGCTTACAGGTTGGCAATAATGGCTTGCGTAAACTCTGTGGTGCTGGCGTTGCCGCCCAGATCACGAGTAACCGTTTTGCCCTCGGCAATGGTCTTGCGTATGGCGTTACGGATTTGCAGTGCTTTGTCCTGCATGCCCAAGTGCTCGAGCATTTGAATGGAGGCCAAAATCACCGAGCAAGGGTTGGCGATGTTCTGGCCGGCAATGTCGGGGGCCGAGCCGTGTACCGCTTCAAAAATCGCGACCTCTTTACCAATGTTGGCACCGGGAGCCATACCCAGGCCACCGATCAGGCCGGCACACAGATCCGAGATAATATCGCCAAACAGATTGGTGGTGACTATGATGTCGAACCGCTCGGGATACATCACCAGGTTCATGCACACCGCATCCACGATCATCTCGTTGGTTTCAATATCCGGGTAGCGTAGTGCCACTTCGCGGGCCACTTCTAAAAACAGTCCGGAGGTGGACTTTAGAATGTTGGCCTTGTGCACTATGGTGACTTTTTTACGGCCTTCGGTGCGTGCCAGCTGATAGGCAAACTCGGTAATGCGCTCGGCACCTTCGCGAGTGACTATGCTCATGGCTTCGGCGCTGTTGTTATCGTCGGAACGCTTTTGCCCGGCACCGGAGTACATGCCTTCGGTATTTTCGCGAATGGTAATGATGTCGATGTTTTCAAAGCGGCTCTGTGCGCCTTCAAACGACACCACGGGGCGCAGGTTGGCGTATAGATTAAAGTGTTTGCGCAGCGAGACGTTGATGGAGGTAAAACCGCCGCCGATGGGCGTGGTCAAAGGACCTTTAAGGGTAATCTTGTTTTTTTCTATCAGTTCCAGTGTGGACTGGGGAAGAAGCTCGCCGTGTTTCTCTAGTGCCATCAGACCGGCGTCGGCGTAGTCGTAATGGAAGTTACAACCCGCGTGATCAAGAATGGTAAGGGCGGCATCAACAATGCTTGGGCCAATACCATCGCCAGGGATCACGGTAATACTGCGTTTTTTCATGAGCGACGTTCCGTTAATTATGATGAGTCGAAATAGACACCATTTTTTGTTGGTTATATCACTTTCGCGTTGGGCATTCTATTAGCCGCTAGTCGAAGAGTGATAGCGTATATCCTGTAAATTAAAGCCAAGCTCGATATCATCAACTAGCTTAACCAGTTGCCTGGCCAGTAGTGCCTGGTCTTTGTGTATTATAACAGTATTTTCTTCTTTTCTCTCGCCAGGGCTTGCCAGCAGTCGGTCCAATGTTTCCCACCGCTGCAGCAACGCCTGGGCACGCTTGGGGCCTATGCCGGGAACGCCCTTGATCTGACTACCCGATACCCCGGTCAGCGCCCAGTAATCCACCAGCTGGGTCACCTTTAACCCATATTGTTGCTGCACGCGTTGAGCATCAAAATAGCCTTGCTTGAAATGATCCCATATCTGAATATGCGGATTGAGCAATTGGCAAAAACCCTGGTCGGTAGAGACGATGGTGCTGTGCTTGCCATGACGGCTGAGGGTTCGGGCCAGGGTGGCAATCAGGTCATCCGCTTCGTCGGTATCGGACAGCAGGGCATCAATACCCAGTTGCCACAAGTCCTGTTGCAACTGGGGAAGGTAGTGCGCCAGTGCCGCTGGCATGGGTTTGCGGCCGGCTTTATAGTCGGGATAAAGGTGGTGGCGAAAGCCGATGGGAGCGCCATCGAATACCGCCACCACGTGGCTGGGCTTAAACTGATGCAGCAGTCGTTTACCGGCATGAGTCAAGGCGACGCTGGTGGCGGCCAGCGCCGCGTTGTCAGTCTGATGCCGCTGCTCTTGCACCGCATACAGGCGGCGGATCAGGTTTAAGGCATCAATAATCAGTAACTGCATTCAGTGACGTCTTGTTAACGGTTGATTCGGTAGCAGGGTTCATAGGTCGACCCCGGTAATTTCATGCGCTGTTGTTCAACAAACTGCTGCAGCAGGGTGTCCATCATCTGCATCATTTCCGGCTCGCCATTCAGCAGAAAAGGACCATGTTCCTCGATGGCCTTGATGCCGCCTTCTTTTACGTTGCCGGCCACTATGCCGGAGAAGGCACGACGCAGGTTGGCTGCCAGTTGTTGCGGTGGCTGATCTCGATTGAGGTTGAGGCTGGCCATGTTTTCATGGTTGGGAATGAAGGGCAGCTGAAATTCCGGCTCTATGTGCAGCGACCAGTTAAAGGAATAGGCATCCCCCACGGATTTGCGATAATCGCGCACCAGCGGCATGGCGTTTTTGATCCGTCTGGCCACTTCTGCCGGATCGCCAATAATAATCTGGTACAGCGCCTGGGCATCCGGGCCCAGGGTGTTGCCGATAAATTCATCGACACTGCGGAAATACTCGGCGCTTTCTTTTGGCCCGGTCAAGATAATCGGCATGGGCTGATTGCGGTTTTCCGGGTGCATCATGATGCCCAGAATATACAGAATTTCCTCTGCCGTCCCCACTCCGCCCGGAAAGACGATAATACCGTGAGCCATGCGCACGAAGGCTTCGAGGCGCTTTTCAATATCGGGCAGTATCACCAGCTCGTTAACGATGGGGTTGGGGGGCTCGGCGGCAATAATGGACGGCTCGGTGAGGCCGATATAGCGGCTGCCGCTGACTCTTTGCTTGGCGTGCCCGACCGCGGCACCTTTCATGGGGCCTTCCATGGCGCCGGGGCCACAGCCGGTACAGATGTTCATTTCTCTCAACCCGAGTTCGTTACCGACTTCGCGGGTATATTGATACTCGTTGGGGGCGATGGAGTGTCCCCCCCAGCAGACCGTCAGGTTGGGCTCGACACCGGGGTGAACCGCATTGGCATTACGCAGAATGGAAAACACCAGATCGGTCAGATGCTGAGGCTGGTTCTGGGTGAGCTGATGATCATTTTTTAGTTTGCTGTCTACATAGATGATATCGCGCAGCACCGAAAACAGGTGATCCTGAATGCCACGAATAATTTCGCCGTCTACAAAGGCATGCACCGGGGGATTGAACAGTTCGAGCTTGACGCCCCGTTCGCGCCGGATCACGTTAATTTCGAAGGTCGTGTAGCGATCGAGAATTTCCTTGGAGCTGTCGGTCTTGCTGCCAGAATTAAGCACGGCCAGCGCACAATTGCGAAATAGCTGGTATAAAGCGCCAGAAGCCGATTGTTTAAGGTTGTCTACTTCAATTTGTGACAGCAGGTTCATGCTGCCAACCGGATTAATATGGGTGATCATAATCACTCCCGTGAATATTGTTATAAGGTCAGTCCATGACTATCTGGTCGCGGCCTGCATGCTTGGCGCGATACAGTGCCTGATCGGCCCGGTCCAGGGCTGAATGAATGCTATCCCCTTGTCTGAACAGGGTGGCACCCAGGGAGATGGTGACGGTCACGGGTTCTTCCTTGAATCTGAACGGAATGTTTTTAATGTTTTCGAGTAGTTTTTGTAGTGGTTTTTCAATATGTTCGGGGCTGGTGTTGCATAACAGCACCACGAACTCTTCGCCGCCAAAACGGGCGACATAATCGCTTTCTCTGAGGGATTTTTGCAGCGTCTTTGCAATGAGACGCAACGCCTTGTCACCGGCCAGGTGACCGTATTTATCATTGATTTCCTTGAAATAATCAATATCGATGAGCGCAACACACAAGGGTCTTTGGTAACGCAGCCATTGCCGGTATTCAAGAGCCAGCCGTTGGTCCATGCCGGCACGGTTATCAATTTTCGTTAAGCTGTCTATAAACAGCTTGTCCTTTTGTTCACTGAGTTGTTGGTTAGCGGTGGCAACCTCGTCTTTAAGTGTTTGAATTTGTTTATCCATCTCCCCCATCCGCTGCAGCAGGGCGAGTTCGCGAGTCTGCAGTTGCCGATGCTGCAGCAAAATATGCTGGATACTGCGCATTCGGCGCTCTATTTCGGTTTTAAGCCGATTGTTGCCGTGGTCGGACACATGCTCACTGATGGCGTTGAGCTCATCCGAAATATGGTGATTGCTTTCGGCGCGAGCATCAAAAATGGACTCACCTTCACTCAGGGTGAGTGAAAAGTGACGATGCACATTTTCCAGGTTATCGTTTAAATGCACTAAAAACTGTGTGGTGTGTTGGCGTTCCAACAGGCAACCATCAATGATGAGATCGATGAGTTTAAGGCACAGGCCGGGCAGTTCGTTCGGCGCCAGTGGTTGCGTTATCCGGTGTCGCAGCTTGCTGATTTTGGTGGCCACCGGGGCTGGAAAATGTAACTCGTCAATCAGCTGTAGCAGACGGGTGCACAACTCCTGCTGTCGGGCTTGTTGGTGGGCGCCGTCTTGTATGCTGTCTGCCAATGCGGTCTGATAGTAATCGAGTAATTGCAGTAACTGGCCCTGGTGGAAGGGCTGACCCTGGCGAAGCCTGGTCAGCAAGTCGCCAGCCTGCGGAGGCATGAAGCCGGACTGCTCTAACTGGATGCTGGCCTGTTGCAGTTTTGCTTTACTTAATGTCTGTATGTGTTGCAGATGCCCGTGGCTGTTGCGTAAGCGCATCAGCTGTTGTGACAACTCGTTGGCAAGTTGCTCTTGCAGAGGGGAGTTTGAGGGGCTTGGCGTAGCCTGGCCGCGGGTAAAAATCTTGTGCCAGTGACGGGAACGACGCTCGGCAGAGGCGTCATCGGCGGAAAGAGCCAGCGGTTGCTGTAAGCAGGTTAATACCGTGTCCAGGCGATCAATAACGGACGCCAGTTCTTTTAGCACCAGTTTATCGTCAAAGTTATTCATTTTTCACCATTGCAGCCTAACGCAGGCAACCCTGTAAAATTATATCGGCATGACCAGTTCTGGAGCCAGGGCATGCCAGTCAATGTGTTGTTTTTTATGTGAACTATTTACTTTGACCAGTCCTTTCAGAATAGCTTGTATGCAGCAATGGCGAATATCGCCATGAAAAAAGGCCGCCTGTTGACAATCTACCGCCAGTAATTCTACCCAGGCCTTTTCGCCGGTTTGATCGGCCAGTTGGTGGGCAGCCGCCATGGCCAGATACAAAATATCCCCCAGACGCATATCGTCGAGCGCCCGGGGCTCCCTGGGCAGGAAGGGGTGGCCAATGATGCCGATGGCCAGCCGCTGATCCAGCCGGAACGGGCTGGGGAACTCGGCAAACATGCGCTCCAGGCTGGTAATGGTGTGTTGCAGCGAGTTGACCTGTCGTTGCGAGATGACGTACATAAACTGCCCTTCGCGCAGGTCATACAGCCGGGCCTCGGGGTGAATGCGTCCCTGAAGATAAGTGCCCAGCTCCTTTTGCAGCGCGGTGGCATGCATCAATCCCAGACGTTCGCTTAAATCGACCATGAAAGGGACGTGCAGCAACAGGTAGTAAATCTTGTCGTTGAATGGCTGAGCTTCGGCTTCGTTCAAGTACCATTGCTCGGAACGCAGCTGACTTTTGGCCATTTCTTGCGGTAGACGATGCATCAGCTGGCGCCAGTTGGGCAGCCCGGTTCTGGACTCCAACAGCAGAGAGTGTTGCAGCTCCAGATTGTGTTGTTGCAGGCGCCGGCTGCGGATCTGGTTGCGCAGCCAACCATACAGCAGCAGGGGAACCACCAGGCTCAAACTGACAGCCAGCGTGGCAAAATGCTGTTTTTCTTGCTGTATCTGCTGGTTGTTTTGTTGCAAACCGGCCAGCTCCCTTTCTTGCTGCAGTTGCTGGTCACTGTCTTGCACCAGGCTCTGGGTCAGCATGCGGTTAAGCTGGCTGGCCTGGGCATAGTAGCCGTGATAGGCCTTGTGATGTGCCAGGGCCTGAGCGGGTTGGTCACTGTACTCAAAGAATTGTGCCAGCAGGCGGTGGCATTCGATCAGCCGTGGCACGTCGTTTAATTGCTTGGCGAGTGCCAGGGCCTGCTCAAACTCTGTGAGGGCCAGGCTGTGCTCTTCCTGTGCCACATAGAGTTGGCCGAGCTGCAACAGAGTATCAATTTGGCGTGGCATGTTTTGGCTGCGTTCAAAGCCGGCGCGAGCCAGGGACAGATAATGCTGGGCTTCACTGTAGACCTGTAATACCCGATAACTGTGGCCAATTTCCAGATACAACTGGGCCACGTGGTCGGCGTCGGCCAGGGTTTTGGCCAGATCGAGTGCATTAAAGAAATACACCAGGGCCAGGCTGGCGTCATGGCTACCGGTACGGGTGACACGGCCCAGGTTCAGCAAGGAGCTGATGAGCAGGCTGGGATTACCCAGCAGTTCAAATTCGCTGGTCGCCATGTTGGCGTAGTGAATGGCCTGATCGCCAGCGCCCAAATCGGCATTGATGTTGGCGGCTTGTTCTGCGGCCATGGCCTTGAGATAGAATTGCTGGCGCTTGCCGAGCAGGTTCAGGGTTTCTATATAATGGGAGAGCGCCAGCTCGTCCTGCTGCAGGCGTTGATAATAATCTGCCAGCAGATAGTTGGCCCAGGCCTGTTGCACCGGCTGATTGTTTTCCTGGGCCTGTCTTCTGATCTGTTCGAAAGCCAGGCGCGCTTCATCACTTTTATGCTGGTGCAGCAAAGTGCTGGCCTGCAGCAGAGCCAGGCTTTCTTGCAGGTGGCGCGGGCTTTTATCGGTTAGTTGCCTGCCGGCATCGGCCAGCAGGGTGGCGGCCTGAGCTGGCTCTTGTTGCGCGAGAGCCAGTTTGGCCTTGATCATCAGGCTGGCCGCTTCAATATCCGTTTGTCGATACTGTTTGGCAAGTTGAATGGCCCGGTTGATGCTGACATCGGCGGGCAGCAACAGGCCTTCATTGGCCTGGCACAGGGCTTGTATCTGCCAGGCCGCCTGGCTTTGTTCGCGGGTTCGATAGCGTTTTGTCATCTCTTGATGATCAAAGTCCTGTCGCGAGTTAACCAACTTTGCGGGGTCTATTTCTTTGCGCTGCAAGAAAAAGTTGGTCAGGGCGACGCATTCACTGGGCCGGCTCAGCATAAGCTGCCGCGCCCGTTGTAGCTCTACGGGCTCGGGCTGATAGGGCGACAGGACGGGCGCGCCCGCCAGATGCGAAACCAAAACGGCGACAGACAAAATCACAATAACGGATACCGATATATTATGCGGATGACGAACCAGTTTACGGAGCTGGTGGAACGGAGTCCAGTTTCTGCCGCTATCTGTTGATTATATAAACATTATTGGCGTTGCAGACGCACGTTGGCGGCCTTGCCGGCTACGTTGCTGCGGTAAGGATTGATATCCAGCCCTCCGCGGCGGGTATAGCGCGCATAGACGGTCAGTTCTTTAGGCTGACAGTGCTGCATGATATCCATGAAAATACGCTCGACGCACTGCTCATGAAACTCGTTGTGCTGGCGAAAAGACACCAGATAACGCAACAGCGCATCGCGGCGAATACGCGGCCCCTGATAGCGGATCATCAGGCTGCCCCAGTCTGGCTGGCCCGTGACCAGGCAGTTGGACTTCAACAGGTGTGAATGCAGGGCTTCGGTGACTATTTCGGCATCGGTGGCATTGTGTAATAAATCCGGCACAGGTTGATAGTGCTCTACCGTGATATCCTGGCCGTCGATGCAGTCGCCGGGCAGGATGCCAAATTGACTGGGTGCCGCCTTTAGTTCAAACAGCGTCACCTTGACGGTCCCTTGCGCGCACAGGCTGAGATCATGGGTCAGCACGGCCGCTACTTCATCTATGCTGTCGAAGCGGCTTTGATTGAAGCTGTTCAGGTACAGCTTGAAGGACTTGGACTCAATCAGGTTTAGGCTGCTGGCCGGAACCCGCACTTCACCCATGGCGACCACGGGCTTGCCCTTGGTATTAAGCCAGGACAATTCGTAGAGATTCCAGAGATCTTCACCGGCAAAGGGCAGCGCATCTGCCTCTAGCCCCAACTCATCCCGGTTCAGGCTTCGCGGCACCGATTGTAATTGGCCGGCATCGTATTCACAGACGTAACTGCTTTGCTTGCCCAGCGGCAAGGCGTCGAGGGCGCTGCTGGCGTGGTATTTTTGCTCTGGTGTCATTTCGGGATCCAGTTGGTAGAATAAGATATCAACCTTATTGTGAGACTTTGGTATGCAAGATCAAGTGGTGATGGCGCTCGATGAGCTATTTATCCGTCAGCGGCGGCTGAGGGGGATCCCGCTGGTTGAGCATGACGCGGCGTTTGCTTCGCCGGCCGAGCTGTTACCGCCCCAGGCAGGCAAAGTGGGCTGGCAGCCATGGGCACGGCCCGAGCCGGCCAGTTTTGATAATGTGGCCCATGCATTGGCCATGCCGGTACATGAAGATTTAACGGCTGTGTTTGGCCATTATTATGCAGGCAATGTGGAGGCCTGTTTCAAGGGCTTGTTTCTGACCTTGTTGCAGCCGTGGAATGAGCAGGATTTTGAGCGGTTGCAGCAAAACCAGATTGCCCATCAGTTGATGATGCAAAAGCTTAAACTCCCAGCCAGCTGGTTTTTGGCAACCAGCAAAGACGAGCAAAAGCTGGTCACGCTGAACAACGCCAGTGGTGAAGTCCAGCTGGAGCGGTTGGGCAAGGGCAGCATAGGCGTGCTGGCGCCCAACCTGAGCCTGTTTTTACGCGGACTGGAACCCTGCTGAAAGACACCGTGAGGTGGAAGGGGTGAGGTGGAAGGAGTGAGGTTTCCCCTTTACTCTTCACCCCTCACCCCTCACCCTTCACCTCACTTTTTAAAATCCCAGGACAGGTTGGAGATCAGGCGGCAGGGTTCGCACATAAAATCAAAGATTTCGTGTAGGGGCTCTGGCAAGCGCCAGGGTTCACCGCAGCCGGGGCAGGGGCGGTCAAGCTCGGCGTGCAGGCTCTCGCCACCGACACGGTATAAATAGTAAAAGGTGGGGATCTGCGTTAAATACTCGATGCGCTTGCCCAGATCCCGGCCTCGGCGGCTCAGCCTGCTGTCATGAGTGCTGATTTCAAGCACGGCAGCGTGCTCAAGAATGGAGCCGTTCATTTGCAGCTGATCGCAGGCTTCCCAGTCTTCTTGCCACTTGAGTACCTGTTTGAAATCACCATTGGCTACCGGCGGTATGTTATATAACGGCACCGGTGAAAAGTGCTCACCACAGCGCAAGGGCGAGCAGGAGTGCAAGTAGGTGGTGTACAGGAGTTGCCATGGCCGGGCCGGGCAGTCATCCGTGGTGTCCGAGTTCAGATCCTGACCCTTCACACTGGCCTTGGGGCTGGTCAAACCGGCCTGGTGCAACCGGGTTACCGCCAGCTCGACCTGACGGCTGTAATGGCGAGGGTGCAGGCTGTCTTGTTCGGGGCAGACCACCCGACAGCTCAACCATCCCTGATGAATAGAGGTGGGAAACTCCCGCCCCAAAATCTGGCCGTTGTAACGCAGGGCATCAATAAACTGGCGGATAGCCGGCTCGGCCTCGGCCAGTTGTGTGTCCTGATAACAGTCGAAGTGCAGCTCACATACCCACATCAGTCACGGGGCTCCTGTGCTGGCGCTTCTGGTGTCAACAACCGCTCCAGCCGCGCCACTCTGGCTTCCAGCTCTGCGACCCGCTCCGTAAGGGCGCGCTCGGTTGCAGAGGCGTTATTGGTGGCTGTTGCCGTCGCGTCGGGCTCCATGGTCAGCAGGCTTTGCGGTGATTGCTTGTAACGGCTGATCAGCGGCAGCAAGGCGGCCAGATCGACCGAGCCATTCAAGCGTGCCTTGACGGTGGCGGTGGTAATACTCTTGCCTTCTTTAACCAGGCTTTGTATGGCGTTAATGATGTCCTGCTGGGGCATGTGCTTGGGTTACCTTATCTTAGGCTGGCATTTAACTGGTCGATGATTTCGGCCCAGTCGGAGTCGTCCTGCAAGCCTTCTTTCAAAAAGCTGGCCTGGGACGCACTCCAGAATGGCGCCTCGACCAGGTCCATATTCGCCGGTAGCTGATGGGTTGAAATAAAGTGTTTAATGCCTTCGTTGCTGGCATCCAGCCCTAACTGTTCGAACAGTTCGGAAAAAGGGTGGTTAGAATGTTCCATCATGCCGTTATCTCCTTACAGAAAACAAGTGAGGGGAAGCGTAAAGGGTGAAGGGTTAAACCTGAACCCAACACCTGGACCTTAAAGATTCCTCGCCACGGAATCCACGGAACCCACGGAAAAATAGGGATAAAATCCGAAAAAATATTTATTGGTAAGATATAAAAGATAGCCGATGGCAAACAACACTGCCCGAAAGGTTTTATCTTACCCAGTACATATCGCTCTTGTCCCAGCTTGATTTTTCCGTGAGTTCCGTGGCAAAGCAGCTTTAGGTTGTCCTGTTCACCATTTACCCCTCACGTAATACAGGAACGGACACCTCCAGCACCTTTAACTGATGCAACCACAGTTTGCCTTCACTATGTTGCAGGCCATCGTGACTGAACTCAAAGCGAAATTGTGCCAGCAGGCGGCCTTTTTTCCATTGATAGCGATAACGGTACACGCTTAACAGCTGAAACTGCTGTTGCCGGCAATACCGCTCCAGCCAGTCCCGGGCAAATTCGCTTTGGCGCCGCACCTGCCAGTATCCGGCCCCCAGCAGAAACAGGGCCAACAGCCCCAGCAGCTCCGTCATGAGACGCCGTTAAACAAGCTGCCCAGCGCGTTTTTCAGGCTGGGAGACAGCGCCGTATTATGCAGGTTGCCGAGAATAAGCGGCCGCAAGGCGGGCACAGAGACCAACTCGGCAAACAGACCGTTAAACAGCTCGCCATGATGTTCGGCCAGTCGTTCCAGATACGTCAGCAACAGGGTTTCGTCCGTGAGATCCTGCCATAGCCTGGCCGCCAGGCTCAGCATCAGGGGTTGGCTTGGGGTTAACGCCAGCAAGGTGGCAATTTTTTGCTGGCGCTCGGTAGAGGTCGGGGTGCCTGCGGTGGCACGCAGTAGCTGGGCAATGCGATTCTGGTCGGGTTCCTGACGCTCAAGCTCGGTGGTGATGGCATCCAGCAGCCGTTCTATTACTATGCCGGGCAGCGGCTGATGTTGACACTGGTCAAGCAGCGCATCCTGTACCGGTTGCGGCAGGGTAAGCAGGCGCTCGGCCAGGGGACGACTCAAGGTCTCGTCCTGATGCAGGCGCGCCGTTATATCGGCCAGGCCCTGCAACCCCAGCTGCTGCCAGTCGTGCTGCTCTGGAGCCTGAATATACTCGCATACGCCCTGAAAAAAGGCCGAGGGAGGCAGATTCAGTTCCAGCCCCAGTCGAGCATGAAACGCCGCCAGCTTGTCCTGGGCTGGCTGAAAGGTGAAGGGGGTTTGTGCCAGTCGTTGTTGCTGCTCGTCGGTGAGCTCGGCGGTAACGTCCTGGCCCAGCTGTTCAACCAGGGCGCTCAAGAAGTGCTTGACGGCCCCATTATTGAACAGGCCGCGTTCATCCAGTGGCAGTTTAAGAAACCACACATAGGGCTGGGCCCGGTTTTGTTGCTGCCAGTAGCACACCGCCAGCCAGGCATGGCGCTGCAAAGGCCAGGGATAGGGCCTTTGGTTGGCTTCAATGGCGGCGAAGTCGTCATGGCTTAATGGCTGCAGGCGGCGACCCAGATCATAAAGGCGAAACTCGGTGCCTGCCTGGGTTAAAAATTCACTCAAGGTATTTATTTGCATCGGTTTCTCCTGTTGAACAGCCGCCGATTATAGGGAGTCAATCGTCAAGATGGTATAGTAAGCGCGAGTTTAAAGAGGAGCAAATAGATGTCAGCCGAGGTCCAAACGCGGTTATATGCCATTGAACGGGAGCTAAGGGCCCTGTCCTGGTGGCAAAGAGAGCCCCCCAGTGCCGCGGCGCTGGCCAGCACGGAGCCATTCTGTCTCGATACCTTGACCTTTCCCCAGTGGCTGCAGTTTGTGCTTCTGCAGCGCCTGCAGGCGATGCTGGACGCGGGCATGCCGCTGCCGGTTAAGGTGTCGATTTACCCCATGGCGACCGAAAGCTTTAAATCACTGGCGGAAGACACGCGCGCCCTTGAGGAGGCCATCGCCGGACTGGATGAAGCCTTGTCGGGTGAAACGGTCGTGCGCGAACCATGAGCGTCGATATTATCTATGAAGACGAGTCGCTGGTGGCCATTAATAAAGAAGCGGGCCTGTTGGTGCATCGCAGTTGGCTGGATAAAGGCGAAACCCGCTTCGCCATGCAGCTAACCCGGGATGCGGTGGGCTGTCATGTGTTTCCGGTGCACCGGCTGGACAGGCCCACCTCGGGCGTGTTGCTGTTTGCCAAGAATGCGACGGTGGCGCGCACCCTGACCGAGGCTTTTACCGAGCAGAAAGTACGCAAGCAATATCTGGCGGTGGTACGCGGTTATATGCCGGAGCAGGGCACGCTGGATTATGCTCTCAGCCTTCAGCTGGACGACATTGCAGACAAGTTTGCCAGTAGCGACAAGCCGCCTCAATCCGCGGTCACCCACTGGCAGAGTCTGGCGCAGATCGAGTTGCCGTTTGCGGTGTCGAAAAAACATCCCACGACTCGTTACAGTCTGGTCAGCCTGACTCCGGAAACGGGGCGCAAGCATCAATTACGCCGCCACATGGCGCACCTGTTCCATCCCATAGTGGGCGATACGACCCATGGCGAGGGGCGTCATAATCGTTTCTTCCGCCAGCAATATGACTGCCAGCGCATGCTGTTGCATGCCAACCGCCTGTCGTTCACCCACCCGGTCAGCCAGGCCCCGCTGCACCTGAGCGCCGGGCTGGATGCCGACTGGCAAAAGCTGCTCGGTGAGTTTGGCTGGCAAGCCGCACTCGATTAACGCCAACGTCTCGGGTTATCATGCTTTTCAATGGCTTAGCAGATTAATTTTAACAGGAGTAACTATGGCGGCAGTAGATATTATAGTGGGCAGTGTATATGGTTCGGCATTCTCGGTTGCCGAAACGCTGGAAGAAGCCCTGATTGGCGCAGGCCATCAGGTCACACTGCATGAAGAGGCTCAGTTATCGGATCTGGACACCAGTCATTTCTGGCTGTGGGTAACGTCAACCACGGGGCAGGGGGAGCTACCGCCTAACTTGCTGCCGCTATTTGAAGAAATGCGCGAAAGCTGCCCGCCCATGCCAGAGTTGCGTTATGCGCTGGCGACCCTGGGTGACAGCAGTTACGAGCACTTTTGTGGTGCCGGCGTGCAGCTGGAAGCATTGTTGCAAGAGCTGCAGGCACAAGCGGTGACCGAGGGATTAAAAGTCGACGCCAGCGAGACCCTGGAGCCGGAAGAGCCGGCCCTGGTGTGGCTAAGCAGCTGGATATCGAAGATATAAACTCACGCTGAGCGCCCGGCGCCCCGCACCAGGCCAAACCGGTATTTGTCTTTGAGTCAGGCGCAGTATTGTTTTGGCCGAATGAATACCGCTTTTTTAGTTAAGTAATGCCGCATAACAGGTGTGGTTCTGTCGTCATTCCCGCGAAGGCGCTGAGGGATCCCCAAAAAAATAGGCAGGCATGGTAGATTATCTCTTTTGTTAATCGCC
>NZ_JBLWUK010000036.1:0-28246 GCF_048268965.1 Oceanisphaera sp.
TCGGTGGAGGAGGCCCTTTATCCGACCTTTATAGAGCAAGAAAATAGATCTGCTATTTAATCTGTTTGGTATTACTCAGTTTGGTATTACACCTCACCCCTTACAGAATAAAAAAAGGCCCCCTTGCGGGAGCCTTTGTCTTATCAGCGAGTCGAGATAATCGTTATTCTTTACCAGCTGCGTTCAACAGGTTAGCCAGATTCTGTTCGACTTCATCAGCCGAGACAGGCACTTGCTGCTCTGGGTCACGCTTGGTATTACGTCCCTGATGGTAGGCAAAACCAGTACCTGCCGGTACCAGACGACCTACTATCACGTTTTCTTTCAGACCGCGCAAATCGTCTACCTTGCCGGAAACGGCTGCTTCGGTCAGTACTCGAGTGGTTTCCTGGAAGGACGCCGCCGAGATGAAAGATTCGGTGCTCAAAGAAGCCTTGGTGATCCCCATCAGCACATGACGGTAAACGACTGGCTGCTTGCCTGCCGCTTCCAATGCACGGTTGGCCTGACGGATACGTACCACTTCCGCTTGTTCACCGGCAATGAATTCGGAATCACCCGAGTCTATAATTTCGGCGCGGCGCAACATCTGACGGACAATGGTTTCGATGTGCTTGTCGTTGATCTTAACGCCCTGCAAGCGGTAAACCTCTTGCACTTCGTTCACGATATAGTTGGCCACGGGGCTGATGCCACGCAAACGCAGGATATCGTGTGGTGATTCCGGGCCATCGGCCAGTACTTCACCTTTTTCGACCTTCTCACCTTCAAACACGTTGAGGTGACGCCACTTGTGGATCATCTCTTCGAAAGCATTGTTACCATCCAGCGGAGTGATCACCAGGCGGCGCTTGCCTTTGGTTTCTTTACCGAATGAAATGGTGCCCGAAATCTCCGCCAAAATAGCCGGTTCTTTCGGTTGACGAGCTTCAAACAAGTCAGCAACCCGTGGCAGACCACCGGTAATATCCTTGGTACCACTGGACTCCTGCGGAATACGCGCAATCGCGTCACCCACGTTTACCACGGCACCATCTTCCAGGCTCACAATCGCGCGGCCAGGCAAGAAGTACAGGGCTGACAAGTCGGTGCCGGGAATGATCACATCCTGACCGTGGTCGTCAATCAGCTTAACGGTAGGACGCAAATCCTTACCAGAAGCCGGACGTTCGTTCACATCCATGATCACTATGCTGGACAGACCGGTCAGCTCATCGGTTTGACGGCTGATGGTCACGCCATCAATCATGTCGATGAACTTAACGTGGCCCGCCACTTCGGTGACGATCGGGTGAGTGTGCGGGTCCCAGGTTGCTACTACCTGACCAACCTGCACCTGCTCGCCATCCGCCCTGTCCAGCAAGGCGCCGTAAGGCAGCTTGTGGTTTTCGCGGGTTTGACCCATCTCATCGATAATGGTCAGCTCGGAAGAACGCGATACGATGACGGTCTTGCCATCATTGTTGGTAACGAACTTGGCGTTTTGCAGTTTCAAGGCACCGGCGTTTTTCACCTGAATGCTGTTTTCTGCTGCCGCTCGTGATGCCGCACCACCGATGTGGAAGGTACGCATGGTCAGCTGGGTACCGGGTTCACCGATAGACTGAGCAGCGATAACACCCACCGCTTCGCCCTGGTTTACCAGGTGGCCACGGGCCAGGTCACGGCCGTAACAATGTGCACACACGCCGTGGTCGTTATCACAAGAGATAACAGAACGCACCTTGATGCGGTCGACTGAGCTGTCTTCCAACTCGTCACACCACTTTTCGTCGAGCAGGGTGTTACGCGCCACCAAAATTTCGCTGTCGGTGCCAGGGCGGATCACGTCTTCGGCCACTACCCGGCCCAATACGCGCTCACGCAATGGTTCAACTACGTCACCACCTTCGATCAGGGAGGTGATCCACAGGCCATCGAAAGTGCCACAGTCATCGGTGGTAATAACCAGATCCTGTGCCACGTCGACCAGACGACGAGTCAGATAACCGGAGTTTGCCGTTTTAAGTGCGGTATCCGCCAGACCTTTACGCGCACCGTGAGTGGAGTTGAAGTACTGGAGTACGTTCAAGCCTTCACGGAAGTTCGCGATAATCGGCGTTTCAATGATGGATCCATCGGGCTTGGCCATCAGACCACGCATACCCGCCAACTGACGGATCTGGGCGGCACTGCCTCGAGCGCCCGAGTCGGCCATCATGAAGATGCTGTTGAACGAGTCCTGCAGCACTTCATTGCCGTCACGGTCGGTCACCTTGTCTTTAGACAGGTTTTCCATCATCGCCTTGGACACTTTCTCGTTGGCGCTGGCCCAGATATCGATAACCTTGTTGTAGCGCTCACCCGCAGTAACCAGACCAGACTGGAACTGCTCCTGGATTTCGCTTACTTCGGCTTCGGCGTCGGCAATGATGACTTTCTTAGCATCCGGGATCACCATGTCGTTGATACCGACTGATACGCCAGACAGAGTCGCGTAATGGAAACCGGTATACATCAGCTGATCCGCGAAGATAACGGTATCTTTCAGGCCCAGACGACGGTAACAACCGTTCAGCAGCTTGGAGATCTGCTTCTTGCCCATGGCCTGATCGATCATGCTGAATGGCAGACCCTTGGGTACGATCAGGCTCAGGATGGCACGACCGATAGTGGTTTCACGAATCGCCGTGACTTCCACTTCGCTGCCGTCTTCCATGCGTTCGAAGTCGGTGATGCGTATTTTCACCTTGGCATGCAGCTCGGCATGGCCGGCACGATAGACCTTTTCCGCTTCTTTGGCGCTGGTCAACAGCATGCCTTCGCCCTTGGCGTTGATCTTGTCGCGGGTCATGTAATACAGACCCAATACCACGTCCTGTGAAGGAACTATGATAGGTTCGCCGTTGGCCGGTGACAGTATGTTGTTGGTCGACATCATCAAGGCGCGGGCTTCAAGCTGCGCTTCAATGGTCAGCGGTACGTGTACCGCCATCTGGTCACCATCAAAGTCGGCGTTATAGGCCGCACACACCAGGGGGTGCAGCTGAATCGCTTTACCTTCGATCAACACAGGCTCGAACGCCTGAATACCCAAACGGTGCAGGGTTGGTGCCCGGTTAAGCAGCACTGGGTGTTCGCGGATCACCTCATCCAGGATATCCCAGACCACGGCCTCTTCGCGCTCAACCATTTTCTTGGCGGCTTTAATGGTGGTTGCCAGACCACGGGCTTCCAGCTTGCCGTAGATGAAGGGCTTGAACAGCTCAAGTGCCATCTTCTTCGGCAGACCACACTGGTGCAGACGCAGAGTTGGGCCCACGGTAATAACGGAACGACCGGAGTAGTCCACGCGCTTACCCAGCAGGTTCTGACGGAAACGACCCTGCTTACCCTTGATCATGTCGGCCAGGGATTTCAGCGGGCGCTTGTTGGAACCGGTAATGGCACGACCACGACGGCCGTTATCCAGCAAGGCATCCACAGATTCCTGCAGCATCCGCTTTTCGTTACGCACGATAATATCGGGTGCAGCCAGGTCCAGCAGGCGCTTCAAACGGTTGTTACGGTTAATGACGCGACGATATAAATCGTTCAGGTCAGAAGTCGCAAAACGGCCGCCATCCAGCGGTACCAATGGACGCAAGTCCGGTGGCAGCACAGGCAGCACCGTCAGTACCATCCACTCGGGCTTGTTGCCGGAGAAATGGAAGGCTTCCATCAGCTTGAAACGCTTGGTAATTTTCTTGCGCTTGGTTTCGGAGTTGGTTTGGCCCAGCTCTTCGCGCATCACTTCAATTTCGCTTTCCAGGTCGATGGCGCGCAGCAAGGACAGTACCGCTTCGGCACCCATCTTGGCGTCAAACTCATCGCCCCACTCTTCCAGCGCATCCAGATACTGTTCTTCTGACAGCATTTGACCACGCTCCAGGCTGGTCATGCCTGGTTCGATAACCACGAAGGATTCAAAGTACAGCACCCGCTCGATATCGCGCAGTGTCATGTCCAGCAACAAACCAATGCGGCTAGGCAGGGACTTCAAAAACCAAATATGGGCAACTGGGCTGGCCAGTTCGATGTGTCCCATGCGCTCGCGGCGCACCTTGGTCTGGGTAACTTCAACGCCACACTTTTCGCAGATTACACCGCGGTGCTTAAGGCGCTTGTACTTACCACACAGACACTCATAGTCCTTGACCGGACCAAAAATCCGGGCACAGAAAAGACCGTCACGCTCCGGCTTGAAGGTACGGTAGTTGATGGTCTCAGGCTTTTTGACTTCGCCATAGGACCAAGAGCGGATCATGTCCGGCGAAGCCAGACCAATTTTGATCCCGTCAAACTCTTCTGTCTTATTCTGCGCTTTCAAAAACTTAAGTAAGTCTTTCACGTTAGTCTCCTGTGAGGAGTTCTACCTGGGCACCCCCTCCCGAGAGGAAAGGGGCGCCGTTATTTCTCGGGCAGTCTTTCGCCTTAACTTTCGTCCAGCTCGATGTTGATACCGAGGGAGCGAATTTCTTTCAACAGTACGTTGAAAGACTCGGGCATGCCCGGCTCCATACGGTGATCGCCATCGACGATGTTTTTATACATCTTGGTACGACCGTTAACGTCATCCGACTTGACCGTCAGCATTTCCTGCAAGGTATAGGCGGCACCGTATGCTTCCAGTGCCCACACTTCCATCTCACCGAAACGCTGACCACCAAACTGGGCTTTACCACCCAGCGGCTGCTGAGTGACCAGACTGTAGGAGCCAGTAGAACGGGCATGCATCTTGTCGTCCACCAGGTGGTTCAACTTCAGCATGTACATATAGCCCACGGTTACCGGACGCTCGAAAGAGTTGCCGGTACGGCCGTCGTACAGGGTGATCTGGCCGGAGTCCGGCAGATCAGCCAAGGTCAGCAGGCGCTTGATTTCGTGCTCATCGGCACCATCAAAAGCCGGTGTGGCAATTGGCACGCCCTGGCGCAAGTTGTGTGCCAGTACCCGTACTTCTTCATCGCTGAAGGTAGACAGGTCGACTTTCTGGCGAGTGCCATCACCCAGGTCATAGACTTCCTGAATGAATTCGCGCAGACGAGCCAGCTCTTGCTGCTCTTTGATCATGCGGTCGATTTTCTCGCCAAGCCCTTTGGCCGCCAGGCCCAGGTGCGTTTCGAGGATCTGACCGATGTTCATCCGCGACGGTACACCCAGCGGGTTCAATACCATATCCACCGCAACACCATGCTCGTCATGTGGCATATCTTCTACTGGTACTATAGTAGAGATAACACCCTTGTTACCGTGACGGCCGGCCATCTTGTCACCCGGCTGAATGCGACGCTTAACAGCCAGATACACCTTGACGATTTTCAGTACGCCCGGTGCCAGGTCATCACCCTGGGTGATCTTGCGACGCTTGTCTTCGAACTTCTTGTCGAAGTCGGCTTTCAGCTCGGCCTGCTGCTCGGCTAACTGCTCCAGCTCGATTTGCTTGGCTTCGTCGTCAATGGCCTGTTCCAGCAACTGGTTACGGGCTATTTTTGCTACTTGCTCGGCACTCATACCGGACGCGATCAGCACATTACGAGCACGAGCGTATACGCCGTCTTCGAGAATGCTGAACTCTTCGGTCAAGTCTTTCTTGGCCTGCTTAAGCTGCATGTGCTCAATATCTTGGGCACGCTTGTCTTTTTCCACGCCATCGCGGGTAAAGACCTGAACGTCGATAACGGTACCGTATACGGAGTTTGGCACCCGCAGTGACGAATCTTTCACGTCTGACGCTTTTTCACCGAAGATAGCTCGCAGCAGCTTCTCCTCAGGAGTCAGCTGGCTTTCACCCTTGGGTGTTACCTTGCCAACCAGGATATCGCCGGGTTCCATTTCTGCACCCACGTATACGATACCGGATTCATCCAGTTTGCTCAGCGCCGCTTCACCCACGTTAGGAATGTCGGCGGTGATCTCTTCAGGGCCCAACTTGGTATCACGAGAGATACAAGTCAGTTCCTGAATATGAATGGTGGTCAGGCGGTCTTGCTCTACCAGACGCTCATTCAACAAGATGGAATCTTCGAAGTTGTAACCGTTCCATGGCATGAAGGCCACGCGCAGGTTCTGACCCAGAGCCAGTTCGCCCAGATCGGTCGAAGGACCATCGGCCAGTACGTCACCGGCCAGCACCCGCTCGCCCGGCATCACACAAGGACGCTGGTTGATACAGGTGTTCTGGTTGGAACGGGTGTACTTGGTCAGGTTGTAGATGTCGATACCGGCTTCGCCAGGCGTCATCTCTTCTTCGTTCACCTTGACCACGATGCGTGAAGCATCGGCGTAGTCGACGATACCGCCACGCTTGGCAACTTCGGTAACACCGGAGTCAACCGCAACCGCACGCTCGATACCGGTACCTACCAGCGGCTTATCGGCGCGCAGGGTAGGAACAGCCTGACGTTGCATGTTCGAACCCATCAAGGCCCGGTTAGCATCATCGTGCTCGAGGAACGGAATCAGGGAAGCAGCAACAGAGATAACCTGCTGTGGACTCACGTCCATGTACTGCACCTGATCGGCGTTCATATAGGTGGCTTCACCTTTATGACGGGACGGTACCAGCTCATCCAGCAAGCGGCCTTCATCATCGATGGCGGCATTCGCCTGTGCGATCACGAAGTGACCTTCTTCGATGGCTGACAGGTAATCCACTTCATCGGTAATGACACTGTCGATCACTTTACGATACGGGGTCTCGAGGAAACCGTATTCGTTGGTGCGCGAGTAGCACGCCAAGGAGTTGATCAGACCGATGTTCGGACCTTCAGGGGTTTCGATAGGACACAGACGACCGTAGTGAGTCGGGTGTACATCTCGCACCTCAAAGCCGGCACGTTCACGAGTCAGACCGCCCGGGCCCAGGGCCGAGATACGGCGCTTGTGGGTTACTTCCGACAGCGGGTTGTTCTGATCCATAAACTGGGACAGCTGGCTGGAGCCAAAGAACTCTTTCACCGCCGCCGAAATCGGCTTGGCGTTGATCAGGTCCTGAGGCATCAGGGTGTCCAGATCGCCCAATGACAGACGTTCTCTAACTGCACGCTCAACGCGAACCAGACCAACACGGAACTGGTTTTCCGCCATTTCGCCCACGGAGCGAATACGACGGTTCCCCAGGTGGTCGATATCGTCCACTTCGTCGTTACCGTTACGGATGTCGATCAAGCGCTTCATCACGTCAACGATATCTGACTTGGTCAGGGTACCAGGACCATGGATCTCGTCACGGAACAGGCGGCGGTTGAATTTCATCCGGCCCACAGTAGACAGATCGTAACGGTCATCCGAGAAGAACAGGTTCTCGAACAGGGTGTCAGCGGCTTCACGGGTTGGCGGCTCGCCCGGGCGCATCATGCGGTAGATTTCCACCAGCGCTTCAAGGCGGTTGGTAGAAGTATCGATACGCAAGGTGTCAGACATGTAAGCGCCGTGATCCAGTTCATTGGTGAACAGGGTTTCAAACTGCTTAATGCCGGCCACAGACATGTTCGCCAGAATTTCCAGGCTCAGCTCGCTGTTGGCTGCAATGACCAGCTCGCCGGTGTCGGCGTTAACATAGTCTTTGGCAACCACTTTACCGACGGCATATTCCACCGGTACTTCAATGCTCTCAATGCCGGCCTTTTCCAGTTGACGGATATGGCGGGCAGTAATGCGGCGTCCGGTTTCCACCAGTACTGCGCCATCGACCTGAATGTCGAAGGAGGCAGTTTCACCACGCAGGCGCTCAGGCTTGAGCTCCATCATCAGCTTACCGTCAGTCACTTCGAAACGGGTCGTTTCGAAGAACATTTCCAGGATCTCTTCGGTGCTGAATTCCAGCGCGCGCAAGATAATGGATGCCGGCAACTTACGACGGCGGTCGATACGAACGAACAGGTTGTCCTTCGCATCAAACTCAAAATCGAGCCAGGAACCACGGTAAGGGATCACACGTGCGTTATACAAAACCTTACCCGAAGAGTGGGTTTTGCCGCGATCGTGATCGAAAAACACACCCGGGCTGCGATGCAGCTGGGAGACAATTACCCGCTCGGTACCATTGATGACGAAGGTACCATTTTCAGTCATGAGCGGGATTTCGCCCATGTAGACTTCTTGCTCTTTAATGTCCTTGACAGTACCAGGGGCGGCTTCTCTGTCGTACAGGACCATGCGCAACTTGACGCGTAACGGCGCCGAGTAAGTTACACCACGGATTTGACATTCCTGAACGTCAAACACCGGCTCACCCAGCCGGAAACTAACATATTGCAATTCAGCATTGCCAGAATAGCTGGCGATGGGGAAGACGCTACGAAAAGCCGCTTCCAAACCGTATTCGCCTTGCGGATCTGCTTCAATAAACTGTTTGAAGGAGTCAAGCTGGATTGATAGCAGGTAAGGCGTGTCCAAGACCTGGTCACGTTTACCGAAGTCCTTACGAATGCGCTTTTTCTCTGTGTAAGAGTAAACCATAGGGTTCCTCAGCTCGCTGATAAGTGACCCACTCTGTCCAAATGGGACAGCTCTAAATAACATCGTTTCTTGTCAACCGGACGTCTCGACAACATCCGATGGCTGGTACAACGAGAGGCACAAACGATGTGAAAATTCCTCTCATCCCACAGCGCAAAAGGGCTGGTGAATAAATATTCACCAGCCCTAGCCTGATTTCTCAGACCGCTAAGCTATAGAATAGCTTATTTGAGCTCAACAGAAGCACCGGCTTCTTCAAGATCTTTCTTCAGTGCTTCGGCTTCGTCTTTGCCCAGTGCTTCTTTAACGGCACATGGAGCAGCTTCAACCAGACCTTTGGCTTCTTTCAGGCCAAGACCGGTAGCAGCACGTACGGCTTTGATTACAGAAACCTTGTTGGCGCCAACTGCAGTCAGCATAACGTCAAACTCGGTCTGCTCTTCAACAGCACCAGCAGCATCGCCAGCAACGGCAACGGCAGCAGCAGCAGAAACGCCGAACTTCTCTTCCATTGCTTCGATCAGTTCAACAACTTGCATTACAGACATTTCTGCAACGGCTTCAATGATTTGGTCTTTAGTGATAGACATGACTCAAATTCCTAATGTTCTGAAGTGTTTGGTTATCAAGCAGCCAACCACAGCTTATGCTGCTTCGGCTTCTTTTTGGTCGCGCAAGGCAGCGATGGTACGAACCAGCTTGCCAGCAGAGGCTTCTTTCATAGTTGCCATCAGCTTTGCAATTGCTTCGTCGTAAGTCGGCAGTTTTGCGAGACGGTCAATATCGGCTGCGGGGATAAATTCGCCCTCGTATGCCAGACCTTTGACCTCGAATGCGTTTTGCTCTTTGGCAAAATCCTTGAACAGACGAGCAGCAGCGCCCGGATGTTCGTTAGAAAACGCAATCAGGGTAGGACCAACAAATACCTCGTTCAGGCATTCATAGCTGGTCTCTTTAACCGCGATGCGAGCTAATGTGTTACGCACTACCTTGAGGTAGATACCGTTTTCACGAGCTTGCTTACGCAGTGTGGTCATGGCAGCCACGGTAACGCCACGAGAATCGGCAACTACCGCAGACAGGGCGCCCTTGGCAGCTTCGTTGACTTCAGCAACAATTGCCTTTTTGTCTTCGAGTCTTAATGCCATTGGCTAAACTCCTGGATCCACCTGGGATAAAACCCAGATTAAACACACGCCTCTGTAAAGTCAGAGACACCAAGGTGGCAGATTCCAGAAGAAAGGAATGCTTTCTAACTGGGTCCCGGCACCATCTACGCTGGAACATTAAGACGATAACGTCTCCAGCGGTCTTGGACGGGAGTCGAAGCCCCCAACCAAATACAAGGCGCAAAATTCTACGCACATTTTTGCGCCTTGTAAACGCTTATTAAACGTCCAGGCTAGCCTGTTCAATAGTAACGCCGGCACCCATGGTGGTGGACAGAGTTACTTTCTTGATGAACACACCCTTGGAAGACGCAGGCTTGGCGCGCTTCAGTGCGGCCAGCAGAGCTTCCAGGTTGCCTTTCAGATTCTCGGCATTGAAATCAACCTTACCAATGGTGGTATGGATGATGCCGTTTTTGTCGTTGCGGTAGCGTACCTGACCAGCTTTGGCGTTTTTAACGGCTTCGGCTACGTTAGGGGTTACAGTACCGACTTTAGGGTTAGGCATCAGGCCGCGTGGGCCCAGGATCTGACCCAGCTGACCAACAACGCGCATTGCATCCGGAGAAGCAATAACCACGTCGAAGTTCATTTCGCCTTGCTTGACCTGCTCGGCCAGGTCTTCCATGCCTACCAGCTCGGCGCCGGCTTCTTTAGCGGCTTCGGCATTGGCACCCTGAGTAAATACGGCAACGCGTACGTCACGACCGGTACCGTTTGGCAGCACGGTGGCGCCACGTACGTTCTGGTCGGATTTACGAGCATCGATGCCCAGGTTAACGGCAACATCAATGCTTTCTACGAATTTGGCAGTCGCCAGCTCTTGCAACAGGGCAACAGCTTCGTTGATTTCGTACTCTTTGGTGGCGCTTACACGCTCACGGATAGTACGCATACGCTTAGTCAGTTTAGCCATCGTCTTAACCCTCCACTGCCAGGCCCATGGACCGGGCAGTACCTTCGATAGAGCGAACACGGGCATCTACATCGGCACCGGTCATGTCTTGCAGCTTCACTGCAGCAATTTCTTCCAGCTGAGCGCGGGTAACGGTACCCACTTTGTCAGTGTTAGGCTTGGCTGAGCCAGACTTAACGCCAGCAGCCTTCAGCAACATGTAAGCAGCAGGCGGCGTCTTGGTTTCGAAGGTGAAAGAGCGATCGCTGTATACGGTAATGATAACCGGAATCGGCGAACCTTTTTCCATGCTTTCTGTACGAGCGTTGAACGCCTTACAGAATTCCATGATGTTAACGCCGTGCTGACCCAGAGCAGGACCAACCGGTGGACTTGGGTTAGCTGCACCAGCTGCAACCTGCAGCTTGATGTAGGCTTGTACTTTCTTAGCCATTGAGATTACCTCGTTATTGGGTGATAGCGCCGCAGAGTCGAGCTCTTGTTCGGCTCCCCTGAATTAAAAGGGCGGCAAATTGTAGAGTTATTTGCCGCCCCTCGCAAGTTTTATGCGTGAATTTTACTCAGGATTTTTCTACCTGACCAAACTCCAGCTCTACCGGTGTAGAACGACCAAAGATCAGCACGGAAACCTTGACCCGGCTCTTCTCGTAATCCACGGACTCCACCACGCCGTTGAAGTCGACAAAAGGTCCGTCGGATACCCGAACCACTTCGCCCGGCTCGAACAGGGTTTTTGGTTTTGGCTTGTCAACCGCATCCTGCAGGCGATTGAGAATCGCATCGGCTTCTTTATCGGAAATAGGGGCCGGACGCTCGGGCGTGCCGCCGATAAAGCCCATGACGCGAGGAATGCTGCGCACCAGGTGCCAGGTGGCATCGTTCATCTGCATTTGCACCAGCACATAGCCGGGGAAGAACTTGCGCTCGCTTTTACGCTTTTGACCCGCACGCATTTCTACCACTTCTTCGGTAGGCACCAGCACTTCGCCAAACTGATCTTCCATGCCGTGCATCTTGATATGCTCAACCAACGACTTGGACACGCGGCCTTCATACCCGGAAAACGCCTGGACTACATACCAACGCATTCTTTGTTCTGGTTCAGACATGGTGAATCCTTATACTCCGGTGACCAGATTGACCAGCCATACCAGCAAGCCATCCAGCAAAAACAGAAACAGGCCAACCAAAGCGGTGACGGCCAATACAATTAGAGTCGTCTGAATCGCTTCCTGGCGATTAGGCCACACGACTTTACGCATTTCCAGACGGGATTCCTTGGCAAAGGCGAAGCTCGTCTTGCCTTTGTTAGTTTGATAGGCCAGCAGAGCTGCTACGCCCAATGCCACCACCACACCAGCAGCACGAATGGCCACCGGCAGCTCACTATAAAAAGAATTAACGACCACGGCCGCAATCAAAATAATGAACACCAACCCCCATAACAGGGTGTCTTTGGCCCCGCTCTGGTTCTCAATGTTTGCACTCATAAGGCTACCCGTTTAAAAAAACTTGAGTCTGTCACAGACGCGAAAACCCCGCTGTTGGCGAGGTAAGTGGCAGGGGCGGAGGGACTCGAACCCCCAACCGTCGGTTTTGGAGACCGCCGTTCTACCAATTGGAACTACGCCCCTATACAAGAAAGCCCGTATTATAAGGGCTTTCTGCTGGGATTGTAAGCGGAATTACTCGGTGATTTTAGCAACCACACCGGCACCTACGGTGCGTCCACCTTCACGAATCGCGAAGCGCAGCCCTTCTTCCATGGCGATGGGCGCAATTAAATTAACCGCCATATGAATGTTGTCCCCCGGCATCACCATGTCCACGCCATCATCCAGCTCTATGGTGCCGGTGACGTCTGTGGTGCGAAAATAAAACTGGGGGCGATAGCCTCTAAAGAACGGCGTATGGCGCCCTCCTTCCTCTTTCGACAGTATGTAGACTTCCGACTGAAAGCCGGTGTGCGGGTTAATGGAGCCGGGCTTGGCCAGCACCTGCCCACGCTCGACGTCTTCGCGTTTGGTACCGCGCAGCAATATGCCCACGTTTTCACCGGCTCGTCCCTCATCCAGCAATTTGCGAAACATCTCCACGCCGGTACAGGTGCTTTTAGTGGTGTCCTTGATGCCGACGATTTCAATTTCTTCGCCCACCTTGATAATGCCCCGCTCGATACGCCCGGTCACCACAGTGCCTCGCCCCTGAATGGAAAACACGTCTTCAATGGGCAACAGGAAAGCCCCGTCAACGGCTCGTTCCGGCTCGGGAATGTAGGAGTCGAGGGCATCGGCCAACTCCAGGATTTTGGGCTCCCATACAGGATCGCCTTCCAGCCCCTTAAGGGCAGACCCCTGGATCACCGGGGTGTCGTCACCCGGGAACTCGTACTCGGTCAGCAGCTCGCGGATTTCCATTTCGACCAATTCGAGCAGTTCTTCGTCGTCCACCATGTCGCACTTGTTCATGAACACCACTATGTAAGGCACGCCCACCTGGCGAGCCAGCAGTATGTGTTCGCGGGTTTGCGGCATGGGGCCGTCGGTGGCCGCCACCACGAGAATGGCACCGTCCATCTGCGCCGCACCGGTGATCATGTTTTTTACGTAGTCGGCGTGACCGGGGCAGTCAACGTGCGCATAGTGGCGCGTTTCGGTGTCGTACTCAACGTGAGAAGCCGCAATGGTAATACCCCGCGCCTTTTCTTCCGGGGCGTTATCTATCTGGTCATAGCCGCGAGCGCTACCGCCCATTTTTTTGGCCAGTACCGTCGTAATCGCTGCCGTCAGCGTGGTTTTACCGTGGTCAACATGGCCGATGGTGCCCACATTGACGTGCGGCTTGTTACGTTCAAACTTTTCCTTAGACATGCTGATTCCTCTCACAGGTTGAGTGGTCGCGATACCACAAGCACACCTGAAAGTATATATCAAAAGTCACGGAACCGAGGAAAGTCAAGAGCAGAGCAGCAACAACCGGTTTTACTGTGTAGTAACGCCAACATCAGGGATATAGGGGGATTTTAAATTTTGGGACGGGAAGTAACAAAGTGGGGGAAGTAGAAACTGGTGCTGATACCCGGATTCGAACTGGGGACCTCACCCTTACCAAGGGTGCGCTCTACCAACTGAGCTATATCAGCAAATTGGAGCGGGCAGCGGGAATCGAACCCGCATCATCAGCTTGGAAGGCTGAGGTAATAGCCATTATACGATGCCCGCAAAACGCTGTGTTTAACACGTCGGCTCTGGGCCAATGTACTAAACCAGATACCGTCACGTCAACGATACCCATAAAATGGTGGAGGAGGCTGGATTCGAACCAGCGAAGGCTGAGCCGTCAGATTTACAGTCTGATCCCTTTGGCCGCTCGGGAACTCCTCCGAATTTTAATGGTGCCGGCACCAAGAGTCGAACTCGGGACCTACTGATTACAAGTCAGTTGCTCTACCAACTGAGCTATGCCGGCACTAGAACGAGGCGAATTCTAGGCCAAGGCCGCAATGCTATGCAATACCTTTGTCCCAAGTTTTTGCTTTAGCCCGCTCAAGTGCGCAATTAATGCGCAGATCCACCTGTTTTCATGGCCCTGCGGCGAAAAGCTCGCCAGCCGAGTGCCGAATATTGACTCAATGCTGGCCGTCACCGGAGTCGGCTGCCAGCTTGTTCATTCTGACACCTTGGTGTATCGTCGCCAAGCAACACACAGGACATCCTTCATGACGATAGATAACGACTCCCCTTATTTGGCCTTTTCTCGCGAAGCCTGGTCAGAACTGCGTGATACGGTGCATCAGCCGCTGAGCGAAGCCGAGCTTACTCGCCTGCGCGGCATCAACGACAAGGTGTCACTGGCCGAGGTCAGAGACATCTACCTGCCCCTGTCTCGCCTGCTCAACCTGTACATCAAGGCCAAAAAGCGCCGCAGCAAGGTACTGGAACAGTTTCTGCGTAAAGAACCATCCCACGTGCCCTATATCATCAGCATTGCCGGCTCGGTGGCGGTAGGTAAAAGCACCACCGCCCGCATACTGGAGGCCTTGCTGGCTCGCTGGCCGCAGCATCCCAAGGTGGCACTGGTGACCACGGACGGCTTCCTCTATCCCAATGCGGTACTGGAAGAACGGGGCCTGATGCGTCGCAAGGGTTTTCCCCAGTCTTATGACATTCGCCGACTGGTGAAATTTGTCTCCGATATCAAGTCCGGCAAACCCAGAGTCACGGCGCCCCTGTACTCTCACCTGAGCTACGATGTGATACCGAACGAAGTGGAAGTGGTCGAGCAGCCGGATATCGTCATTATCGAAGGCCTGAATGTGCTGCAAAGCGGCATGGACTATCCTCACGAACCCCATCGCGTGTTTGTCTCGGACTTCGTGGATTTTTCTATTTTTGTCGACGCCGACGAACGCCTGCTAAAAACCTGGTATGTGGAGCGCTTTCTTAAATTACGCTCCGGCGCCTTTACCAACCCCGACTCCTACTTCCATCACTACGCCCAGCTGACCGAAGAAGAAGCGGTGGCCACCGCCAGTCGCATCTGGCAGGAAATCAACTACAAGAACCTGAAACAAAATATTCTGCCCACCAAAGACCGGGCGGAGTTGGTGTTAACCAAAGGCATGGAGCACGGCATAGAGCAAGTCTGGCTGAAGAAATAAGCCTGGCGGCCGTGAAGGGTAGGAGTGAGGGAAACCAGATGAAACCATCTGCCGCCCCCTGAAGCTTGCCTTACTCTTTTCCCCCTCGCACCTTACGAGCGGGGCCTTTCTCCGCGCAACGAGATTTCGCCTCCCAAAAAGCGTTTGATTTCCCCGTCTTCCAGCTCCAGCAGCAGCGCACCCTGGGCGTCTATACCCCGGGCGGTGCCGTGTATTTCCTGCTCGCCCATCAGTACCCGCACCGGCTTGCCGTTAAAATAATCCAGCCGATTCCATTGTTCGCGAAAGGCCGCTATGCCCTCTTGTTCAAACAATTCGAGACTGAGTTGCAGCTGCCGACTCAGTGCGATCACCAAGCCGTTGCGATCGACAACAGGGCCGATGTCGGTCAGTTCCGCCCAGGGTTGCGTAATGCGCGCCTGCTCCGTTTGGGGCAGCAGCAGGTTGAGCCCCATGCCGATCACCAGCTGGCAAGGGCCACCGGCAGTGCCGGACATTTCGACCAGAATACCCGCCAGTTTACGGCCGTTCAGGTATAAATCGTTGGGCCATTTCAGTTCGACTCCCGCAAAGCCCTGCGCTTCGAGCGCTTCAACCGCCGCAATACCGACCACCAGACTCAAGCCCATGGCCGCCGCCATGCCCTGCTCCAGGCGCCAGTACATGCTCATGATCAGCTGACCGCCGAAGGGAGAAATCCAGGTGCGACCGCGTCGTCCCCGACCGGCCGTCTGACACTCGGCCACACATATGTCGCCGTTGTTCAGCTCTGCCAGCGAGGCCATCCAGTGTTGATTGGTCGAGCCTATCACAGGTACCAGATCTACCCGTCCGGGCGCCAGCTCGCGACTGAGACGTTCCTGATCCAGCAACTGCAGCGGCACGGCCAGCTTGTAGCCCTTGCCACTGACACTGTAGATTTCCAGCCCCAGCGCTTTAACGGCCTGAATATGCTTGCCGACTGCGGCCCGGCTCACCGCCAGCTGCTCGCCCAACTGCTCACCGGAATGAAACTGCCCGTCGGCAAGCAGCGTCAACAACTGCTGACGCAGGGGGGTTAGCTCAGACATGCCAGCGCCTCGTCCAGATGTGTTTCTCCCTCGCTGCCCATCATGCGCACCTCGGGATCCAGGCGCACCCCAAACAGCTGCTCTACCCGCTCGCGTACCCGGGCTGCCAGCCGCAGCACGTCTTCTGCGGTTGCTCCACCATGGTTAACCAGCACCAGTGCCTGCTCGGTATGCACACCGGCCCCGCCGACCCGCGTGCCCTTGAGGCCCGCCTGGTCAATCAACCAGCCCGCCGCCAGCTTGCTCCAGCCCGGCTCGGCAGCAAACACCGGCAATTCTGGCCAGGCCAGCTTCAGCGCCTCGGCTTGCGCCGTGACCACCTTGGGGTTTTTAAAGAAACTGCCCGCGTTACCCAGCACCGCGGGATCCGGCAGCTTCGCCTGGCGGGTGGCACAGACCCGGTCGCATATTTGCCGGGCAGTGGCCGTCTCGCCCAGCTCGGCCAGGGAACCGTAACGCAGCACCGGCTGCCAGGCCTTGGGCAGGCGCAGGGTGACACTCAGGATCAGGTGATGGCGCGCGCCCTGCTTGAATACGCTATCGCGATAGCCAAAGGCACAGTCCGCCGCCGCCCAGTAATGCGTTTCACCACTATGCCAGTCGACACTTTCTACCTGCTGGCAAAATTGCGCCAGCTCGACGCCATAGGCACCAATATTCTGAATGGGCGATGCTCCCACTGTGCCCGGGATCAACGCCAGGTTTTCCAGCCCCGGCATCCCTTGTTCCAGGCTCCAGCACACCAGCTGATGCCAGTTCTCGCCCCCCTCCACCTGCAGCAACCAGGCGTCTTCGGTCTCGGTGACCTTGATGCCCTTCAGCCGGTTGACCAGCACCAGCCCGCGAAAAGGCGCGGTAAACAGTACATTCGAGCCTTCCCCCACCACCAGTAAGGGCGCGCCCTGCCCGGCTTGCCAGATATGAGAGAGTTGCTCGCGCTCGGTCAACAGCACCAGCTGTTCGGCGGTTTGAGTCAGGCCAAAGGTGTTATAGGGGGCGAGTGAAGCCGAGGTGAACTGCATGATGATGATTCCTGAGTAAATGCCGGCCAAGTGTACCTTAACTCGTGAGATGTGAGGAGTAAGGCGTAACAGCAGCTGTCTACAAACTGGGTGTTTTCCAGCTTACGCTTTACGCTTCACCCCTTTGGCGCGGGGCTTTCGTTTACGAAACGCCTTGGGCCTGGCGCCACCTTGCAGGCCTTTAAAGGCATCGGCATCCACCTGGGCAATCAGTTGGGGCAAAGACGCTTCCAGTTCGGTCATAAAGGCCTGATACCCCGCCTGCCTGCGACTAATGGCGTCCAGTACCGACTCCCATCGCGCCGTCATGTCCGGCGTGGTGGCCGACGCCGGCAGGCTGGCAATCAGTTTGGTGCCCGCTTCGTTGGCACGGATCTGCTTGCCTTCGCGACGTAAAAACTGCCGGCTGAACAGCAATTCGATAATACCGGCCCGCGTCGCCTCTGTGCCCAGGCCATCGGTATCGCGCAGTATTTTCTTCAGCTCGCCGTCGGTCACATAGCGCGCGATATGGGTCATGGCGGCCAGCAGGGTGGCATCGGTAAAGTACCGCGGCGGCTGAGTCAGCTTGTCGAGCAGCTCCCCCTGCAGGCACAACAGGGGGTCCCCTACCTTGAGGTCGGGTAAGGAGGTGGGTAATGCTTCCTCCTCATCTTCCGCTTGCTTGCCTTGCTGGGCAAACAGGGTTTTCCAGCCCGGTTTGATCGTCTGCCTGGCGGTTGCCACAAAGCAGCCGCCCGCAATCTCGACCTCCAGGCGCTTGTCTTCATAGCTCCAGGGCGGATAAAACTGGGCCAGGTATTGTCGCGCCACCAGACGATAGATGTGTTGCTCGGCACTGGACAGCTTGCTGCCGTCCATGGTTTTGGCGGTGGGAATAATGGCGTGATGCGCGGCCACTTTTTTATCGTTCCAGGCCTTGCTGCGCAAGCCGAGATCCGCCTCGGCTACCGCGGTTGCCAGCTCCGGGCTGGTTTTTGCCACCGCCGCCGTCACGGCACCGGCCTGATGAAAATGATCGACGGGCAGATAACGATTATCGGAGCGGGGATAGGTAAGCAGCTTGTGGCGTTCGTACAATACCTGACAGATATCCAATACCTGCTTGGCGCTGAAACCGAAGCGGCGTGCCGCATCTATTTGCAGTGCAGACAGGTTGTAGGGCAGCGGCGGCGCCTGGTTGCGCACCTTGCGCTCGGCGCCACTTACCCGCCCCGGCTGACCCGTAATGCGCTTGATGACATTTTCTGCCAGGGCGCGCGATAGCACCCGGCCCTCTTCATCCTGCCAGGGCGCACAGGCCTCGCTGGGTTGCCATTTGGCTTTAAACTGCGCCAGATCGTCGGTTTGCAGCAATGCCAGTACTTCGTAATAAGGCTTGGCAACAAAGTCGGCGATCTCCTGATCGCGCCGCACCACCAGCCCCAGTACCGGCGTTTGTACCCGCCCCACCGACAGCACGCCCTGATAGCCCATCTTTTGCCCCTGCAGGGTACAGAGCCGGCTCATGTTGATGCCATACAGCCAATCGGCCCGGGAGCGAGCCAGTGCCGACACCGACAGGGGGACAAACTCTTTATTGGGTTTCAGGGAGGCCAGTGCCTTTTTGACCGCGCCGGGGTTAAGGTCACTGATCAAACAGCGCTGCACCCGGGCCCGTTTGGTGGCAGGAACGCCACAAAAACTGATCACCTCATCCACCAGCAACTGGCCTTCTCTATCCGGGTCCCCCACATGGACGATGTCGGTGGCTTGCTTGAGCAGCTTTTTAACGACCGTCAACTGACTGCGGGTTTTGGGCTTGGCTTCCAGCTTCCATTCCTGAGGGATAATCGGCAGGTGCTCCAGCCGCCACTGTTTATAAGCGGGATCGTACGCATCGGGCTGCGCCTGCTCCAACAGATGACCAATGCACCAGGTGACTACATCGCCATTGCCAAGGCGAATAAAGCCATCGCCCTTTTGCTGAGGTTTGGGCAAGACTTCCGCCAGGGCGCGGCCCAGGCTGGGCTTTTCGGCAATATAGAGGATCATGTGGCACGCTTAAAATAACTGTATATGAATACAGGTTAACAGCTGTGAACGGCTCGATTCAATAATCGTCTTGCAGCAGGAAGTCGTCCATGGACTCGACCAGATAAATCCAGTCGTCTTCCACTACCGGAGTCACCGGGTCTTCATCGCCTTCGCCATACTCTTGCCAGTAATAGGCGCGCAGCGCCAGCGGAAAGTCACTATAGTCTTCAGCCAGTGCCGACAGCGGACCAAACCACAGAATGCGGGTCAGGCCAGCGGTAAGATCGTTGAGGTATTCCACCAGGGTTTCCGGTTCGGGATATTGTTCCATCAGCAGCTCGAACCGCTCGGTGGCGGCGGCAGTTTGTTGTGCATCCAGCTCACCCAACTCGGCAACATAGCTCACATAATCGTGCAGCAGGTAGTGTCGCGCATGTTCTTCATCACTCAGCCACTGGCAACGGGTTTCTTTTCGGCTGATCACCGACAAGGCCACCCCTTCATCGAGAAAACACAATGCCCACGCTTTACTATCCATTTACCACTCCGCCGCTGCTTGAGAATTTATTGCTGTTTAAGAGAGCCAGTTTAGCTGAATGCCGCTCAAGATGTGAGGGAAACAAGGCAGGAAGCGCGCCCCCCAGAAGCCGGCCTTTTTAGTCAAAACTCTGCTCAGCGCTCAGAGGCAGCTGGGTAGCCTCCTCCGACTCGCTCAAGTACTTCCATGTAGCGCTCAAATACATGACGTCCCTGTCATGTGATGGTCGGCTGAGGCTATCCCACCCACCTCTTCTTTAGTCTCTGAGCCTTCGGTAGGTAACATTGACAGGCTACTCCGCTGTCCATGGGAAGGCAGAGGGTGCCTGCTCCGCCGACCCTCCGCGCCAAGGATGGCGCGGTGGAGCCTACAGGGAGGTATTCACGGCGAGTCGGAGGAGCAGTGCCCTCTGCCTGACTGCACCACTAATATCAACAAATAGCGCTAGGGGACAGAACCGAAGCTGGAAGCAAAACACCGAGCTGCCCTGCTCTTTCGGCTCTCAGCTTCACGCTTCTGGCTTTCTTTATCCCTTGCCGTGCAGCGTTTTTTTCTTGTTGTAGGCTTTGATTTTACTTCGCCACCAACGCTTGAGCTTGTCGCGGCGCCACCCTAGCAGGGTCAGGCTTAACAGCAGATAAATAACCGGCTGGATCCAGCCGGATTTAACCGCCCACCAGTAATGAATCGGTACCAACAAAGCCGCCAGATATACCCAGTTATGCAGCCGCTGCCAGTGGCAGCCCAGCCGACGCTGCCAGCCTTGGGTCGAGGTGATCGCCAACAACAGCAATACCACCCAGGACACCATGCCTAAGGTAATAAAGCCGCGCTTGATGATTTCGCTGCCAATCAACCCCCACGCCAGCTGTAAATCCAGCCACAACCACACCAGCACATGCAGACTGGCATAGGCAAAACACCACAGGCCAATCAACCGGCGCACCTTGATTAGCGCCCCCGCCTTTAACATTTTCGCCAGTGGTGAAATACATAAGCAGAGCAGTAAAATCCGCAGTGCCCAGTCGCCCAGATACTGCATCAGCTCGGGGACCGGATCGGCGCTAAAGCGCCCGACCGAAAACGCCCACGGCAGCCATACCAAGGGCAGACAGGCGGCCAGGTGGAGCACTACTTTTAAAATGGTGACCTGCCTGGAGCTGAGCTTCATTAGTAAAACTTCCGCAAGTCCATACCCCGATACAGCTCGGCCACTTCCTCCTGGTAACCATTGAACATCAAGGTAGGTTGGCGCTCGCTGCCGAACAGGCCGCCTTCGGCAATCACCCGCTCGGAAGCCTGGCTCCAGCGAGGGTGATCCACCTGGGGGTTCACATTGGCATAAAAGCCGTATTCAGAGGCGGCCGACTTGTTCCAGGTGGTGGGGGGCTGCTTGTCGGTAAGGTGAATGTGCACAATCGACTTTATGCCCTTGAAACCGTACTTCCAGGGCAATACCAAACGCACCGGCGCACCGTTTTGCGGGGGGAGCGTCTTGCCGTACATCCCCACCGTCAGCATGGCCAGCGGGTTCATGGCTTCATCGATGCGCAACCCTTCAACATAGGGGTACTCAATACCACCGCCGATAAATCGCGAGGCCTGGCCGCGCATTTGTTCGGGATCATACAGGGTCTCAAAGGCCACATACTTCGCCTTCGAAGTGGGGTTGGCCGCCTTGATGACGTTGGCCAGGGGCACCCCAAGCCAGGGAATCACCATGGACCAGGCTTCAACACAGCGGTGGCGATAAATACGCTCTTCAAGCTGTTGTTTTTCCAGCCAGGCCCATACATCTATGGTGTGCGGATTATCCACTTCACCAGAAATGGTCATGGTCCAGGGCCGGGTCTTGAATTGCTGGGCATAGCGAACGGGATCGGACTTGTCGGCTCCAAACTCGTAAAAGTTGTTATAGCTGGTGGCCACCCGCTCGGCAGTCACAGGGATATCAAGCTGGTAGGCCTTGGGTTGAGTAAAGGTGAGCGGCACTGTCTTTGCCATGGCCCTGGTGGTGGGCTGGGTTTCCTTGTCGCCGCCGAACAAGGAGTCCAGAAAGCCGGCGCTGGCGCCATTGCTGAAGGCGGCGGCTCCCAGCCCCAGCCCTTGCACTAGGTGCCGGCGCTGACGGTAAACCGACTCGGGCGTGACTTTGTTTTCGCTCAGTGCCGATTTTTTCTTGTTGTGGATCCGCATAGGACTTCCGTTGTTTCATCTCATGACTGATTGCATACAAGGAGCGTCATCGCGGCTAAAAAATTTCACTCCTTGCGCTTTTCCTTGTACGTGCCGGCTTCTATGCCGTGCCGATTGAGCAGTTTGTAAAAATCGGTTCTGTTACGCCCGGCCAGTCCTGCCGCTTGGCTGACGTTGCCTTCTGTCATGCGTAATATTTTGTGCAGATACAAGCGCTCAAACTCGGCCCGCGCTTCATTAAAGGTTGGGAACGGCTCACCGCTGTCCGCCAGTATGCCTTCCAGCAACTGGGTGCCTATGACCGGCGCCGATGCCATGGCTACCGCCTGCTCGACCACATTCAGTAATTGCCGCACATTACCCGGCCAGCTTGCCGCCGCCAGCATGGACAAGGCTTCCGGGGCAAAGCCCGTCACCTGGGTTTGCTGGCGCTGTTTGAGTTGCTCCAGGGCCTGGCGGGCCAGCAGGGGGATATCTTCCGGCCTTTGCTGCAGGGCGGGCAGATTCAGGTTCACCACATTGAGGCGATAAAACAGATCTTCCCGAAACTTGCCCTGCTCCATGGCCGTCACCAGATCTCTATTGGTGGAGGACATGACGCGCACATCGGTTTTAATGCTGCGCGTGGCACCCAGGGGGCGCACCTGCTGCTGTGCCAGCGTCTGTAACAGCTTGCCTTGCAAGGCGGGCGTGAGCTCTCCGACTTCTTCCAGCAACAAGGTGCCGCCGGCTGCCGACAGAAACACGCCGGGATGATCCGAGGTCGCGCCCGCAAACGCACCTTTAACATGACCAAACAGCTCGGACTCCAGTAGTTGCTCTGTGATGGTACCGCAATTAAGGGCGATAAACGGATGATCCTGACGCGGACTGGCCTCGTGCAGTGTCTGTGCCATCAACGCCTTGCCCGCCCCCGACGGCCCGGTGATCATGACGCTGATATCCAGTGGCGCCATGCGCCTGGCCTGCTCCAGCAAGGCCACCATCACCGGGCTGCGCGTGATAATGCGCTGCTGCCAATCATCGGTCATGGCCGGTAACGACACCGCAAGCGCGCCATTGATGGTTTTACGCAGCTCTTCCTTGTCGATGGGTTTGGTGAGAAAGCCAAACACGCCCGAGCGAGTCGCGCTAACCGCATCGGTAATGGAGCCATGAGCCGTCATAATCACCACCGGCAGGCCTACATGCTGGCGCTGAATACGATCGAACAAGGCCAGACCATCCATGCCGTCCATGCGTAAATCACTCAACACCAGATCGGGCCGCTCCTGCTCCAGCCACTCCAGGGCCTCGGCGCCACTGGCGGCGGTGTGCACCGCAAAGCCTTCACTTTTCAAGCGCAAGCCCAGTAATTTCAGCAAGCTGACATCATCGTCTACCAGCAGTATTCTGGCTTTACGTTTCATGGCATCTACTCTCGAAATTTACGGTCATTGATCTGTTGATCGATATTAGCCAGCTCTTTCAGCTTGCGCGTCAGGCTATCTACCTGCTGTTGACGTTCGGCCAGCTGGCGCTGCTGTTGCAGTAGTTTCTGATTATAGACCTGATAGACACCAAACAATTGCTGCTCGTGGCCAGTGGCACCGGATGCATGTTGCTGAAACAACTGCTGAGCCTGCTGCCGTTGGCTGCTGGTGGCATCGGGATGGCTCAGCCACAAGGCCAGTTCCAACTCATTACCGCTAACGGCTTGTAACCGCCGCAGCGCTTGCTGGCGCTCGGTTTCGCTGCTGTGTGTAACGGTGGCCGATAATTGCAGCCAGTCTTTCAGCTGCTGGCTTTCGGCCACCAACGGCAGCTCTGGCTCCGGCTCAGGTTGGTGAAACTGAGGAAGCAAGGTACAACCCGACAACATGAGCGCCAATACACCGCAACACCATGCTTTATTCATGTTTTATTCCTTTATCATTCTTGTTAGGCAGGCTTAGTTCAAAACAAACCAGCTCTGTTGTTGTGTTCAGCACTAACCGTCCGCCCATGCTCTCGGCGGCTTCGCGCGCAATGCTCAGGCCTATCCCCGAACCCTTGAGCACGCCTTTTCGTACCTGGCTGCCCTGCACGAAAGGCTCGAAAATACGCTCTCTATCCCGTTCGGGGATGGGTTGCCCCGTATTGGCGACGGTCAGTACATAATCAGTGGCTTCCAGATGCGCGGCTATTTGCAACACGCCCCCCGCATCGGCGTAATTCACCGCATTGGAGATCAGATTATCCAGCACCAGCTTCAAACGATGCCCGTCGGCAAGGGGGCATTCATCAATCAGGGCCACGCTGACCTGCAGTGCTTTATTTTCAATGGTCAGGCGATGCGCTTGCAGGCTTTGTTCCAGCAGCGGCAATACCGGCACCGGCTCTTCATACACCTGTACCTGCTGAATGCGATTGTAATCCAGCAGCTGCTCAATCAACCCCTGCAAACGAAAGCTGTTATGCACCAGCAAGCCGCAAATTTCTTCCTGCTCCTCCGTCAGGGGCCCCGTGACTTTTTCCAATAACAAGTCGGCCCCTTCGCGCAGGCTGGCCAGTGGGGTTTTCAGCTCGTGAGAAAGATGACGCAAGAACTGCAGCTTTTGCGCTTCCAGCTCCCGCAACCGCAGGTGTAACCACTGCAGCTTGTCACCCAGCGCCACCAGCTCTGACGGGCCTCGTATCGGCTTCTCTTCCGGATCGATCCCCGCCCCAAGATTTAAAATTCTTTTTTCCAGTTGCCGTACCGGGCGAATAATAAGATACGTAAACAGCAGGGCCAGCAACAGACTGGCGCCGCCCAGAGCCGCGCTGAGTATCCACAATTGCTGGCGCACCACAATAACCTGATCCCGCTCTTGTTGAATGCGCTCATCAATCTGCGCCCGGGTCAAGCGGTCCAGTGCCAGGGTGGCGCTGCTAAAGGCATTGAAAATGACGGCTCGTTCCCGGATCTGCTCGTTGCTGGCCTGGGCCAAGTCCACCAGATACACCAGCTGATGCTGCAGCGAAGCACCCAGGGTGCCGCCATCGATCCCCAGTAATAATTGCTCCAGTTCCAGCCGATAACGCTCGAGCAGCCGCAGGTAAGAGTGCCGCAGCTCCGGGTTTTCCAACACCACATAACGGCGAATGGCGCGCTCCATTTCAAGCGCCAAATCATGCAAATCCGACGCTCTGCGCGTATCCACCACGGCGTTTTCAATGCCATCCTGTGCCAGCAGCATGACCCGCTCCAGGCTACGGCCATTCTGGACCACCAGCAAGATAAGCGGCAGCAGCACCAGGGTAAAGGCAATCAATACCAGCCGTAGCAGAGAACGAGGGGCAAACCCCCCAGCCGCATTAGACATTATCCACACACCTCATCACGTGACGATGACGCAGAATAGCAAAAATGATCGCGAACGCAGACCACATAAATAAAAACGGTCACCCTGGGGTGACCGTTTTGATGAACAGGCCCGCTGGCCATGAGTTGCTGTCTAACTACAGCAGGCTGTGTTTGTCCAGCAGTCGGTACAAGGTCGCCCGGGATATATTCAGTTGCTTGGCGACCGAACTGACTTTGCCCTGCGACTCGTTAAGCACCCGGGCCAGGGCCTCTCGCTCCGCCACTTCCCTGATGGCCTTGAGGCACTCTCCGCTCGTTGGGGGCGGGCCTGACTCCAGCTCCAGGTCGATGGGCTGAATATAACGCCCCGTAGCCATGACGGTAGCCCGCTGCACCCGATTGATCAGCTCTCTTACATTACCGGGCCAGCCATGGCGCAACATGGCCGCTTCGGCGGGCTCGGAAAAGTCAATCTGGGACTCTCCCTTCTGCTGATGCAGAAAATTTCTGGCCAACAACAGCACGTCCTCTCCACGCTCCCGCAGCGGGGGTATCTTGAGGCGAATGACATTCAGGCGAAAATACAGGTCTTCCCTGAACTTTCCCTGCCGCACCGCTTCTTCCAGATCCACATGAGTGGCCGCAATAATGCGCACGTTCAGATTTATCGACTGATGCGAACCCACCCGCTCTATGGTTTTCTCCTGCAGAAAACGCAACAGGTTCACCTGCTCTTCCAGCGGTAAATCGCCAATTTCATCCAAAAACAGGGAACCGTGATTGGCCGCCTCCATTTTGCCGATTTTACGCTGGGTGGCACCGGTGAAGGCCCCTTTTTCATGACCAAACAATTCCGATTGCACCAGCTGAGCCGGCAAGGCACCACAGTTGACGGCCACAAAGGGGCCGTCTGCACATTCTGAACCTTCATGCAGCTGCCGAGCCACCAGCTCCTTACCGGTGCCACTCTCTCCGGTGATCAACACCGGCAGCTGGCAACGAGACAGCTTCTGCAATTGCTCTCTCAGGTAATGCATGCTCTGACTCTGGCCCAGAATCGTTTCCGTTGATTCCGGTGCTAACGATGGCTTTCGTTCATTACCACATAATTGTGCCATACCCAGTGCGTGGCCAAGCATATACTGCAACCGGGTGAAATCGGGCGGACTGGTATGAAAGTCGTAAAAGTAGTTTTTCAACAGGTATCGTACATCATGAGAGTTCATTTGAGACTTTGTCACCATGGCAATCCAGAACACGGAAGCATGATGACGAATAAATGTTTCAATTGAGTCAATATCTGCCGCTGTACCGATTTCAATAATGCCCACTTGAATGCCTTCCATCCAGGACGGTGGGGGTGGGCTGGCCAGAGAATTGAGATGTCGAACATCCCACTCCATTTTACTGATTTCTTTGACGAGCTCGTTATTTCTATGACACACGAATAGTGTGGGGTACTGCTGTTGCCGGTGATTCATAGCTATTCCCTGCTTTATAGTTATGCCGGTCTGCCACTGCCGGTCTTCCATTTAATGCTAGCCGAAAACCCAAGAATAAAAGCAACCATGTATAACTTTTAAGCTTAAGTAATTAATTTTTTCTTTCTAAAAGAAATAATGTCTTGTTTCTGATACCAAGCCTTCATTCACAAGAGGGAGCTTAATTGTTTGATTTTTATAAGCTTTATTAATTTTTATAAAAACCCTATCTCTTAAGTGAGACAAAAACAATTACACCATAAAAATAAACACTTACATTTCAATAGCTTAACTTCTGGCCTTGTTATTGCAACTTCCCCTGTACCACAAAGTGAAACGGTAAGCGGACCTACCGCACAGGGAGCACCAGATGAAAGTCACCACAATAACAGCGCATTACACCGCAGCAACGGTACTTTTACTGTCTCTTAATGTCATGGCTGCCGCTCACCACCAAGATGTCAGCACCATAGCGCCGGGCACGATAAACGATGTCAGCGGCGTCATCGGCATCAACATGGCTGCCGGTGACAACAACGCCCAGGCAAACCTGCGCAGCATCACCATCGGCGAGAACGCCCAGGCAGCCCACCGTAGCCGGATGACGGTGACCGCATCACCTGACGACAGCGCCGCCAGCGCAAGCATAGCAGCCAATACCCTGAATAACGCCCGCGGTTTGATTTCGGTCAACCAGGTGGCGGGCTCCGGCAACATTCAGCTCAACGACATAGCCATCGCCTTGGGTGCCAGTACGCAAATTAGCTCCGATTCCTTATTGATGGTGCGCCTGCCCGAGGCCGGAGCATCCACAGACGAAGATAAACTGGCCAGCAATAAAACGGTTTATCTCGATACCAATTCGCTGAATGGGGCCGCCGGTGCCATTCAGATCAACCAGATTGCCGGGCACGGCAATATAGCGATAAACAGGGTCTCGATGCCCCTGAACTAAACGGCATGACTCGTGGTGTCCGTCACCCCGAACACGCCAACATTGCAGTGAGTAAAAATAAATTAAAAATTGCTTTCAAGGAGAGAGACAATGAAAAAGCTTATTATAGCTCCAGTAGCGGCCGTAGTAATGATGGGCCTGAGCGGTTATGCCAATGCAACAAACTACGACACTGGTATCGACATCTACAAGAAGGTCCATGTCACAAACTACACCAACTATTACGGCTATGTCGGTATCGGTGGTTACGTCAAGGTCAACAAGCTGGGCATGGCGGTCGTCGACAACGAACAGAGCTCCAACTCTAACTGGACGACAAACGATCGCAACACCAATAACGCCAAGATACTGGATGGTTCTGCCTCCACCCTGGTCGGTAATGTCGGCGTGAACGTGGCCGCCGGCGACAACAACGTGCAGGCCAACAACTCGGCC
>NZ_JBLWUK010000037.1:0-27940 GCF_048268965.1 Oceanisphaera sp.
TGGGTTTATGGCGTGTCGTGGGAGCTGACTCTGTTTCCTCTGGTACTCAGCTTTAAAATAGATCATATTTTTACTTATATGGGTATTAGTCTTTGAGTCTGGCAGCCATAGAATGGCGATACAAATAAAAACAGGGCCATATGGCCCTGTTTTTATTGCTATTAAACAAGCTGTTTACTGCTTGATAAGAAAGTCTTCCATGGTTTTTTCGCCACGTTCGATAGCATTCTTAATTGGGGTAGGCTTACGGCCCTGGCCAGTCCAAGTTTTATATTCGTTGTTCTCATCATAAAACTCATACTTTGGCGGACGCTTGCTGCGAGGAGCGCTGGCTTTTTTAGCGGGCTCGGCAAGTTCCAGCAAGTCATTCAGATCAATACCGTCTGCGGCCATTTGATCCATATATTCTTTAAGTTTACGTTCACGTTCTTGTGCGGCAGCCTGTTCGGCAGCTTTGGTTTCGCGCTGTTCGTCAATCACAGTCGTCAGTTTAGCCAATGCTTCTTCCATCTGGTCTAGAGTCAACTCTCGAGTTGCTGCTCGTAAGCTGCGAATGTTCAGTAGTGTTTTCAAAAAGTCAGTCATTGCATCCACCTGGGTAATATATTCTTATGCTTTAAATTTACAGCTTCATATTAAATCTAGCAAGTTAATTACTGAAAACTTTTTTCGAAAGTTAATAAACTAAGCAGATACCGAGAAAAGCACGAATATGGCTTTGCAATTTGCGAATGCCAATTGCCGTTTAATAATGATTGTCGATTTTACATTAATTTTTATGCCGACATCATATATCGAGCCTGGGTTAGGTTCAGGGTTAGTCATTGCAAATCAGGGTTCGAACGAGGCTTTTTTGTTGGGTTTAAGGTGGGATTTGGCTAAAATTAATCCATTAGTGGCGCTATGAATAACGTAAATCGGGAGTGATCAGGTGCCCTTATGAGCTGGTTGGGCTTATTTTCGGTTAAATGTGTTGATTTTTATCATATTGGCAGTAAGATCATCGGCCTTACCTGCGTGGAGGCGCGTGACTTATCAGTAGATCAGCTCAGGGTGATGCCGTTTATTCTGAATCGAAAGGATGTTACGCCGAAGTGTTGTTATTTATCTGGTAACAACACTGGGATCGGTACCGAAAGGGCCGATACTGTCATGAATATATATTCATGGTGCGCTATTGCTGGGAAAGAGAAGACGACTTTTATATCGCCCTTTTGCTCCTGGTAGTTATGTTGACAACTCAGATTCAGGTGCCGATGTGGAACTACACCCATTTATTCAAAGTTATTGGTCTTTACTGCCCCCCTTGCTTGCCATTGTACTGGCAATAACCACTCACCGAGTACTGTTATCCTTAGGCTTCGGCATTATACTTGCCACGCTGTTATTACAGCAATTCAACCCGCTCACTGCCGTTACCCATCTTGCAAGCAATATCGGAGCCTTATTCTGGTCCGATAATGCGATTAATGAATGGAATGTAAATATACTGTTGTTCTTGCTGTTGTTGGGCTGCATTATCAGTATGTTGAGTCGGGTTGGGGCCACTCTGGCATTCGCCGAGTGGGCGCAGCAGCGCATAAAGAATCGACGCCAGGCCAAAGTGATGACCGGGCTATTGGTGTTTGTGTTTTTTATTGATGATTATTTTCACAGCCTGTCGGTAGGCACCATTTGCCGGCCGGTGACCGACCGCTTTAATATCTCTCGTGCCAAACTGGCCTATTTGCTCGACTCGACTGCGGCTCCCGTCTGTGTGTTGATGCCCATTTCTTCCTGGGGTGCCTATATTATTGCCCTGGTGGGGGGCATTCTGGCGAGTCACGGCTTAACGGGTCACAGTGCGCTGGGCGCCTTCCTGGTAATGGGCAGTATGAATTTTTATGCTGTTTTTACCCTGCTTATGGTATTGCTGGTCATTAAAGGCGGCTGGGATCTGGGTGCCATGGCTCGGCATGAGCAAGAGGCGCTGGCAGGCAATCTGTTTGATGCCGGCAAGGGCACGCCGCCCGGCGTCGCCGATACCAGCGTAAAAGCAGGGCGGGTGAGCGACTTGTTACTGGCAATTGGCACCCTGACGCTGGTCACGGTAGTGGCGTTGCTGGTGACGGGAGCGCAGGCGTTAACCGACAGCCAAACTCCCTTTGGCCTGCTGGCAGCCCTCGAGAATACCGATGTAGGGCGCTCTTTGGTGCTGGGTGGCGTCGCTGGGCTGCTGGTGTGTGCCTATGCCATGATCAGGCACAGAGTGAGTGCATCGGACTGGCTGCATACGCTGGCCGTGGGTATCAAGGGCATGCTGCCCGCCATTTACATTCTGCTGTTTGCCTGGACCATTGCCGGCTTGATTGGTGAACTGAAAACGGGCCAGTATCTGGCATCTCTGGTACAGCAAAGTATTCCATTATTCATGTTGCCGGCCATTTTGTTCTTGTTGGCAGGCATCATGGCGTTTGCCACCGGCACCAGCTGGGGCACCTTCGGTATTATGCTGCCGCTTGCGGCTGACATGACGATGGCAATTGATGCCCAGCTGTTGCTACCGGGCATGTCTGCGGTGATGGCAGGTGCGGTATTTGGTGACCACTGTTCGCCTATTTCCGATACCACCATTCTGTCGTCAACCGGCGCTTCCTGTCATCACATAGATCATGTGATCACCCAGCTTCCTTATGCCCTGTCTATTGCGGTAGTGAGCGTAGTGGGTTATCTGGCCCTAGGGTACACGGCCTCGGTCACCATGGGCCTTGCCGCTGCCATTGCCTGTTTTATGCTGGTATTGGCTGCTTGGGCATGGTTGCAACGAGCCAGGTAACGTTCGCGCCATATGTGATAACAAAAAAGGCCCGCTATCATTGCGATACCGGGCCTTTTTGTATAGCGGCAAGCCTTACGTTGTACGCCTTAAGTTAAAGACAAACACCGCCTTTCTTTACTGATAGCGTACGGCTTAAAGCGTACAGCTGCCCGTAGGGGGGATTATTCCGCATCTGCCAGCTGCTGGCTCCAGAGCACGGCTTCCTGGTAGCATTGGCTGCAACTTTCTTCGCTCAGTTTAATGAAGTCCAGCCGCAGTTGTAATTTCTCCCAGTTGGCTTGCTCGTAATCATGCATCAGACTTAACAGAAACCCTAACTGCCCCTTGCGCTCGAGTAACGCCTGCCGAACTGGTTCGGCAAGCGCAATATGTTCCAGAATTTCAGCCATGGGACGTTCAAGCAAGACACCGAGCAGTGAAAACAAGCCACATATAAAGGCTTCTTCCTGTAACTCGGGACAGATTTTCTCGGCCAGTAATTCACACCATTTGGCACGTAGCATGGGCAATCGCTGTAATTCCAGGCCCTTGTCCTTGCTGATATAGGATGTGATGACCAGGGCGGTAAAACGTTTAAGCTGTTGATGGCCCAGGTAGACGAGGGCGCCGCGCAGGTTATCAATTCTTTGCTGCCGCGAACCTGCATGCAGGCTGTTGACATAGCGCAGCAGATTATAGGTAAGCGACAAATCACTGCTGAACAGATGAGCCAGTTTGTTAAAGTCCACTTCTTTGCTATTAACGACAGACAGCAGTTCGAAGGCGGTCATTTCACTGGTGGTTAAAATACGGCGGCTAACTACCTTGGGTTGTTGAAAGTAATAGCCTTGAAAGAATTCGAACCCGGCTTCCTGGGCGGCCTTGTATTCCTGCTGCGTTTCCACCTTTTCAGCTATAAAGCGCAGTTGCGGATACTTCTGGCAATGGCGGATCAGGCGACTGCAATCCGCCATGGACATTGCCCGCAAATCCAGTTTGATAAAGTCGGCATAGGGAAAGAACATTTCCCATTCAGGACTGGGAATGTAATCATCCAGCGCAACTTTAATCCCTAGCTCTTTCAGGGATTTTACGTGTTCCAGCAAAGCCTGATCGGGAATGGCACTTTCCAGCACTTCTATTACCAACTGGGGCTGGCGAAAGGATTCGGCCAACCCCTGGCGTAACAGCGAGTCGGGAAAGTTGACGAAACACAGGGCGTTACCCACCAGCTCTTCGATTTTCTGACTTAAAAACTGCTCTGCCATCAGGCGTCGTGTAGCCTGCTCGGCATCAATATTGGGAAAACGATTTTCCAGGCTGGTACGAAACAGCAGCTCGTACCCCAGAGGGTTACCTTGCTCGTCCAGGATAGCCTGTCTGGCTACAAATGAATGCATGATGATTCCAAGCAATAATTATGACCGAATAATTATACAGTATTATTTTTGGGGATATAAAGCGAATAAAAGCGCCTGAACAGGCGCTTTTATAAAGAAAAAAGTCGAGGTGGGGTTAAAAGGCGTAGTTCATCTGTAAACCAAACAAATAGGCATCGCCACCCGAGGTAAACTCAAATGGGGTTTCTTTTACAGTTACTTCTTTACCATCCAGGAAGGCAAAGCCTGCATCCACACTCAGGTTCTGGTTATAGGCATAGGTGGCGCCCAGGGTGTACCAGGTACGATCCACATCGGGAATGGAAATGGAGCGCGCTCCCTCCGGTACCGGTGACTTGTCGTAGGCCAGACCGCCGCGCAGGGTCCACTGGTCATTCAGCTGATGGGTAGCGCCCACGCTCATGCGCCAGCCGTTTTCAAAACCTTCTTCTTTCTGGAATAAGGTGCCGCCGTCGCTGCCCAGAGCCCGCAGTTCTTTAAAGCTGCTCCACTCGGTCCACATAATGCCGTAATGCAGTGCCCAGTCGGGTTGCACCTGATGAAAACCGGATACTTCGGCGATGGCGGGGAGGGTTAGGTCCAGTGAGCCGGGAATACTATTACCGCCTGTTCCCGCAGGGTTATCAGGTCCGTAGGGGAGCCCATTGGGGAGGGCGCTTGAATAATTACCCTCCAATGTTAAGTCGACTTCAGAACGATAGGTGAGGGCCCAGCGATTATTCTCATTCGCCTCCAGCAGCACGCCAATATTCCAACCATAGGCCCAGTCATCACCTGCAAGCCTGATTAACTCATCAGTTGCATTGCCACCGAATCCCCCACCACCTAGTGGAGCCAGGCTGGTAATACCCTTATGGCGAATCAACTCCGCATCGGCATACACGGCATTAAAGCCGGCACCAATAGACAGATGCTTATTGGCCTTGAAGGCAATGCTGGGGTTGAGGTTAATGGTGGTTAACGAGGTACTACCCGCCACCGGGCCCGCGTAATGGTTATCCTGATAGCTGGTCGAAAGGCCGTAGTTGGTAAAGGCACCAAAGCCTGCCGCCCATTGCTCGTTAAGGGGCTGTATGTAATAGAAGAAGGGGACTACCGCATCGTCGGCGATATCATCTGACTGCGTTGGCAAGCCATTGGCCCGGCCAGCCATAGCAGTAGCACCTTTGCCTTCCACATCCACTTCCGGATTAATATAGATGGCACCGCCAGATAAAGCAGGGCGATCAAACAGCGTCATGGCGGCGGGGTTGCGGCCCAGTACCGAGGCGTTATCACCAATGGCGCCTTCCCCCGCATAGGCCCGGCCCAGCCCGGTTGCGTTTTGTTCTGCCAGCTGAAAAGCAGCCGCGTGCGCCTGGCCGGCGGCCAGGGCAATGGACGCGGCAAGTAGGGACAGCTTCAATGTTTTTTGGCTCATGAAAGATTCTCTCATCAGTTTGGTATGTGTTGGGCGCCACACTGCTAGCGCAATGGGTAATGTGATGAAATCTTACCCACTGGCAGCATAAAAAAGCGTTACTGAAAAGTAAAACGCTTGTTTAATAAAAGGAGCTTTTCAGCTCCTTTTGTGAGGCGGGTCAAAAATTAGAGCTCAGACTCCATTCGTCTGAAGCCCAGAACCACGGCTTTGCTCGGAGGGGTACCCTGGCGGCTGATGAGGATGCAGGCCAGCGTACTGATGATGAATCCGGGGACTATTTCGTAGAGGTCGAACAGGCCGAGAGGGCCGCCTTGCAGTTGTTTCCAGCCAATTACGGTCAAGGCACCCAATACGATGCCGGCTAAAGCACCGTTGCGAGTGAGGCGAGACCAATATAGCGAGATAATAATCACGGGGCCAAAAGCGGCACCAAAGCCGGCCCAGGCATAACTCACCAGCTCCAGTACCGACGAGTCGGGATCCAGTGCAATTAACATGGAGCACACGGCCACCCCCAATACGGCAAAGCGGCCTACCCATACCAGCTCGTCATCCTGGGCGGCAGGGCGCAGCCAGCGCTTGTAAAAGTCCTCGGTAATGGCGGAAGAGCACACCAGTAACTGCGAGTCTATGGTGCTCATAATGGCGGACATAATAGCCGCAATCAGCAAGCCGGCCACCCAGGGGTTGAATACCGCATTGGCCAGCGCCAAAAACACGGTTTCCGGGTTATCGAGCGGGGCATCGGCAAAATACACGGCGCCGGCCAAGCCAACGGCCACCGAACCAATTAACGACAACACCATCCAGCTCATGGCAATGCGGCGTGACAAGGGCACTGACTTGGGGGAGTCAATCGCCATGAAGCGCGCCAGAATATGGGGTTGGCCAAAGTAGCCCAGCCCCCAGGCCAGCAGGCTCAACCCGCTGATCAGCGAAAAGTCCTGCAGTATATCCAGCTTGGCTGCATCCATGCCATTCAGGGTGGTCAGGGTTTGGTCTATGCCGCCCAGCTCGTTCATGACCGCCAAAGGCAGGGCAATCAGTGCCAGCAGCATTAAAATACCCTGAAAGAAGTCGGTCCAGGAGACCGCCAGAAAACCGCCGAAAAAGGTATATGCCACAATGACGCTACCGCCCAGTATCAGGGCGGTAATATAAGGCAGCCCGAAGACCTTCTCGAACAGGATGGCGCCGCCGACCAGGCCGGAGGCGGTATAAAAGACGAAAAAGACCAGGATGGTCACCGCTGAAATAACGCGAATCAGGCCGCTGTGATCCGCCAGTCGGTTCTCCAGAAAATCAGGCAGGGTGAGCGAGTCATTGGCCTGCTCGGTATATACCCGCAGCCGCTTGGCCACAAACAGCCAGTTAAGCCAGGCACCGATCACCAGGCCAATGCCAATCCAGGCCTGGTTGACACCATAAAGATAAACGGCACCGGGCAGGCCGAGTAACAGCCAGCCACTCATGTCCGAGGCACCCACACTGAGTGCGGCGACGCCGGGCCCAAGGCGGCGACCACCTAAAATATAATCACTTAACGAGCTGGTGGCTCTATAGGCGACCGCACCAATCAGCATGGTCAGTACTAAATAGCCAACGAAGGTTATTAAAATGGGGAGTTCTATGGTCATAGCGGGTTCCTGTTGTTCCGAACAGCGTGTTCGCTTCCATGTGGTTGAAGTAAGAATATGCAAGCACGATGACAAATCGGGCTGGATCTTACCTCATAAAATAGAAGATCTCTCGACAACTATAACCTTATGACTTGATTGGATAAAAAGCGAACAGAAGATAAGCCGAACTCGACAGATATTCGTCATTTAGCCATTGTTTTGGGCCTTGATTCCGAGAGAGCGAGGCAAAATAGCATTCAAGTAAAGGACTGTTCGCATATCCTCTCTTGTTACTCCCGCGCGCTCTCTGGTCGCTGACGGCTTACCGCTGTTTTATAAAGCCCTTTGCAGCGAGGTTTCGATTTTGTTGACCATGGCTTTAACATCTTCCTGATTGTCACTGACGACCACCAGCCGGTTAAGATTCATGCCAATGACTTCACCATGATATTGCTCGTCGGAAAAGTGACTGGCCAGTTGCAGGGCGCGATCGACGGGCACCAGAAATACATTGACGCGGTCGTGCTGCCCCTGAATAACCAGGTGTGCCGCCGGGCCGCCAGCAAACTGGCAGTGATTGGCGTAATACACCTTGCCCACATCGGCGAGGCTGTTAAGTTGGGCCCCATAGGGCTTTAACTTGGCGTTGACCGCCGTCAGCGTAACCTGTTCATCTACGGTTTGGGTAAAAGGAGCCTCCAGGCGCACATGCTCGATGGCAACCTGTCCCACAGCCGGGTAAGGGGCTTGCGGACCGACGTCCAAGGGTAAAAAGCGGGTAGAAAATCCCAGTAAAAAAGTGACAGAAGCGGCCACCGCCAAGTGACGCCAACCGAGGCCGGAGGGGGTAACCGGCTGATAGGGCAACTGCTCAAGCAGCAGCTTGTTGAGCAGGGTGTCGGGTACCGGCTCCTGCAGCGCTTTTTCCAGCCGCTGATCGAAGCGTTTAAGCTCATTCACAAACTGCTGGTTCCCTGCACAGCTGTCTGATGTTTGCATAAAGTCGGCGCTTTTATCATTCGGGTCTGCATAAGCTCGGCGCCTGAATTCCAACTCATTCATTGTGTTGGCCTCGCGCTGTGGGATCTTTGTCTATCGCTTCTTTTAGCTTGTTTCGCGCACGAAAGAGGCGGGTCATGACGGTATTTTTATTCAACTCTAATATCTCGGCTATTTCTTCACCACTAAAACCACCCAATACCTGCAGCAACAAGGGTTCGCGATATTCAATGGCCAGTTCGGCAATATGTCGGCGCAACCATTCGTTTTCCATGTCCTGCTCCAGGCCCGGGCTGTATTTGTCCGGTATGGGCACCGTGTCTAAGTCCACCAGAACAAGCTGTTTACGTTCGAAGCGCCGGGCATTTTCCCGGCGCAATATGGTAATCAGCCATGCCTTGGCGGCTTTTTCGTCTTTCAAGCTGTCGAGAGATTTCCAGGCGCGGAGGAATGTTTCCTGTACCAGATCTTCGGCAACCTGACGGTCATGGCATAACCAAAAGGCATAGCGAAACAAGTCGCCATGCAGGGCATACACCAACACATCATAGCGCTTTTGTTTTAACGCCATACTGCTAGAGACCGCAGCAGGCTGGCCCTTCTTTCGCCTGAATACAGAAATCATTAATTTCACCGTTGAAATAGGGTGGCGCGATGGAGATTACGCACTCTTATAGTCTCATGCGAGTATATGAAGAACGCGGCCTGTCTTAAATTATAGATGCTGAGCACCAGGTTCCCGCGCGTTGCACCAGATGGCGCCGGGCGTCGGCCGTTGCGGGGAGTCTGTTTTCCCGGTACGGTTTCTTTGCTAGGATGTTGTGAGGTCAGACCTCTTGTAGTGTCTGAATGGTTTGCGTTGCGGATGCCCACATTTTCTCATGTCCACAAGGGATGCCTCATAAAAGGAGCATACATGTTGCCAACAACCCCATTAACAACTCACAAGGGTGATCGCATTGCCATTGTGTCGGGACTAAGAACCCCCTTTGCCCGCCAGGCTACGGCCTTGCGCGGCATACCCGCATTAGAGCTGGGTACCATGGTGGTGAATGAATTGCTGGCACGCACCCCCATGGCGGCAGCCGAGGTGCAGCAACTGGTGTTTGGCCAGGTAATACAGATGCCCAGCGCCCCCAATATTGCCCGCGAAATTGTGCTGGCCAGCTCGTTGCCCGTACAAACCGACGCTTACAGTGTAACCCGCGCCTGTGCCACCAGTTTTCAGGCGGTGTCGAGTATGGCGGAGTCCATGTTGGCCGGACAGCTGGAAGTGGGCATTGCCGGCGGGGCGGATTCATCTTCCGTGTTGCCCATTGGCGTCTCGGCGCGTCTGGCCGAAGCCTTGCTGGATTTGAGCAAGGCTAAATCGATGAAGGCCAAGTTGGCCATTTTGCGCAAGCTCAAGCTGAAAGATCTAGCACCTGTGCCGCCTGCGGTGGCCGAATACTCGACCGGCCTGACCATGGGGCAAACGGCCGAACAAATGGCAAAAAGCCACGGTATTAGCCGTCAGGAACAAGACGAACTGGCCCATCGTTCTCATCAACTGGCGACCGACGCCTGGAAGCAAGGGTGGCTGAACGAGCAGGTCATGGCCGCCTATGTGCCGCCATTCAAGGCGGCGTTTGAACAAGATAATAATATTCGCACCGAGTCGCGCCTGGCCGATTATACCCGGCTTAAACCGGCCTTCGATCGGCGCCACGGCACCGTCACGGCGGCCACCAGTACGCCACTCACCGACGGTGCTGCCGCCATCTTGATGATGACCGAAAGTCGAGCCAAAGAGTTGGGGCTGCAACCACTGGGTTATTTGCGCAGCTATGCCTATGCCGCCATTGGCGTGCAGCACGACATGCTGCTGGGGCCGGCTTATGCCACGCCCCTAGCGCTGGACAGAGCCGGCTGCACCCTGGCAGACATGGACTTGGTCGACATGCATGAAGCCTTTGCTGCACAAACCCTGGCCAACATGAAGATGTTTGCCAGCGCCGAATTTGCCCGGCAAAAGTTGCATCGCAGCCAGGCGATAGGTGAAATCGACATGAGTAAATTCAACGTCCTGGGGGGATCCTTGGCCTATGGTCATCCGTTTGCCGCCACCGGTGCCCGCATGATCACGCAAACCCTGACCGAGCTTAACCGCCGTGGCGGTGGCTTGGCGCTGACGACTGCCTGTGCCGCCGGTGGCCTGGGCGTTGCCATGGTATTGGAGGCCGCGCAATGAATGATGTAATCAACGACACACAGATTGAACCAACCCGTCCGTCTACCTTTACGCTCGAACTGCAAGACGAGATTGGCATTATCACCATGGATGTGCCCGGCGAGCGCATGAATACCCTGCGCGCCAGCTTTGTGGATGAGATTCATGCCTTGCTGACGGACATTAAGGCCAACAGCAACATCAAGGGTCTGGTACTGCGATCGGGCAAGGCCGATTCCTTTATTGCCGGTGCCGACGTGAATATGCTGGCCGCCTGCACCAGCGCCGAGCAGGCTGAAGCCTTGTCGAAGGCAGGGCAGGATATGTTCAATCAGCTGGAGGCGCTGGATATCCCCCTGATTGCCGCCATTCATGGCCCCTGCCTGGGTGGCGGACTGGAGCTGGCGCTGGCCTGTCATGGCCGGGTGTGCAGCGACCATGAAAAAACGCGCCTGGGTTTGCCCGAGGTACAGTTGGGGCTGTTACCGGGCTCGGGGGGAACCCAGCGGTTACCCCGGCTGGTGGGCCTGACCAAAGCATTGGACATGATGCTGGCCGGTAAGCAACTAAGGGCCAAACAGGCACTCAACGCCGGTCTGGTGGATGACATGGTGCCCCCCAGCATTTTGCTCGACACCGCCATTGCCCTGGCCCGCAGTGGCAAGCCGAGTCACAAGCGCAAACGCGATATCAAAACCCTGCTGTTGGAGGCGAACCCACTGGGACGCAAGCTGGTGTTCGACAAGGCCCTGAGCACACTGCGCGGCAAAACTCGAGGTAAGTACCCGGCACCCGAAACACTGCTGGAGGTGGTACAAACCGGCCTGGAGCAGGGGATGAGGACAGGACTGGCTGCAGAGGCCAGGGCTTTTGGCGAGTTGGTGATGAGCCCCGAGTCCGCGGCGCTGCGCCAGCTGTTTTTTGCCACCACCGAAATGAAAAAAGAAACCCAGTGGCAAGGGGAAAGCCCCAATACAGTGGCGCACGTCGGTGTCTTGGGGGGCGGCTTGATGGGCGGTGGCATTGCCTATGTGACCGCCACCAAAGCCGAATTGCCGGTGCGTATCAAGGATGTGTCCCATCGGGGGATTAATCAGGCCATGGCCAATGCCCACCGTCTGCTGGCAACCAAGGTAAGTAAAAGGCATTTGCGGCACACCGAGATGCAGCAGCAGTTGGGGCGCATGACCGGCACCCTCGACTACAGTGGCTTTGAACGCGTCGATCTGGTGGTTGAAGCCGTGTATGAAGATCTGGATGTAAAACGCAACATGGTCGCCGAAGTGGAAGCCCACTGCCCGGAACAGACGATTTTTGCCACCAATACCTCTTCGTTGCCGATTCACCAGATTGCCGAAGGGGCGGCTCGACCCGGGCAGATCCTGGGTCTGCATTACTTTAGCCCGGTTGATAAAATGCCGCTGGCAGAAATTATTCCGCATGCGGGGACCCACCCGACCACGGTGGCCACCGCCCTTAAGCTGGCCCGTGCTCAGGGAAAAACCCCAATAGTGGTGCAGGACAGTGCCGGCTTTTATGTGAACCGCATTTTAGCGCCTTATTTGAACGAAGCAGCCAGGTTGTTGCTGGAAGGCGAGCCCATCGAGGCCATAGATAGCGCCCTGGTCGACTATGGTTTTCCGGTAGGGCCCATGACCTTGCTGGATGAAGTGGGCATTGATGTGGCCGCTAAAATCGCCCCCATTCTGGAGCGCGAGCTGGGCCCGCGCTTCAAGGCCCCCGATGCCTTTGGCAAACTGCTGGAAGATAATCGCCATGGCAAGAAAAATGGTCGAGGTTTCTATCGTCATCAGGCGGGCAGTGGCAGTAAAAAAGCCAAGCCGGTGGATGACAGCGTCTATCGATTGCTGAATATCAAGCCACAAAGCCGCTTGCCGGCGCAAGAGCTGGCCGAACGCTGTGTGTTGTTGATGCTGAATGAAGCGGCCATAACCCTGGATGAAGGTGTCATCGCCTCGGCGCGAGATGGCGACATTGGCGCCGTGTTCGGCATCGGCTTTCCCCCCTTTGCCGGTGGGCCTTTCTTTTATATGCATCAGCAGGGCATTCAGGCCGTGGTGGATAAAATGGAAGAATGCGCCCGTAAATACGGTGAGCGTTTCGCGCCCTGCGAACCGTTACGCCGCCTGGCAGCAGAGGGCGGAAGCTATTACTGACACATGAATGTGAAGGGTGATGGGTAAAGAAGAAAGCGTGACACAAAGGGCGTGCTCACGCTTTACCTGTCACGCTTCACGTTTTTTCCCGTTGCCCTTGAAATACCGCGCGCGACCCCCATCTTTTAGCTATAAGTCAAACCCAAGCAAGGAACATAACGATGTCAGAAGCTGTGCATACCGAAACTCATGGTTTTCAAACCGAAGTCAAACAACTGCTCAACCTGATGGCCCACAGCCTGTATTCCAACAAAGAAGTCTTCTTGCGCGAACTGGTGTCCAACGCCGCCGATGCCGCGGACAAGCTGCGCTTCAAGGCCCTGTCAGACAGTGATCTGTATGAAAACGAGGGTGAGCTGCGAGTACGCCTGATACTGGATAAAGACAACAAGACCCTGACCATTTCCGATAACGGTATTGGCATGAGCCGGGACGAAGTCATCGAGCACCTGGGCACCATTGCCAAGTCGGGCACCAAATCGTTTTTTGGCCAGCTATCGGGCGATCAGGCGAAAGACTCGCAACTGATTGGCCAGTTTGGGGTGGGTTTCTATTCTGCCTTTATTGTCGCCGACAAGGTGACCGTGCTGAGCCGTGCTGCGGGTCAGTCAGCCGAACAGGGTGTGCAGTGGGAATCGGACGGCGATGGCAGCTTTACCGTTGCCGACATCAACAAGCCCGGCCGTGGCACCGATATTGTGTTGCACCTGCGCGAAAGCGAGCAGGAGTTTCTGGATGACTGGCGCCTGCGCAGCATTATCGGTAAATATTCCGACCACATCAGCGTTGCCGTAGAAATGTGGAAAGAAGGCGAGCCCGAGCAAACCGACGAAGAAGGCAAGGTTATTTCCGCTGCCACCGAAGGCCAGTGGGAGCAGGTTAACAAGGCCACCGCCCTGTGGACCCGTGCCAAAGGCGACATCAGCGACGAAGAATATCAAGAGTTTTACAAGCATATTTCTCATGACTACCAGGATGCACTGACCTGGAGCCATAACAAGGTGGAAGGCAATCAGGAATACACCAGCTTGTTGTATGTGCCTGCCAAGGCCCCCTTCGATCTGTACAACCGCGACCAGAGCCATGGCCTTAAGCTGTATGTGCAGCGCGTGTTCGTCATGGATGATGCCGAGCAGTTTATGCCAACCTACCTGCGGTTTGTAAAAGGCGTGCTCGACTCCAACGATCTGCCGCTGAACGTCTCGCGGGAAATTCTGCAAGATAACAAGGTGACGGCTCAGCTGCGCAAGGCCTGCAGCAAGCGGGTGTTGTCGATGCTGGAAAAAATGGCCAAAGACGATGTCGAACAATATCAGGGCTTCTGGAGCGAGTTTGGTAACGTGCTGAAGGAAGGTCCGGCCGAAGACTATGGCAACCGCGAACAAATCGCCGGTTTGCTGCGCTTTGCCAGCACCCATAACGACAGCGATGCACAAACCGTGTCACTGGAAAATTATCTTGAGCGCATGAAAGAAGGCCAGGACAAGATTTATTACATTACTGCCGACAGCTATGCCGCCGCTAATCACAGTCCGCACCTGGAAATCTTCCGCAAAAAAGGCATTGAAGTGCTGCTGATGTGGGAGCGCGTGGACGAGTGGTTGATGAATCACCTGCACGAGTTTAAAGACAAGAAATTTGTGTCTGTAACCAAGGGTGAACTGGACTTGGGCGATCTGGACGACGAAGAAACCAAAAAAGCCCAGGAAGAAGCCAACGAAGCGCTGGCGCCACTGCTGGAGCGCGTAAAAACCGCACTAGACGCCGATATCAAAGAAGTACGACTGACGCATCGTCTGACCAATACGCCATCTTGCGTGGTCGCCGACGAACACGACATGAGCACTCAGATGATCAAGCTGATGCGTTCGGCCGGCCAGCCGGTACCGGAGCAGAAGTACATTCTGGAGCTGAACCCGGAGCATACCCTGGTGAAAAAGCTCGATACCATAGCAGAAGGCGAGCAGTTCACCGAGTGGTGTCAGCTGCTGCTGGAGCAGGCGCAACTGGCCGAGCAGGGCGGATTGAAAGATCCCGCCGCCTTTGTGGCCCGCGTTAACCGTCTGCTGTTAGCCTAACAGCAATAAGTCTGGGTGAATGACATTAGCCCAGACTCATCACGACAAGCACTCAAAACAAACCCGGCCCGGCGCCGGGTTTTTTGATCAGGGGCGGCCTGTTTTCTAATCAATAAGTATAACAAGGCTTTGCTGTTACTTGTCCCGGTGGCGGTGTCGTGACACAATCGTGTACCAAAGTCTGAATATCATTAATCAAGAAGAGGACGCTGTTATGCGCATCGTTTTGTTGGGAGCTCCCGGCGCGGGCAAAGGAACGCAGGCACAGTTTATTATGGAGAAATTCGGGATTCCACAAATCTCTACCGGTGACATGCTGCGTGCGGCGATTAAAGCCGGCACTCCACTTGGTTTAAAGGCCAAAGAAGTGATGGATCAGGGCCAGCTGGTATCCGATGACTTGATCATTGGTCTGGTTAAAGAAAGAATCAGTCAGGACGACTGTGCCAAGGGCTTCTTGCTCGATGGTTTTCCACGTACCATTCCTCAAGCCGACGCGATGCAGGAAGCCGGTGTAACGGTCGATTATGTGCTGGAGTTTGCCGTGCCAGACGAAGAAATCGTCAAGCGCATGAGCGGTCGCCGAGTGCACCCGGGCTCTGGTCGTGTCTATCACCTGATTTACAACCCACCTAAAGTGGAAGGTAAGGATGACGTAACGGGTGATGATCTGGTGACTCGAGTGGACGATGAAGAAAGCACGGTACGCAAGCGTTTGAGTGTGTATCACGAGCAAACTGCACCACTCATCGACTACTACAAGAAAGCCGCTGCCAACAGCGACACCCAGCATCATAAAATTGATGGCACTCAATCCGTTGAGACCATCAGCCAGCAGCTCGCCACTATCCTCTCTTAATCGTTATGCATATCTACCGGGCACGCTCTGTGCTCGGTTTCTTTTATTTCCGCTTGATTCCGTTTTTTTAATATGGGTAACAAAGTGAAAACAGGTGTGTTACTGGTTAACCTGGGAACCCCCACGGCGCCCACCGCGAAGGCCGTTAGAACCTTTCTCGCTCAGTTTTTACACGATCATCGTGTTGTCGACTTGTCCCGCTGGTTGTGGTGTCCCATATTGCACGGCGTTATTCTGCCTTTTCGCTCCCCCAAGGTGGCCAAGCTGTATCAATCCGTTTGGTGGGAAGAGGGCTCGCCACTCATGGTGGTCAGCCGTCGCCAGCAGGCAGCACTGAGCGCCGCCTTGCAGGAAGCAGGCATAGATATGCCAGTTGCGCTGGGCATGAGTTACGGTACTCCCTCTATTGGCTCGGCCTGGCAAGAGTTAAAAGCGGCCGGCGTTGACAGGGTGATTATATTGCCCCTGTACCCACAGTATTCGGTCAGTACCACCGCCTCTGTGTTCGACAGCTGGGCCAGACTGATGAAGCAAGAGCGCTGTCTTCCCGCATTTCGCTTTATTCGCGATTATCACGACAACCACGGCTACATTCATGCCCTGGCCGAGTCGGTGCGTGCCAGCTGGAAAGAACATGGTCAAACCGATTTACTGCTGTTGTCTTATCATGGCATTCCCAAGCGCTTTGAAAACCAGGGTGATCCTTATGGCCAGCAATGCCATCGCACCTCGGAGTTGCTGGCGGCCGAGCTGGGCCTGGAGCCCCATCAGTGGCGTACCACCTTTCAATCGCGCTTTGGCCGCGAAGAGTGGCTACAACCCTATACCGATGAAACCATGGCCAGCCTGCCTGCCGAAGGAATTAAAAACATCAGCGTGATTTGCCCGGCGTTTTCCGCCGACTGCCTGGAGACGCTGGAAGAAATCTCCAGCGAAAATAAAGAGTACTTTATAAAAGCAGGCGGCGAGCAGTACCACTATATCCCTGCTCTTAACGATAACCCGGCCCACATCCGCATGATGATGGACCTGATCTGCCGAGAAATAGCTTAACTGATAGCGTTAAGCGGTCAGCTGTAATCCATATCTCGTCACTGATGTGGATTCTGAGGCTGGTTACCTTTGTCGGCACCCTAGCTTTACCTCTGTCAGCACCTTAGCTTTACCTCTGTCGTCACCCTCGCTTTACCTCTGTCGTCACCCTCGCGAAGGCGGGGGTCCAGTGTCTTTGCATGCGATCCACTGGCTGGCCATTCTGCGCCTGGTCCTGGACGCCCGTCCCCGCCTACGCGAGGATGACGTTCCTTCGCGTATGCGGGGGGGGCGACAGAACCGCATCTGTTATGCGGGACTTCTTAAGCTAAAACCAAGATCCTGATGTTCATCAGGATGACGGCAAATAATACCAAAATACCGTTTTATGCCGTCATGTCGCTACAAAACACATCGCTCTTTGCCGGGCTTGTGTGTCTCCAAACGCTGATAGTTGGCCACAGCTCTGGTGCCTAATCCCCACTTTCTGGCAGCCAAGATAGGGCGGGGCCTCTGGTTTATATCCAGCGGGCCCGGCTTCAAATCTCCGTGCTTCCAGCACAGCACAACGGCTATGCCGGGGCAGTTTATGGCTTGTTGTATTAACCGGCGAGATGCCTTTTTGGCATCTATCACACGAGCCGGATCCACTCCTGCGTTCAGCAGAGCCTGGCGCGACAAGGGGGCCGGAGCATTGGCTATTAATATCCACCCCTTGTTGTCCTTGCTAATGGCAGCCAAACTGGCCAGTAATCGAGCTTGTGGCTCGCCCCCCCAATGACTGATAGAAATCTTACCTGAAGCTGTACCAGTGCTGTCTGGCGTATACATAAAGGGGGCATCCAGTAATAGAGGCTGCCAGGACATGGATGAACAAAGCGACTGACGAGCTGACAAGAGAGTGGCCATAAGCAATCCGAGTTCCCTGTGGTGTGGTTACTGTTTATATATACAGTAGTGATCACCTCATCAGAGATCAAGAAAATACTGGTTAAATTAACAGTATTTTAGACGAGCACTATTTTCTAGTCCGGCTATAGTAATCGGGTCAATGGATAAATCCTGCACAGGAGAGCAAGATGGATAAGCAGTTACTGGAAAGACTGGATAGTCACATGGTATTAAGCATTTTGAACGAAAAACTGCGTTTGGAGTGCGACAGCCTGACCGGGCTGGTGTCTCGCTACGAACTGGATAGTAGCTGGTTAATGGGCAGCATGGCACAAATCGGTTATCGCTACGATCCCGTCAGCAATCAGTTTAAACCCAGGGCCTGATCCACTCTGGTCTCGGCTATGGTAGTCTCGCGTTATTTAACGTGAGTACTTCTATGGACGCAGACTTTTGGCATCAGCGCTGGCAAGCATCACGCATCGGCTTTCATCGCCAGCAGATTCACCCTCAACTCAGCCAAATCTGGCCACGGCTTGCGGTACCAGCACACACAGAGGTGCTGGTACCTTTATGTGGCAAAAGCAACGACATGCACTGGCTGGTCGAGCAGGGCCATACCGTAGCCGGATTCGAGCTGTCACCGCTGGCAATACAGGACTTCTTTAGCGAGGCACAACTTGCGCCCAGGCAAGCCGCCCTGGGCCCGTACCAATGCTGGCAAACCGAGCACATCAGTCTTTATCAGGGTGATTTCTTTCACGCCGGGCAACTGGGTCGCCGTTTTGATGCGGCGTACGACAGAGCAGGGCTCATCGCCTTGCCCCCTGCGATGCAAGTGCAGTATGCCGAGCTGTTGGCAAGGCTGCTTAACCCTGGTGCCGTGCTGTTATTGATTACGGTTAACTATGCACCCGAGCAGCAGCAATCCCCGCCGTTTTCGGTGTCGGAACAGGCCGTTAAGGGCTTGTTTGAAACCCACTTTACCATTGAGCCCTGTGGCAAAATAGCCGAAGGGCAAACCAACCCCAGAGTGGCAAGCGGCGCCCTGTCGTTTTTTGACGAGCTGTGCTTTGTGCTAACGCGGAAATAGGTTTTCTCTCGTGAAGAGTGAGGCGAGAAGGGTAAACACCTACATTGCGACTCCCGCCTCGGGTTATCCTTCCTTCACCCTTCACCCTCCACCCTTACACCCCTCACGGGCTCTCTCGCCAGGCTATTATCGCTGCCTATCAACCTCACCATGGCGATAAATTTTGAATTGTGCTTTTGATTAAATATATTTCACTGTAAAATAACTATTCAGTCAGCTTATTCGCTGAAGCTGTTTTATGCACTTACAGGGTGCATTTATGCGAATAATTCTTGGTGAATTGCATAAAACGGCGACTTTTACCTTTAATTAGCCAAATGGTGTGTCGTGGCTCGGCACCAGGAGTAATCATGGAAAAGACGTTGCTGGAGCAGGCTAACGCCGGCAAGCGCAATTTATTGATGTTTGTGCTGCCCTCATTACTGGGCGTGCTGCTGTTTATGACCCCGGTGAGTTATAACGGCGACCTGACCATCATGATTGCCGTGCTGGCCAAAAGCCTGCAGGCTGCATTGTCGGGCTTGCTACCCATCATAGTCACGGTACTGATTTGTGTGTCGGCGCTACTTAGCGTGCTGGCCACCCTGTTCAAGCCGGCTGTGGTCACCAGCAGCTCGTTCTTAAACACGCTGTTCAATGTCAGCCCTGTCTGGCTGATCAGTCGGTTGCTGGGTGCCGTGTTTGTGCTGTTGGTGTACAACCAGGTGGGGCCGGAGATTTTGTACAGCGGAGATACCGGCGGCCTGGTGCTGAATGACCTGTTGCCCGTGTTATTTGCCGTCTTTATTTTTGCCGGCCTGCTGCTGCCCCTGTTGCTGGACTTTGGCTTGCTGGAGTTTATAGGCACCTTGCTGACCGGCATTATGCGGCCCATATTTCGCCTGCCGGGCCGTTCGGCGGTCGACTGCATGGCCTCCTGGCTGGGCGATGGCAGCGTGGGCATTCTGCTGACCAGCAAGCAGTACGAAGGGCGTCATTACACCCAGCGTGAAGCGGCGGTTATTGGCACTACTTTTTCGGCGGTCTCCATTACCTTCAGCCTGGTGGTGCTGGCACAGGTCAAGCTGGAGCACATGTTCCTGCCGTTTTATGGTGCCGTGTGTCTGGCCGGCATAGTCGCTGCCATAGTGGTGCCGCGCTTGCCGCCCCTGTGCTGGAAAAAAGACACCTTTATTAATGGCGAGGCCCGGCCAGCAAATGATGAAGCGACGCCAGAGGGCTATTCCCGCCTCAGTCATGGTTACGCGCTGGCGCTGGCTCGTGCCGGCAAGGTAACAAGCCTGGGGCAGGTTGCGCGTACCGGTATTCACAATGCGCTGGATATGTTGCTGGGGGTACTACCCGTGGTCATGGCCTTTGGCACCCTAGCGCTGGTGATTGCCGAAACCACGCCGCTGTTTAGCTGGTTGGGTTTGCCCTTTGTGCCCTTGCTGGAATGGTTGCAGATCCCGGAAGCGGCCGCGGCCTCGCAAACCATGGTCGTCGGTTTTGCCGATATGTTTATTCCGGCCATTCTGGCAACCTCTATCGAAAGTGATTTGACCCGGTTTGTGATCGCGGCGCTGTCGGTCACCCAGCTGATTTACATGTCGGAAGTGGGCGCCTTGCTATTGGGTAGCAAGATACCGGTCAACATACTAGAGTTGTTTGTGATCTTCTTGCTGCGCACCCTGGTGACCTTGCCGGTTATCGCCCTGGTAGCACATTGGGTATTTTAGGGTAGCGCTACGCTTTAAGCTGTACGCTGTCAGTCAAACAGGAGGGTGGCTGTTTTTAACTGATGGCGTACAGCATAAGGCTTACGGCGACCCAAGGGGGAGTGGTGATGTATCAGTCGGTACTGACATTCTGGTTTGAAGAGCTGGAACCGGCTCAATGGTGGCAAAAAAACCAACGGCTGGATCGAGACATCAAGGCGCGCTTTGGCGACCTGCACCGGCAGGTGTGTCTTGGTGAGTTGTTTGAATGGCGAGCCTGTGCAAAAGGGCGGCTGGCAGAAATTATCGTGCTGGATCAGTTCTCCCGCAATATTTATCGCGACACTCCCCGGGCATTTGCCGCCGATGGTATGGCGCTGGCCTTGGCACAAGAAGCCATTAGTGCGGGTGCCGAGCAAACATTAACCCCGCAACAGCGGGTTTTTTTGTATATGCCCATGATGCACAGCGAATCGCTCAAGATCCACGAGCTGGCGCTGGCTCTGTTTGAACAGAACGCCGAACCTGAAGCCGGCTATGAGCATGAACAGAGTGGGGCAGCCAGCAGCTTGCACTATGAGCGTTTGCACAAAGACATTATCGCCCGCTTTGGCCGTTACCCTCACCGCAATGCCATTCTCGGCCGAGAGTCGAGCGCAGAAGAAGTTGCCTTCTTGCAGCAACCGGGTTCGTCATTTTAACTCATGTGAAGAGTGAAGAGTGAAGAGTGAAGAGTGAAGAGTGAAGAGCGAGAGTGAGGGGAAAGAGTGAAGGGAGAGGCGTAAAAGAAGTTCGAAGCCGTAGGCTGGAAGTAAAACACCGAATCAACAGATCCGGTGTTTTTACTGTCGTCATTCCCGCGAGGATGACGTTCCTTCTCGAGGGTGACGATAAAGATAAACCAGCCTCGGAAGTCATATCGGTGATGAGATATTGCTTATTGCTGCTGAATCGCCCAGATCTGAAAGGCGCGCTGGGTGTCTTTATCGGCCGTTCCCCACCAGTGTTTCAGCATCTCGAGGGCATCGGCATCTACCACGGCATCGCCAAACTTGGCCTGAGCGGCGGCCACGGCGGCGTCGGTGCGGCCACTGAACGCTTTATTCTCTTCTTTTAGGTAGTTTTGAATACCACGGGCCAGATCTATGCCGGCAGGGCGATGAATGGTGTATATTTCGGCATCTACCGGTTGGCCTGTACGCTTGTCAACGAGTGTGATCTGGGCGGTTTGATCGCGTAAAAACTCACGCGCCTGCTGATAGTTGGTTGGCTTGGTGTACTGGAGGGAGAGCTCGGCATCCGCAGGCGTATCAACATTAATGATAACAGGATCGCCTTCCATCACGCGAATATCTTGTTTCGTCGAGTAGTCCTCTACGTACTCCAGTACAAACTGGTGCTTGCCGCCGTTAACATTAGCCGAGTGAACCGAGTTGAGCGCACTATGTTTGGTTTTCTCACCATCTACCAACAGCAGCTGATAAGGCTTTACAGCGTCAAAGGTAGCGGCGCTGGCGCCAAAAGACAGGCCGGCAAGGGCGAGGGCAGCAAGGGTTAAGCGTGTTTTCATTAATCGGGCTCCTGAGCCATGAGTATGTTCTTCCTGAGATGCAGTCATTATGCATCAAAGCAAAAGCTAAGTATTTGAAGTGACATCAAGTTAACCGCAAAATTGTGACAATTTTCACGGGTTAGCGCAATCTTTGAAGTGAGGAGTGAGGAGTGAGGAGTGAGGAGTGAGGAGTGAGGAGTGAGGAGTGAGGGAAGTGGAATGGCCCGCCTAAATTCCTTGTCATGTGATGGTCGGCGGAGAAGCTCTCTTCATCCGCCTCTATGCCACTGACCACTACACACAGAGTCGCCTGTGGGGGGCGATTTACAGACAACTCGGTGTCTCAGGAGAGGTAACAGAGATGGCCTCCCACGACCGTGATACACTCCTCGCGCCTTACGCCTTACGCCTCACTCTTAACGATGTTTACACTAAAAGGCGGCAGCGCCTGTAGTAATGCCGGCCCATAACGGCGGCTGACCAGCCGTTTATCCAGTAACACAATGCGGCCACCGTCGGTTTCGGTACGCAATAAGCGGCCACAGGCCTGAATAAGCTTGCGTGAGGCTTCGGGCAGCGCCAGTTGCATAAAAGGATTGCCGCCACACAGGGTGATCCACTCGGCCATGGCTTCTTCTACCGGCGAGGTGGGCACCGCAAAGGGCAACTTGGTAATAATGAGGTTGGTTAAATAGTGGCCGGGTAAATCCAGCCCCTCGGAAAAGCTGCCGGTGCCAAACAGCACGCTGGGTTGCTGGCCATCACACTTTACCTTGTGTAACTGCAATAACGCCTGGCGGCTGGCTTCGCCCTGCACCAACAGCGAATGGCCCTGAGCCCTTAAAGCTTCTGCCGCCTGCTTCATTTGCCGATAAGAAGAAAACAGCACCAGGCTGGCGCCCTGATCCTGCAACCACAGCGGAATTTGCGTGGCGAGCAGGCTATCGAAGTCGCGGCTGCTGGGCTCGCAGGCCAACTCGGGAATAATCAGCCGGGCGCTGGCGTAGTTAAAGGGCGAGTTAAGGCGTACATAGTGGCTGCCATCGTCGGCGCGCAAGCCCACGGCCCGACGAAAATAACCAAAATCGTTCAGCGCGGTCAGGGTGGCGGACACCATCACCACGGCTGCGGCCCGCGACCAGCACCATTGCTCCAGCAAATGTCCCACCGCCAGCGGCGTGACGCACAGCAGTATTTCCTGCTTGTCTTTGGGGTCGAGCTCCAGCCAGCGTGCCGGAGGCGTTTGCTTGGCGCCGGGGGGGCGCAGCAGCAGGGCACAGCCATCACGCAGCTGTTCACCCTGCAATTGCTGCTGGCTGATCTGTGCCAGCGCCGCCTCTATGGCCGGCGCCTGCGTGGGTTTCAATTTAAGCTGTTCGGCAAGCTGGCTGTTAATGGGCCCCAGTGCCCGGCAAAAGGCCTGGCTGTCTTCTTTGAGGATACTTAAGGTTTCATCCAGGCCGCAGGGCAGCTCGCCGGGGCTGAAGCGCAGGCAACCTTGCTCGTCGGTTTGTAAATCCTGGCGCTGCAAGGCGCCGAACAACTGACGATACACCTCGGTTAACGCCGGGATCAGCTGGGCCGTGCTGTGCTGCAGCTTGCCGATGGCGGACTGACCGTCGACGCCCAGCAAGTCGTTTAACTTGCTTTGCCATTTATTAAACTGCTCCAGCGAGCGACGAAGCTGGCGCAGCGGCAGCCGTGCCGAGCCCTGGTCACGGGCCACGTCGGCAATATGGTGGGCTTCATCCAGAATATACAAACATTGCTCGGGCTCGGGCAGCACTATGCCACCGCCCATGCTTAAATCCGCCAGCAGCAGGGCATGATTCACCACTATCACATCGGCTTGTTCCAGCTCGGCCCGGGCCTGATGAAACGGACAGTGCTGGTGGCCCAGCATGGGCTGACAGCTATGGCGTTCGGCCTGAATGTGCTGCCACAGCGTGCTGTCTATGGGGGTGGGCCAGCTGTCGCGGTCGCCTTGCCAGCTTTTGTTGCTGTAGGCTTGCCACATTTTTGCCAATTGGGTGTGCTGTGCCGCCGTTAACGGCGCCGTGGTCAGCGCCGCGCCTTCGAACAACTCGGTTTGTGCCTCGCCATTCGCCAGATCCGATAGCCGTCGGGCACAGCAATAGCGGGCTCGGCCTTTGGCCAGGGCGAAGCGAAAGCCGGGTTGGCAATGGGGTAAAAACAGCGGCAGATCCTTATCGACCAACTGCTCTTGCAGCGCCAGGGTGGCGGTGGAGATCACCAGCTTTTTTTGGTTGATGCGTGCCCACGGAATACCGGCCTGTAAATAGGCCAGTGACTTGCCAATGCCGGTACCGGCTTCGGCCACTAAAATACGGCGGCTGGCATCGTAACGGCCCAGCAACACCTTGCCCATTTCTGCCACCAGATAGTTTTGCTCGCGACGCGGTATAAAGCCAGGTATGGCCTGGCTAAGGCGCCGATAATTGTCTCGCACCAACGATTGATAATTGCAGCTTGGCATAATGGGGTTCTTGGTTACCGGCTAACGTGCAGCCGAACTTAGCTATAAAGGCGACAAATGAGAGGCTAATTATAGTGACAATGGCGTTTTATACCAGTTGCAAGCAGTTAGTAGGCAAAAGGTGCTGTCGCTCACGTTTAATCGTGGGGTGAGTGTAATTGTCATAAAAAGTTCCCGCTATTCTGTTGCAAGCTCCAAATAGCGATGCTAGTCTGCTTGCCATAGTAACGTTATGCGTTGCTAACACAAGGAAAACAAGGACTTAGTGTTCAATAACAGTAGGCATATAAAAATCATGAAAAAAACGATTCTTGCACTGACTATTCCTGCGCTGTTCGCAACCTCTGCTAGCGCCGTAGAAATCTATTCTGCCGAAGACGGCTCCAAGGTTGACCTGTACGGTCGTCTGCAGTACAACGCCGGTGCTACCGGTTATCAAGTAGCTACCAACGCTGCTGGTCAGTATGTTGACGAAGATGGTAATCAGGTTTTTGACAAAGCCGAGGCGGCCGCAAGTGATGAGCGTCAGAACTTCGGTGGTGCTGGTCTGGTGCGTCTGGGCGTGAACGTCAACTACGTGCTGAACCAGGATATCTCCTTGATCGGTAAGTACGAAGCCAACTTCGATGCGGAAGGCGGCAATAGCACCAATGAAATCGATACCCGTTACGCCTGGTTGGGTTTCCGCTTCATGGATACCACAGAGCTGGCTTTCGGTAAGAGCGAAGCGCCTCGCGCTCAGCTGACCAACCTGACCGATACCTTCGACATCTTCGGTGGTAACGCAACCAACGCCGGTGGTTTCAACCGTGTAGATGACCAGATTCGTCTGTCTTACGCCGACAATGGTATTGACCTGCGTGCCGCTTATGCCTTCAACGATGCGCGTAAGCAAGATGATAACTTAGATAATACTAATCATGAAGACAGCCGTTGGGGCGTTTCTGCTGGCTACACATCACCAGTAGGCTTTGGCGTGGTTGCTTCTTATAACCAAGAAGATAATAACAACGTTACTAATGGCGAAGATGACAAGACTAAAGAGTGGGGCTTGGGTGCGCATTACAGCATCGACGGTTTCTACTTTGCCGGTCTGTACGGTCAGCGCGATTCTGACGTTTTGAATGCTGACGACGATGGCTCCAAGTTCTGGGAACTGCAGGCTGCTTATAGCGTAGATGCATGGACTCTGATTGCCAACTACGCCAAAGAAGATGGCCGTAAAGCCTCTTCAGGTGATGAGTTTATTGACGAGTACACCCTGGGTGCCCGTTACGCTCTGAACACCAAGACCAAGGTTTATGCCGAATACGTGATCAACGAAATTGGCAACAAAGACGACCTGTACGCTATGGGTATTCAGTACAACTTCTAATTTAGCTTAAGCTAAATTGAGAAGCATAAAAGCCGGCGCAAGCCGGCTTTTTTAATGGCTGATTTTTAGAGCGAGTGAAGGGTAAAGAGGGAGGTGTGAAGGGAGCAAAAACGGACCCGATTTTTTGCAGCTACCGCTTTGTTGGCACTCCCGTCTCAGTGGGCTGAAATGGTGAGTATCAACTGCTAAAGCGCAGGGCTACAAAAGTTCGTCTATATTGCTAACCAGGCGTTTGGTGGTGGGCACTGTTTTGGTTTTAATGTCACGCCTCACGCCTCACGCCTCGCGCCTCGCGCCTCTCAAAGGGCTGGCGGCCTATAGCTCCCAGCTCCCGTGCTGGATGCTTTGGTATTTTTGCTCGCAGGGCGTACAGCGTTGTCGGCAGGGGTCTTGATATAGCTGTTGGTGAGTTAATTGGGCTTCACAGTCGCTGCATAACCCATAGAGGCCGAGTTGCTGCTGGCACAAGGCGGCATCCAGCTGCTTGAGCTGGGTGATGTGCGCTTGTAACTGCGGCCAGGCAGACAAGGCGCCGTGGTCGGCCCATTCATCGGCCGGCAGCTGCTGAAGTTGCAGGGCCAGCCCGGGATCCAACGCCTGCAGTGCCTGCATAAAAGCCTGCCGTCGGCTGTTTGCTTCTGCCAGCAGGCGGTGTTCCAGTTTCGGCTCCATTATGTTGCTCATTATGCCTTCCCAAACATTGAGTATGAGCTGCAGTATAAAGCGGGCGTTTGCGGAGCATCATGACGTAAATCAAACTGCGGTGAGCGTGCTGCGAATGTCGTCGGTGTGTTTCAGGGTACGCACCTGGCCGAACAGGGTTTGGGCTTGTGGGTACTGCAGCTTTAAAAAGTTCAGCCACTGCTTGATGCGGTTCGGGTAATAAACGCCTTTATCGCCTTCGACTTCCAGCGCCGAATAATCCAGCAACAGTTCAATGACCTGATCCCAGCTCATGGGTGCTGTGTCGTTTTTAATGGTGGCGGCTAAATTGGGCAAGGCCAGTGCGCCTCGGCCCAGCATTACATCACGGCACTGGCTTTGTGCCTGGGCAAGTTGCGCTTGCCCGGCGTTCCAGATCTCGCCATTAATGACTACCGGAATGGCCAGTGCGGCGCGTATGTCCGCCACCAGCGGCCAGTGTGCCGGTGGGCGATAGCCGTCGCGCTTGCTGCGCGCGTGTACCGCCAGCTCGCTGATGCCACCCTCGGCCAGTGCCTGGCTGTTTTCCAGGTAGGAGTCTCTGTCTTCCAGCCCCAGGCGAATTTTGGCGCTCACGGGCAAATGCGCCGGCACGGCGGCGCGCACCGCTTTGGCAATGCGATACAGTTGCTCGCTGTCGGCCAGCAAGGCCGCGCCGCCGCGATGCTTGTTCACGGTTTTGGCGGGGCAGCCAAAATTCAGGTCGATACCCTCGGCGCCGAGCAGGCAGGCCTGGTCGGCATTTTCCGCCAGCCAGTCGGGCTCCTGGCCCAATAACTGAATGCGCACCGGGGTACCGGCCGGAGTGCGACAACCCTGACGCAGCTCGGGGCACAGCCGATAAAACACCCGTGGTGGCAGGCGCATATCCACCACGCGAATAAACTCGGTTACGCAGAGGTCGAAGGGGTTGATGCGGGTGAGCAAATCCCGCATCAGGTGGTCGAGTACCCCTTCCATCGGGGCCAATATCAGGCGCATAGCAGCAAACACTACCTAAATAAGCAAAGGCGCGATTGTATCAGAAAACCCCGTGCTCAGCGCGCAGCAAGAGATAAACGCCTTTACCACGGAATCCACAGACCCCACGGAAAAATTAAGATAAAGGATCCAGGCACGCACTTTGACTGGGTAAGACCTGGATGAGCACAATGTGATGAGTGATGAGTGATGAGTGATGAGTGATAAACGAGGCTCTCACCCTTTATAGTTTTGGTTGCTCTTCGTCCGTGGTTTCCGTGGGGTCTGTGGCAAAAAAGCTCTTTCTCTTTGGGTTTTGATCCTGCTATAGCTGATCGCCTGTCTCTTAGTCACAAGTCACAAGTCACAAGCCAGTAAATGAATGCCCAGAGGCAACCGGGTAGCCTCCTCCGACTCGCTCAAGTACTTCCATGTAGCGCTCAGCACATGACGTCCCTGTCATGTGATGGTCGGCTGAGGCTATCCCAGTCGCCTCTTTTTAGCCGACATTCCGCACCTAATTCAGGAATAAATGGCCTGATAGCGCTCACCGAGTGCTGCAAGAATGGTCTGTTGCGGC
>NZ_JBLWUK010000038.1:0-26322 GCF_048268965.1 Oceanisphaera sp.
CGCAACAGACCATTCTTGCAGCACTCGGTGAGCGCTATCAGGCCATTTATTCCTGAATTAGGTGCGGAATGTCGGATACAGTTTGAGGGCATCGGCGGCACCCAGATTCCGGCGGTTACTGGCCAGAAACCAGGCCTCTTTCATATCCGCTTTCTTGCAGCAAAAGACACGGGCAACAGGCTGCCGATGAGCCGTCAGCTCGACGTCTTTCAGGGTACGAGTACGGCCGCTGGACGTCAGCCATTGCTTGGCTGGCTTGAGGTCTTCCCCTACAGGGCAGAGCAGAATATTGTCTTTAAAACGAATGAGATAGTTGAACTCTAGGGCGTCTTCCAGAAGAGCGAACAAAGCCGTATCGCCAAAGCCGCGGTCGGCCACAACGGTGACAGCAACATCGTCTGGCAAACTGGCTTTCAACTTCCACAACAGCTCGTCTTCATGAGCATTGCGCTGGCCCTTCAGCTGCGACTTCTTGTGGGTTTTCCAGAGCAGTGGCGTGTTGCGCCCATGGCTGGTCTGCATGCTCAGAACGATGCTGCTGTGGTCATCGGCATCGAACTCGGTCCAGTCCATCGAGACCACGATTTCCTTGCGTTCGGCCACCACGTAAGGCACCCAGTCATCGAACAGTGACCAGACATTGAGTTTGCTGTTACTCAGTAATCGGTCAACTTGTTTGATAGCGTATTTGCGCTCCAAACCATTAGCTTGGGCAAGACCATTGCCAATGGCATGAATGGCCAGCGAACTAGATTCAATAACACCTTGAGTGGCATTAGCTAATGAAAGCACACGCTTAGCATGCATATCCTGACCAAAGATGTCATTGAGGTGTTCAGATATCGTATCGCGGGTAATCATGAGCTGCCGTGCCGTCGAGTTTGGTTCAAAAACGGATAGTCTACCCGCCAAGCCGCGTCAGCTCTAGCTCATATGAGGGGATGGCTAAGGGTTCTGCCCTGTGGTAATAGCGATAAGCCAACGGGCAACGCAGGAAATAGAGCATCATCTGAACTGGGCTTTCCAGTATTAATGACGAAACGCTCAACCATCGCAGCAAAGTAAATCCAATCGGGGCAAGGCTTATGTGAAACTTATAAAATTTTTAATGCATGAGTACCTATCTATGTGTTTTATCTTTAAAGTTTTTAATTAATAAACTTCAGCTAGCATGGGCGAGCCATGCTAGCTGAAGTTAGGCAGTCGGTACTACGTAAATAATATTGTTGCTAGACTTAACGACTGTAGTAGGGAGTCGTTAGGGTGATGTTGGTTAGTTACAATATGTAAACCTGCGGTCTTCTATCATTATATATATCATTAGTACCACAGTGGTTGTAGTTGTCAGAAAAAACTATTTTCTTATTCCTAGCATTCTCAACCGAAATCTCTGCATGTATGATATCATCAGACTGATTGTCTGCTTGTGCTAAAATATCACCATTAGTGTCATATATGGTGCTTTTTCCTAAAAATTCCATTTCATTTTCTACGCCACATCGATTGGCTGATAAAATGAAAACTTTATTTTCCATGGCTCTTGTCGGAAGTATGTAATCTGTTATTTTTTCGGATTTTTTTGGATAGTTTGTAGGGTTGAGGATAATGTCTGCTCCTAAAATACTCAAGCTTCTTCCCATTTCTGGGAATCTTGCTTCGTAGCAGATGATGATACCCACTTTATAGTTATCAATATTATACACTCTTAATGGGCTATCTTCTGGCTGTATAAATCTGTCAGCACCAACACTAGGCAAGTGAGACTTGTTCTGATAAAATAAATCCCCTTTTCTAGTTGCTATGTAGCAAGAGTTAAACCAAGACTCACCTCTTTTTACTAATGTGCCAAAAGCAACGTTGATGTCTAACCTAATGCTTTCCTTTTTTATTTTTTCAATTGCCGATAGTATCTCGTCATTATTGAAATTGTCAAAGTCACTGATACTTTTAAGTATATATCCTGTTAGTGCACACTCTGGGAATAATAATAAATCAACACCTTTTTTCGAGGACCTCAACATGCAGGATAAAATACAATCCAGATTTTTATGGATCATGAATAGTTTTGGTGAGAATTGAGCGCAAGCAATTTTCATATTGTTATTAAGGAGCCCCTAGGGAGCTCCTGTAACCTCCGTTAATAAGTGTGATTACTGTTTGTATGTTAAAGTATGACTGTCACGATTGATGGAAACATTAATAGTATTGCAACAGTGATCAACTCTAGGGCTATAAAAGGCATTACACCTTTGAATATGTCTGTGATTGGTATTTTTGTAGTAACACCCTTAACAATAAAGCAGTTTAGGCCGACTGGTGGAGATACCAAACCTATTTCCGCCATCTTTATAACTAAAATACCATACCAAATCGGGTCTAATCCTAATGAATTAACTATTGGGAAGAATATAGGAAGAGTAAGCATCATCATGCTAACTGCATCCATGAACATCCCTAGTATTAGATATATAAACAACATCACTATTACGATGAATATTGGTGACGTATCAATGCCTATAATATAATCATTTATTAACTGGTTTATCCCCGCAAGTGACAGGAATCGGCTAAATATAGATATTCCAACCATAATGAAAAATATCATACAGGTTGTTTTTACGGTGTCAGATAATGCTAGCTTTAGCTTTTCCCATGTCATTCTTCGGAGAACAATGGCTATTGATAAAGCACCTAATGCTCCTATTCCTGATGCTTCTGTAGGAGTAAAAACACCTAGATATATCCCCCCAATAACTAACAAGAACAAAGAGATTATTGGGAGGGTTAACTTTAAGGACGAAAGCCTTTCTCTCCAAGATGATGGTGGTTCACGCTGCCCTGATTTACTGCTCTCTAAGCGTGATGATATATATATATATATCATGTAAACAGTAACAGTCAGAATGCCAGGAATAATACCGGCTAAAAGCATTTTTGAAATGGATTGCTCTGTTAAAATACCATAAACAACCATTACTGTACTTGGTGGAATCAGTGCCGCTAAGCATCCACCCATGGCAACTACTCCCGCTGCCATTGACGGTTTTACACCAGCACCTAACATCTGTGGAATTGATATTTTTCCGATTACGCTAGTTGCGGCTGTACTGGCTCCTGATACAGTGGCAAACCCGGCACTAGCAAGGATTGTTGCAGTCGGAAGGCCACCATGTATATGCTTTACCCATACTTTAGTGGAATGAAATAAATCATCTGCAATTCCTGCATAATAAGTGAAATAGCCCATCAATATAAATAAAGGTAATGCACTGTATGTGTAGCTTCCTACCTCGGATATTGATAATCCCCCTATGAATGTTGCTGTAGGAGTCCACCCTTTTAATACAAATATACCAATGGTACTAACGAAAATAACAGCGTACGAGACTCTTGAGCCTATTAACATAAGAAGCAATAACAAGGCTAAAAGAAGTAGTCCTAGTGTTGTTGAGGACATTGTGCCTCCCTTTGTGTATTTTCTTTTATAGAGTCAAGGAACTCCTTTGTAACCCTAAGGAATAAAAGAGTAACACCTAATAACATACAGAGGGACATAATCCACATAGGCCATTGCAAGTAAATGCTTAATACCCCTCGATTATATACGCTTAAGGTCTGCCCAAAGGCAAACACTATTAATAGAGCTGACACCGAAATAGATACAAGCGAGTTTATTGTTAAAATTAAAAGTCTTACTTTTCCTTTGTAGTTTTTTAACTTGTCAACAAATAAGTCCATGCCGACATGACCATTTTGAGATTGAGTATAACTCAGGCCGAAATAAACTAAAAAAATCATTGTAAATTCAATTATTTCTTTGGCGCCAGCTATCGGCTTGTTTATAAAGAATCTTCCTGAAACGTCAATGAAAACGGTAAACATCATTAGCATTAAGGATATCATGCTAAGCTTAGTTAATGCTTTCTCTAAAATAGTTACTCCATCTTCTTTCATTTTAGTTTTCTCTTTTCTGGCTTAAGCTTTTTTTAACATCTTCAATTCTGCTTATTAAATGCTTGGTATCCCCTCTTTCTTTCCAAGTTTCTTCCCACTCCAGCCATACATCTTTAGATTTTGAGACTAATTTCTCTCTTTCATTTACATCAAGGTTAGCAATACTGATACCTTCGGCTTGGAACTTGCTTTCATAGAGTAAGTCAGAGTTTTTTATGTGATTAACCGCACTTTTTAAATAGTCATTTTCAATATAATCATTGTGTATTTTTTTAAATTCATCAGGAAGGGCTGCCCAAGCATCTTTATTTGCAAAGAACGTTGTTACTGGAGAACCAGCAGCAATACTAGTGGTTCCATAGTTAGATACCTCATATAAATTGTATGATCCCATGCCATATGAGTAAGGGAATATTACACCGTCAATTGTCCCATACTCTAAACTACTATAAAGTTCTGGAGCTGGCATTGGAGTAGGGATTGCCCCAAACTCGGCAAAAACTTTTCCAATGTCTGCGTTCATTCCGGCTATCTTTACACCCTTAAAATCTTCTATGGAGTTGATTTCAACTTTACCCATATACTCATATTGTGGTGTCATTCCTGGCAACAATGGCATAACATTCCAAGAGTCGAGCTCTTTGATAATCTCTGGCTCTTGGAACATAATTTTTGCAGTGTTGACAATACTTTCAAAGTCGCTTGGCATTATAAATGGTAGATCCATCACCTGAACTAAAGGTAATTTTCCTGGGGTGTAAAATGGTGACACAGCTGCGGCTTCAAAAAGACCACTTGATAAGTTATCTAAATTATCTTGTGGGTTGCTAAGAGTTGCACCATAGTGAATATTTATTTTCCACTTTCCATCTGTGCGCTCATACATTGCTGCAGCCCAGTCGTCGGCAGGTAATGTAATAGCTCTTTGTCCGCCCCATAGTGAAAGATCCCACTCTATAGTTTTTTCTTTAGAGTTGGCTTCACTATCGTTACATCCTGTCATTAAAAATACCAAAGATGAAATGGTTAGCGCTAGGGCTTTATATTTTTTCATTAGTGTTTCTCTATATAGTTTGATAGGGCAGTTAAAGTAATACGTAGACTAAATATGTGAGTTGGTTATTTGTTTTATTGTTGTTAATTAATATGTGGCAAATGTAAGGAATTACATCTAGGTAGTAAATGCCAAATTTTGTCGCATCAGGTGTCAAATAAGTAACAGTGATGAGTGGCCAGAGTAACCAGGGTGAGAGCGTGTATGTTCATTTTTCACCCGCTTAGCTAAGGCCCGTGATCAGTACTTGCTCCAGATGCAGGCCTTTTCGTTGTTGCTGCTCGCAACATATTCAGCGCCAAGTGTCGCATGCAAGCTAAAATACCAGCCGCCTCATCGCGATAGATGGAGCAATCATCTTCGTTCATCAAAACGTCCAACTCCCAGCACCTGGCACCCAGTGCAGAGTATTCTCGATACGCCAATACCCCCACACGGCGGCAGCGGAGCGAGCTTTGTCCGACTCAGTCGAAATGATGGAGTAGCGATACTCGAAAGACTGTTTTCCTGATTTGCCAAACGGCGACAGCCGATGGCCATCCCAGAGTTTTAGAGTCCTCCCACTCCGGGAGTTGGCTGACCACGTTATCAGCAGGTAGCACATGATATTGACTGTCTTCATATGACCATGTCCTGTTTCCACCATCATATTGTCCGAGTCAGTTGTTGTCTGATAGGAGTCGCATGAGTGCCTTTTGAGCAGCACGATGTAGTAGCGCCTCGTTACCTTTGACCGACAAGTAGGTAGCCCCACCTTGCGTGACGATGGCGCCGACAGTGGCGGTCTTACAGCCCATGGCATCAATGGATACCTGGCATCTTTGCTATCTAGCAGCTTGAGTAATGCCAGAGAGGCAGTGATTTCGTTCGACTTGGCATCGGCTTTTAGCTGGCCAATGATCACATTGTTGGTGGAGGCGAAGGCGCTGACTATATGGCAGGCTGCCTGTCACCTCGGTTATAAGAACCGCATAGCACCTTGCCATCAATGGCCATAAGCTCACCATTGGTACGTTCATTGACATATTGAGTGTAACTCATACCAAACTGAATAAAGATCTGTTCACCTTTAGCCCAGCGCTTCAAAAATGCACATCATCTCTATAACAAGTTGGTAGTAACGTGATATACTTAACAACATGATAAACATAGCGATTGAATAGTCGGAATATATAAAATATTGTTGAAGGAGCTTTCTTCATGTGACGATGTTAATGCGGTGACTAATAATCTTTATTAGATAAATTAAGGGTAAGTAGTGATGAAGTTATCTATGGGTGACTTTTGCTGGGATGACCTAAAGTATTTTTTAGCATTACATAGATGTAAGCGTGTATCTCACGCGGCAAAGATTTTAGATACATCAAGAGCAACTATATCTAATAGAATTCAAGCATTGGAAAGTAATCTTAATGTCAAGCTTTTTGTTCAAAGTATAGATGGCTTTGATTTAACTTCTGCGGGACTAGTACTACTGAATATTGCTGAGGAAGTTGAGATGAAATTATCATCTAATATCCTTAGTGAAGCCCTTATTATGTTAGATGTGCCAGAAATAAAAATAGGGGTTAATGAAGGGATTTCTGATTATTTTGTTGCCCATGAAATGTCATCTTACGCAAAGAAAAATCCTATTAATGTAAAGCTTATTACATTATCAAAGAATACAAATGTATCAACTAAAGAAGTTGATATTAGTATTGCGATACAAAAACCAAAAAGTGATGCAGTTGTAACCCGGGTATTAACTGAATACAGTCTTGGTATTTATGCGTCTGAAGGGTTATCATCTACATTACCTGAGAAAATGACTAAGCATAATATCAAAGATATACCTTGGGTAGGTTATATTGAAGAGATGGTATATTCAGAAGCTTTACTTTATCATCGTGAACTCCCTGAAGATATTAACTTCTCTTTTCAAAGTACTAGTCTTGCCGCTCAAGTTCATGCAACAAAAGCGGGAGTCGGGCTTTGTATACTTCCGTATTATATTGGTAGTACGGCGCCAGGATTAGTGCGTGTTATGCCTCAGATAACCTTCACTCGTTACTATTGGATCTCGACTCGAGCAGATGTGATAGGTAGTAGAAAGTTAAGTGAGGTATGGAACTTTATTATTAATAGATTTAAAGATAAAAGAGATTGCTTTATTGAGAAGGTTTAGGCGATAATTAAGATCATATTTATTGGTGGAATAGTATGCGTTCAATACTGAATCGTGATCAGCTGTGATAGATTTAGATGAGCGTTGCCTGGGACTTGACATCAGGATGGATATAGGAAGAATATTATTAATAATTAAATGTTATTTTCAGTTATTTATTGTTTATAATCTAATATTAATAGTATAAGTTAAAGTACAATTGCCCTAGTTTTCAAATGGGGCTTGTTGTTGCTAGGGTTGATAGTAAGCTCTCAAACTGTATAGTTATTATCTCTGATACGTCGGCTCTGGGCTTCACTTTATCCTGGAAACTCATAAGAGTATTATACCTATCGATAGGTAACTGATAGCGTTTAGTAATAAATATTAAATTTATTTAGTAAATTGAATTCTGAGCCTTCGATATTGTACTTGGGCTTCTGCCGCAGTAGTCATCGTTAGACGAAGTGACTTATCTCGCTGGCATGGAGCTCAACGAGCGCAGGCCAATTGCGTGAAAGCACCCAAGCGGGGATAACCGCCCATTGTTTGACTATCATTCAGCAGTACTATGGGCTGATCATCGGGCGAGGACTTGCACTGTGGTCAAGTTTAACTCTTCTGATACTAGATTCTCTATGTTGCGGTGCAGCATAGATCCTTGCTGTTGGATCCCGATCCGCTCGAGGATCTGGTTGCAAGTTCAGGTGCGCTATTCCAAGGGAGAGCTTTCCGGTGTTTGACGCACTTTACCAGGCGCACCGCTTAGCACCGGGCCGGCAAAAACTATTAAATACGCTTGCCAGCCCGGGTTTTATGATTATGATATGCGTTCATTTTAACCAAGAGGTCCGGTTAACCCCCGGTGTACCATATGGATTGCTCGCGAAGTTGCTTGCACCACGCTGTTGAATCGTTATTTCCCTCCCGTATTCTGCTGTTTTCGGCTTTTGCCGCTCCATCCGGATTTGTCTGCTGCCCAAACCATACTGAAACTTTCGGTACGGCTTGCGCACTCCGTTGATCTGCTCATCGACTTTCTATTAAGAGGTAAATCATGGAATTCCTGATGGATCCGTCTATTTGGGCGGGCTTGCTGACGCTGATTGTTCTTGAAATCGTACTGGGTATCGACAACCTGGTCTTTATTGCCATTCTGGTCAAAAAGCTGCCGCCACATCAACGTGAAAAGGCCCGGGTATTCGGCCTGTTGCTGGCCATGTTTATGCGCCTGGGGCTGCTGGGTGTGGTGTCCTGGCTGGTGACCCTGACTGCGCCGCTGATTACCCTGGGCGAGCTGAGCTTTTCGGGCCGGGACTTGATCCTGATCGGCGGTGGTCTCTTCCTGCTGTTCAAGGCCACCACAGAGCTGCACGAGCGGCTGGAAGGCTCCATGCACGAAAGCAGTACCAGCGATGTATATGCGGGGTTCGGTGTGGTTATCGCCCAGATCTTGGTGCTGGATGCAGTGTTTTCGCTTGACTCTATTATCACCGCCGTCGGTATGGTAGACAGCCTGCCGGTGATGATGACGGCCGTGGTGATCTCCATGCTAGTGATGCTGGCCGCCTCCAAATCTCTGACCGACTTCGTGAATGCGCACCCCACAGTGGTGGTCTTGTGTCTGAGTTTCCTGCTGATGATAGGTTTCAGCCTGGTGGCGGAAGGCTTCGGCTTCCATATTCCCAAAGGCTACCTGTACGCCGCCATTGGCTTCTCGATTCTGATCGAGTTTTTGAATCAACTGGCCAAGCGTAATTCCGCCAGGGAAGAGGCTCGTCTCCCTTTGCGCGAGCGCACCACCGCCGCCATCTTTCGCCTGATGGGAGGCGATACTCGGACGCACGCCGAGTCTGAACAGACCCAGGAGCAAACCCAGGAGCAGGGATTTGCAGAAGAGGAGCGTAATATGATCAGCGGCGTCCTGTCGTTGGCCGAGCGCTCGACCCGTACCGTGATGACGCCGCGCTCCGAGATTGTCTGGCTGGACGTGTCCGATAGTCGCGAAGAGGTATTGTCCGAGCTGATGGCCTCATCCCACAGCCAGTTTCCGGTGTGTGATGGCGAGCTGGATAATCTATTGGGAGTGGTGCGGGCCAAAGAGCTCCTGGCCGGGCTCAAGGCGGGGAAAACCCTGGCCGAGCTGGCCGAAGGCAACGACTCCATTATAGTGCCGGACAGCATCAGCGTGATCCGTTTGCTTAACGTCTTGCGCGACGCCCGAGGCAATGTGGTACTGGTGAACGACGAGTTTGGCACAGTGCAGGGACTGGTCACGCCCCACGACCTGCTGGAGGCCATCGTCGGCGAGTTTCTCGATGAAGATGAAGACCCGGAAGTGGTGTGCGAGGGAACCGGCTGGGTGGTCAAGGGCAGCACGGATCTGCATTATCTCGAGCAGGTACTGTCTCGCCGGGGGCTGGTGGATCCCGATGACGAATACGCCACCCTGGCAGGTTTGCTGCTGGCCTGGAGTGGTCAGTTGCCGGAAGCCGGTGCCGTGTTCGAGCACGAAGACCTGCGCTTCGAGGTGACGGAAGTGGAAGACTTCCGTATCGCCCAAGTGCGTATCACGCCGCTTGCCGCATAAGCATCAAGCGAGGTTGAAATAAAAACGGCGCCCCTGGGGGCGCCGTTCTTGTTAGGGGCTTATAGCGAGGTGACCCTGGCCACCAGCCACGCTGTAGGCGGCTTACTGTGACAGTATCAGATCGGTAATGGCCTGGCCCAGCACTTGGGTACTTGCCGTGCCACCCATATCGCGGGTCAGGGCATGGCCTTCGCGGATGGCTGTTTCTACTGCCGTCATGATAGTGTCGTGCATTTCTGGATGACCCAGGTGCTGCATCATCATGGCGGCAGCCCAGATGGTTCCAATCGGGTTGGCGATGTTCTGGCCCGCGATGTCCGGTGCCGAGCCGTGTACCGGTTCGAACATGGATGGGAACGTTTTCTCGGGGTTGATGTTGGCCGACGGTGCTATCGCTATGGTGCCGGTACAGGCCGGGCCCAGGTCGGACAGGATATCGCCGAACAGGTTAGAGCCGACAACCACATCGTAGAACTCGGGCATTCTCACCAGGTTGGCGGTGAAAATATCAATATGGAACTGATCCACCTTTACCTCGGGATAGTCGCCGGCCATGGCGGCAACACGGCTGTCCCAGTAAGGCATTGAGTGGAACAGGCCATTGGATTTGGTCGCTGAACTCAGGTGCTTTTTGTCACGGGATTGAGCCAGCTCAAAGGCGTACTTCAGAATTCGGTCGGTACCCTTGCGAGTAAATATGCTCTGCTGGGAGACCATTTCATCATCGGTACCTTCATACTGAATGCCGCCGATGGCGGAGTATTCGCCTTCCACGTTTTCGCGCACGACGTAGAAGTCGATATCACCGGGCTTCTTGTTGGCCAGGGGAGACTGCAGTCCCTCGAACAGGCGGACTGGGCGCAGGTTGACGTATTGATTGAATGCGCGGCGGATTGGCAGCAATAGTCCCCACAGGGAGATATGGTCCGGCACACCGGGAAAGCCGACTGCACCGAGGAAGATGGAATCGAACTGCTTGAGCTGCTCCAGACCGTCCTCTGGCATCATGCGGCCCGTTTTGTGATAGGTTTCGCACGACCAATCGAAGAACGTGAAGTTCAGTTTGATGCCATGCTTGCCGGCCGCCGCTTCCAGTACTTTCAAGCCTTCTGGAATGACTTCCTTGCCGATGCCGTCACCGGGAATTACTGCAATATTGAAATCTGACATAATTGTAACCTCAGGTTGTTCGATGTGAGAACTAAGACACCCAGTTTACGACATGCTCTGATAAGATGTAGTCACAAAGTGTAATCTCTGAGTTTACAAACCATGGACAAGTTGCCCGCGCTGGAAGACATTAAAGTATTTGTAACTGCCGCTCGTCTGATGAGCTTTTCCCGGGCAGCGGAACAGCTCATGGTCTCTCCGGCCTATGTCTCAAAGCGGATCAAGCTACTGGAGAAAAACCTGGGGCTGGCGCTGTTCTTTCGCTCGGCACGGGCCATCAGCCTGACTCAGGAAGGTGAAATAGTACTGCGCACCGGTGAGCGGTTGTTACTGGGCCTGGAGGAGATGAAGAGTGAGCTCAGGGCTTCTCGGGAAGAGATCCGTGGTGTGCTGCGCATCAGCTGCAGCACCGGCTTTGGTACCGAATACATCAACCCTTTCATTCTGTCGCTACGCTCGCATTATCCCCTTTTGGCTATCGACCTGACTCTGGCCGACCGAGCCGTTGATCTGATCAGCGAAAACATGGATCTGGATATCTGTATCGGCGGGGCCATTCCCGATCAGTATATTGCCCGCCGGATTGCGGGGAATACCCGGATTTTTTGTGCCGCCCCTTCTTATCTGGACCGGCACGGCTGGCCCGAACACCCACGAGAGCTGGAGCTGCAGCACTCCTGTATTACCATTCGCGAGCGCAATCAGGCCCCGGCATCCTGGAAAATCGAGCGACAGGGCGAGTTGATGACGGTGTCGCCGAACAGTCGGCTGAGCGTGAATAATGGCGACGTGGCCAAACAATGGTGTGTCAATGGCCAGGGAATATTGCTGCGCTCCATCTGGAGCGTAATGCACGAGCTGGAGCAGGGGCAACTGGTGCATGTGCTGCCGGAATGGCAGCAGGTGGCGGATGTATATGCCGTCTATTCCCAAAGTACCAGGACCAACGCCAACCTGCGGACTTTCATCGAGAACCTGGAGCAATATCTGGCAGAAAGGCTGTAACAGTCAGCGCGGGATGAACCTATAAAAGGCGAATAAAAATAATGACGGGTATAAATGTATTCGGGACGCGTTTGCTGTCTCAGCTAAAACAGAAAAAAATGAGCCAGCTGAAGGTGGCTCAGGCATTGGGTGTGTCGCGCACTGCGGTCAACAAGTGGACCAAGGGCGGCATGATAGATGACAGTAACCTGGATCGATTGGCCTCCTTTCTGCAAGTGGACAAAATCTGGCTGAAGTACGGTGAATATGCCAGTGGTCAGCACGGCGCTATGAATCAGACCGGGGCGCGCAATATCAATGAAGTGCATCTGCAGGAGTCTGCGGAAATTGTCACCTGGGAGTGGGACCTGCTCACGGAGGAAGTACATTATTCCGATAATGTAGAAGCCGTATACGGCATTCGCTTAAGCAGTAACGACGAGTTTTGGGCGTTAATGGGTGAAGAAGCCAAGGAAAAGCTGGTCAGCGGTTATTCGAAGATCATTCGCGAGGGCGGAGCCCATGAGATGGACTTTAAAATCGACCGGGACGGCGAATATCGCTGGATAACTTCGCGTGCCACCGGGGTCAAGGGGCCTAACGGGAAAGTTACCAAGCTGGTCGGTATCAGTCTGGATAATACCGAACGCAAAAGTACCGAGTTGCGCCTGCGCAAAATGAAGCAATACTTCGATGTCTTGCTGGCGCACATCAGTCATCTGGTGGTGTTTACCGACAAGGCCGGGGAAATACTGGCCAGCAATCACGAGAGCCAGGCAGAAAAGATGGCGTACCCGGAGCTGCAGGGGCTGTTGTATCAACTGGTCATCAACAATCAGGACTGGCTGAATCGCCTGTGTGAAACCGGCAGTGGCCAGATTACCTTTCAAGGCAGAAAGGTAACCGGGCATTACCACCTGGGGAGTGATCAGCAGGCGTTTCTGATGTTTGAGCTGGAGTAAGCCGTGCTGTCTTATACCAATTTGAATACTTTACTGTAATTGGTATAACTCTGTGTTGTCTCAGGCGCTCGGATATTGAAGAAGGGGGCATGAGGCATCCTGTATGCATAAAAAAATGGCCGTTGTTCATTACCAGGGTAACGAACAACGGCCATATTCATAGAGGGTGCCGGGTAATTAGAGGTCCAGCACCAGACGTGATCCCTTGGCGCGAGAGACACAAAGCATCATGGTTTTCTGGGCGGCGCGTTCCTCGTCGTCCAGGTAGTGGTCACGGTGATCGGCTTCCCCTTCCAGAATGGTGGTCTCGCAGGTACCACAGACTCCGTTACGGCACAGACACTCGATGTCGATACGCTTGTCGTTTTCGATAGCCTGCAGGATAGAGCTGTCTTCACCTATTTCCAGGCTGAAACCGGAGCGCTGAAAATGGACCTCGAAGGAGCTTCCACCGCTGGCCACTTCACCAAAGTTCTCAAAGTGTACCCGCTCTTTACCCAGCAGGGCGTTACCGCTTTCGATGACTGCATCGATCAGAGGTTGCGGGCCACAGACATAGAGGTGAGTATTCTTGCCCTGCTGTGCGACCAGCTGTTCAACCGACAGGTGCTGATCCTGTGCGTTGTCATAAACATGCAGGCGATTGCCAATACGCTCGCGCAGCTCGTCCACATAAGCCGCATTGGCACCATCACGGAAGCAGTAATGCAACTCAAACTCCATGTCTGCCTGCTCCAGCTCATAGAGATAGGACAGGAAAGGAGTGATACCAATACCACCGGCAACCAGAATATGCTTGCTGGTGTTGTCATGAACCAGAGGGAAAAAGTTGTCGGCCGGTGACAGATGTAACAGATCTCCTTCGGCAACATTTTCGTGCATGTAAGCGGAGCCACCCTTGGACTGCTCATCCCGCAGCACGGAGATGCGGTAATGCTGGGGCTGCTGCGGATCACTGATCAGTGAATAGGCCCGCCGAATTCCCGCTTCATCCATGTGTACAGTAACATGGCTGCCGGCACTGAAGGTGCTTAGCTGCGTATCCTGAGCGATAAACTCAAACATCTTTATGTTAGGGCTAAGCTGTTTGACGCGGCTTACCTGGACTGGAATTTTTTGCTGGTTCATAACGTTCTCACTCTTTAATCAGATCAGGCGATATCGACGCACAGATACTTCACACTCAGGTAATCCTCGATTCCGTATCTGGAACCTTCCTTACCCAACCCAGATTGTTTGACACCGCCGAAGGGCGCCACTTCGTTGGAAATCATGCCGGTATTGATACCGATCATGCCGCTTTCCAGTTTTTCGGCCACCCGGTATACCCGACGTATATCCTGGGAGAAGAAGTAGGCCGCCAGACCAAAGATGGTGTTGTTGGCACGGGCCAGCACTTCATCTTCATCCTGAAAGCGGATCAGGGTGGCAATGGGGCCAAAAATTTCTTCGTGCACTATGTTCATGGAGTCATCCACATCAACCAGAATTTTCGGGTTGATGAAGTTACCCTGTTCTTCAATTTCGTTGCCCAGCACGAGCTGACGAGCCCCTTTGGCCAGCGCATCGTCGAGCAGTACCTGCATGCCGTCTATGGCGCGGCGAGCGATCATGGGGCCGATATCGGTATTCTGCTCCAGCCCGTTACCGACGTTCAGCTCGGCAACCTTGGCGGTAAATTTCTCGAGAAATTCGTCGTAAACGGCATCATGCACGTAGAAGCGGTTGACGCAGACACAGGTCTGGCCGCCGTTACGGAATTTTGCCTGCACGGCGCTGGCGGCTGCCTTGTCGATATCGGCATCATCGAACACGATGAAGGGCGCATTGCCGCCGAGTTCGAGTGAGGTTTTCTTGATGGTAGGTGCACACTGCTCGTACAGCTTGCGGCCGACCTGGGTTGAACCGGTAAAAGAAAACTTGCTGATCAGCGGGTGCTGGGTCAGTGGCTCGCCCAGGGCTCGGGCATCACCGGTGATGACGTTGAAAATACCGGCGGGAATACCTGCCTGAGCTGCCAACTCGGCCAGTGCCAGTGCGGTAAAGGGAGTTTCTGAAGCAGGCTTGATAATGATGCTGCAACCTGCTGCCAGTGCCGGAGCGGCTTTACGGGTGATCATGGCAGCCGGAAAGTTCCAGGGAGTAATGGCGCTGCACACCCCTATCGGCTGCTTGATGGTAGAAAGACGATTCGTGCTCACGGTTTGCGGAATGGTTTCTCCGTAAACGCGCTTGCCCTCTTCGGCAAACCACTCGATGAAAGAGGCCGCATAGCGGATCTCGCCCTTGGCTTCTTGCAGGGGTTTGCCCTGCTCCAGCGTCATTAGGGTACCCAGGTCGTCGATGTTGGCTTCAATGAGTGCGAACCAGCGATAGAGAATCTTGGATCTTTCTTTGGCGGTCAAGGCACTCCAACCGGCCATGGCAGCATGAGCCTGTACTATGGCTTCGTTGGTTTGCTCAACGGTCAGGCTGGGGACTGTGCCCAGCACCGACTGATCGACCGGGTTGGTGATGGTGATGCTGATGCTGTCTGAAGCGGTGACCCACTGGCCGTTGATATAGCATGACTGTCGAAACAGTGCCGGATTGCTGAGTGTGTTCATGATATTTATTCCCTCATCGTGTACGACTGAGCCAGGAGTTTCATTTTACTATGACAGCAGGCCGGGCATGAAAGTGCACTGTGCCCGGCCTGCGCCAGCTATTAATGGGTGAGCATTAGGTCAGTCACACATTAAACGGTTTCGCCTAAGTGAGCCTTGGCCAGCATCTGGTGGAAGTGGGCCACGCCATGTTCACTGATGCCGCTGCGCTGACGGTCGGTCATGATCCGTCCCTGACCTCTATAACCGCGTGATTGCAGACCACGTTGTACACTCTCTACCAGACGCAGATCTTCCGGGCGGAAAACGGTGCGATACCATTCGATCAGCTCTTTCTGGTACTCGGTCAGCTCTTCGTTCAGGAAGTAAATATCATAGTGCTGCAGAGTTTCACCGGCGCTGACCGGAAATTCATAGATAACCGTCATGAAATCGCCACCCGGTGGCATGTTGAACATGGTGCAAGGCCAGATCCAGAAGCCGTAGAAGCGAGGATCGGTGACCGACTCGTCGAACTGGAAAGAAGATTCGGACGGCTTGGCCTTGCCTATCTGAACGGTCCAGTTTTCATGCAGCTGGTGGTCGTATACCCCTACATCTACCGAGCTGGCGAAGCTCACGTGGTTGGTCGGGCAGTGGTAGCACTCGGTATAGTTATCGACAATGGTTTTCCAGTTGGCCGGAGTGTCGCTGACGAAACGGGCTGCCAACTTGAGATCCTTGATGACACCACAGGCTTCTTGCATTTTTTCCGCCAGGCCCGGCAACTGCTCTTCAATTGGCTGTGGCTCGCCTGTGGTCAGGTTAACGTAGATGAAACCGGCGTGCTCAACCACATGGAAGCTGCTCAGGCTCATGGCATCGGCTTCAAAGTTGTTCACGTTTTCGCAGTTGGTGGCGTGCGCCAGCTTGCCATCCAGCTTGAACGCCCAGGCATGATAAGGGCAGGTAATCACGTTCTTGGTTTTGCCTGCTTCTTCACTCAGCAGCTGATGGCCACGATGTGGGCAGACGTTATAGAAACCGCGTAACACACCGTCTCGACCCCGAACAATAACCAGGCTCTCACCGATCAACTTGCGGGTGATATAGGCATTTTTCTCGGCAACTTCACTGCAATGGGCTACGCAAACCCATGAGTTGGCAAAAATTTTCTCTTTTTCAAACTCAAATGCATCTTCTGAAGTGTAATAACGTGACGGTATGGTCCAGGCATTATCGATATCTATGTGATCGTTAATGGAAATCATTTTGTTTGCATTGCTCATGGCTCTACTGCTCCAGGTGTAAACTTGAAGTTGACGTTGAGGGGATGATAATGGAAGGCGGGCTTTCAGGTCAACGATAATTTGCGCAAAAGTTAACCCAAGTCGCACTTTTGATGTATTTTCTATATAAAACAGTGACTTACATTGCTATCGCCGTGTGTCAATCAGGTTAACTTTATGTTGACTGAAGCCGGCGGTGCGGTTATCTTTTGTCAACTTGTGGTGTTGTCCTATGCCTGTGGTGGCTGTAGAACCATGTTGTTCGAATGGAGAGTGGTATAATGGAGAAGTGGTATGATGAAATATAAAAACTCGGTATTTTATATATCGTTAATTCTTAGTCTTATGCTAATAAGCGTGGGTGTTTTCATACCCGAAAAGCTTGAAAGCTTTTCTAGTGGATCACTCGGATTTATCTACAACAATCTGGGATGGTTCATTCTGGGATGCGTTTTTATTTTCTTCCTGTTTTGTATGACCTTGGCCGTGTCAAAGTTTGGTCATATACGACTGGGGGATGACCACGACAGACCGGAATATAATACGGCGACCTGGATCGGCATGTTATTCAGTGCATCCATCGGTATCAGCCTGGTGTTCTGGGGAATTGCCGAGCCGGTTTCCTACTATATAGATCCCCCTACCGGGGCTGGTTCAACCGAACAATCAGCCAAAATGGCGATGCAGTATGTTTATTTGCATTGGGGAGTGTCAGCCTGGTCCTGCTATGCGCTGGTAGGCGTTGCGATTGCCTTTTTCCAGTTCAGAAAAAAATTGCCAGCCTCACTGAGTTCCGTTTTTTATCCCTTGATTGGCGACAGAATAAGAGGGCCAATCGGAAAATGGATTGATGTGGTTGTTATCCTTTCCGTTGTCATTGGCATCGCGACCTCGCTGGGCTTTGGCACCATGCAGGTGAACAGTGGAATGAATGTGCTCTGGGGCGTCCCTATCAGTACCTTCACCCAGATTGCTATTATTTCCATTGTGACCGTGGTTTATATTGCATCAACCATTTCTGGCCTGCAGGGAGCCATAAAAAACCTGTCAAACCTGAACATGATACTGGCTTTCTTCTTGCTGGGCTTTGTATTGTTGATGGGGCCTACCCAGGTTATCTTCAAGGTTCTCTTCCAGGGCATGGGTGACTACATACAGAACTTCGTCAGTATGTCATTTAGAACCGAGCCATACGGAGATGGCACCTGGATTGCCAGCTGGACACTATTCTATTTTGGCTGGTGGATTGCCTGGGCGCCATTGGTAGGTAGCTTTGTTGCGCGTATTTCAAAGGGAAGAACCATCAAGGAATTTATGATGGGCGCCGTATTCATACCAGCACTGGGATCATTTGTCTGGTTCGCTGTGATGGGTGGCTCTGCTATTCATATTATTCAGAACCTTGGAGAGGTGGCATTGGCACAAGCGGTAGAAACAGATGTCACTTCCGCACTGTTCAAGTTTCTGGATTATTTCCCTATGGCTACCCCGCTTAGTATTCTGGCGATGGTGCTGGTACTGATATTTTTCATTACGTCGGCAAACTCTGCGGTGTTTGTACTGGGCATGATCAGCGAAAACGGTAACCCTAACCCATCCACTACGACGAAAGTTATCTGGGGTGTGGTAATAGCCGGAATTGCCATGGTATTGATGATGACAGGTGGCCTGTCAGGCTTGCAATCGGCACTTGTTGCAATGGCCCTGCCGCTGTCTGTATTGATGCTGGTGATGTGTTATTCGACATATAAAGGGCTAAGTGAAGAAGTCCGTATTATGGAGGAGAACTGTGCGAATAATGCCAAAGCTCCAGCTGTGGCCGCTTTAACAGAACAGGCATGATAAAAGCGTGACGGCTTTACACTGATAACGTCGCTTTATCGTATGTAATACGAGTTATAAAATCCCTGCTCTTTAAGAGCAGGGATTTTTTTATGTCCGCTACCACCAGCGTCGGAATTTGAGCCAGACGCCCAGCCCCACTGCCAGCCCGGTGAGGATCAGGCAGAAGATCCAGAAGGCGAACGGGCTATCGGCGCCCGGTATGCCGCCCAGGTTGATGCCGAACAGGCCGGTCAAAAAGCTGGCAGGCAAAAACAGTAGCGCCATAATCGACATCTGATAGGCTCGGCGATTGGTGGCCTCGGTCATGATGTTGTTGATCTCGTCCGCCAGCACGGCGGTACGGGCCACGCCCGCGTCCAGATCGTCCAGCCAGCGGCGCAGCCGGTCGGCTATATCCAGCAATCGGCGACGATCGTCGTCGTCCAGCCAGCCAATTTTTTCGCTGGCCAGCCGCGCCACCAGATCCCGCTGGGGTGAAAGATAACGGCGGATCATGATCAACTGTTTGCGAATGCGCCCCAGCTGACCGGTGGCGGGCATTTCGTTTTCCAGCACCGCCTCTTCCAGCTCCAGGATCTGATCGTGCAGGGCCTCCACAAACTCGCCGGCGCGGTCGGTAAGCGCATCACACATCTCTACCAGCCAGTCACCGGGATTGATGGGGCCGCCGTTTGCCACCAGCTGCTGGTAGACGTCCTGTTCCGACAACAGTGGGCGGCGTCGGCTGCTCAGAATAAGCTGGGGGCTGATAAAGATGCGCAGTGCCACCATTTCTTCTGGCCGGTCGCTCTGGTTGTGATTGATGCCCCGCAGGATCAACAACAGGTTATCGCCGTGGCGAACCAGTTTGGGTCGGCTACTCTGGCCGAGCAGGGCCTCCCGGGCATTGTCGTTCAGCAGCCTGGTATTCAGCAGCCACAGTTCCGTATCCGGCCGGCCGTAATCCAGATGTACCCAGGCCGGTGCCGCCGCCGGTAATTCGGCCCCTGCCGGCAGCGGCTGCATGCCGCCATTGCCGTCCAGCTGCACGCTGTAAATGCTGTTTTCTGGCACCCGTTCCATGGTTTGTCCCTCATTCATGCTGATACCCCAGCTTACACCAAAGTGGTTTCAACTGAAGCATGCCACCTTGTGGTGTCGAACGAGGTATCATAAACCCATGATGACTTTTTTATTCAGGCGGGAGTATGCGACGCAGTTCTTTTCATCCCGAGGCTGACGACAGCGCTTTTAACTGGCAAACCCTGCGCACCCTGCTGCCGTATCTGCTGGAGTACCGTCTGCGCATCGTGCTGGCGCTGGGCTGTCTGGTGGCGGCCAAAGTGGCGAGTGTCGGCCTGCCTTTTATTCTCAAACATATCGTCGATGCCATGGACACTGGCGTTAACAACAGCACCGGCGGCAAGCTGCTGGTGCTGCCTCTGGGTCTGTTGCTGGCCTACGGGGTGGTGCGCTTTGCCAACGTACTGTTTGGCGAAATTCGCGACACCCTGTTTGGCCGGGTGACAGAGCGGGCCATGCGTCGCATCGGCTTGACGGTGTTTAATCATCTGCATCGGCTGGAGCTGGGGTTTCACCTGGATCGCAATACCGGTGGCTTGTCGCGGGATGTCGAGCGGGGGGTGTCGGGGGTCAGCTTTCTGCTGCGCTTCATGGTATTCAACATAGTGCCGACGCTGTTCGAAATTGCCCTGGTGGTCGGGGTCTTGCTGGTCAACTATTCGGTGTGGTTTGCGCTGGTGACGCTGATTGCCGTCGTGCTGTATATCACCTGGTCGGTGATTGCGACCGACTGGCGTACCGGCTATGTGCGGGCGGCCAACCTGGCTGACTCTCAGAGTAATACCCGAGCGGTCGACAGCCTGCTCAACTTCGAGACGGTGAAGTACTTTACCAACGAACAATACGAGGCCGAGCGCTACGACGCCGACCTGGCCCAGTGGGAGCAGGCCAGACGCAAGAATCGCCTGAGCCTGTTTGCGCTCAACGGCGGTCAGGCACTGATTATTGCCGTGGCCATGACGGTGATGATGGTATTGGCGGGGCAAAATGTGGTGGCCGGCACCATGACCCTGGGTGACTTTGTGCTGATCAATGCCTTCATGATGCAGCTGTTCTTGCCGCTGAACTTTCTTGGTTTCGTGTATCGGGAAATGAAAGGCTCCATGGCCAATGTCGAGCGCATGTTTGCCTTGTTGCGTCGCGCGCCGCTGATCAAGGATGAGGCCAATGCAGCCCCGCTGACGGTGACGCAGGGGGAAATCGAGTTTCGCCGGGTAAGCTTCGGTTATGGACCGGAACGGCCGATTCTGGATAGCGTCAGCTTTAGTGTTCGGCCCCGGCAAAAAGTCGCGGTCGTCGGCGCCAGCGGTGCCGGCAAGTCGACCCTGGTGAAGTTGCTGTTTCGCTTTTATGATGTGGATGAGGGGGCTGTGCTGATCGACGGGCAGGATATTCGCCAGGTCACTCAGACTTCGTTACGCCAGGCCATCGGCATAGTGCCCCAGGACACTGTGTTGTTTAACGCCTCTATTTTTGAAAATATTCGTTATGGGCGTATTACTGCCAGTAACGAAGAGGTATTGGAGGCTATTCGGCTGGCCCATCTGGATGACTTTATTGCCCGCCTGCCGGACGGACACAATACTCTGGTGGGCGAGCGTGGGCTCAAGCTCAGTGGCGGCGAAAAACAACGGGTGGCGATTGCCCGCACCATTCTCAAACGACCGCCGATACTGGTGTTTGACGAAGCCACGTCATCCCTCGATAGTCGCTCGGAACGCAGCATACTGCAGGCCATTCGCGAGGTGTCTCGCGGCCAGACCAGCCTGGTGATTGCCCATCGGCTGTCGACCATCATCGATGCCGACCATATTCTGGTGATGGATCAGGGCCGCATTGTGGAGCAGGGCAGCCATCAGGCGCTGTTGGCAAGGCAGGGTCGTTATGCCCGTTTGTGGCAATTGCAACAGCAACAAAAGGAGCCAGAGTGATGCCGCTGGATTGGTGGACTGTGCTGCCCGCAGCCTATGGGCTGCTCAGCCTGATAACCTTTTTGCTGTATGGCTGGGACAAGCGGGCGGCCATGCTGGGCAACTGGCGGATTCGCGAGCGCACCCTGCATCTGTGGGCATTGGCTGGGGGTTGGCCAGGTGCCTGGCTGGCGCAACGCTGGCTAAGACACAAGTCGCAGAAGGCGTCGTTTCGTCGCGTGTTCTGGCTCACCGTGGTCGGCCATATTGCGGCGCTGCTCGCCCTGTGGATTTACAGTCGAGGTTGATTGGCCAAGGCATTCTTATGCTGACGCCTATACTGGCTACAGGGTCACTGTTCAGGATGCCACTATGCTTACCCGTCCCTTTTTAGCTCCCATTTTGGGCTGCTTGCTGCTGGCGTTGTCTGTTCCGGTAGCGGCACTGGCGTTTTCGCCGGCCGATATGCTCGGCTGGGAGCCCAAAAGCTTTGCCGGCGAGACCGACTATCGGCTGGTGTTTGACCCCCGGCTGCAGCGGCAGGTAGTGCGGGCCAGCAGCCAGGGGGCGGCATCCGGACTTTTCTATGAGCAACGCATCGATCTGGATGATACTCCCTGGCTCAGCTGGCGCTGGCGGGTAGAGCGGTTTCCGGCTGTGGTCGACGAGCGCACCAGGGCGGGAGACGATTTTGCGGTGCGGGTCTATGTGGTGGTACGGGATGGCTGGACCCGACTGAGCAGTAAGGCGATCAGTTACGTCTGGGCGCAGCAGGCCCCAGTAGGGCAGCGTTGGGAAAATCCCTTCGCCGGTGACAAGGCGATGATGCTGGTGCTGCGTAACCCGCAGGATGGCGATGGCTGGGTCAGTGAAAAACGCAATCTCAAGGCGGATTTGCGGCGACTGTTCGGCAAAGACTTTCGTTATATCGAGGCCGTGGCCATTATGACCGACGCCGATAACAGCAAGGGCAGCGCCATCGGTTATTATGCGGATCTGACTTTTACCCGCGAATAACCTGACCTCAATGACGAGGTTAACAGTAACGAGGCTGCCACACCGATGAAAAAACTCCTGATTGCCCTGCTGATCGGCCTCGGCCTGGTCGGCGCCATGACTCAGAACTCGCCGATATTTTCTTTGCTATCGACGGAGCAGGCCGCCGCAGATCCGATTGCATTGGCCTATCAGAACCGGCAGAGCGATGTGCAGGTGGAGGGCAGTGGCCGGGTGGCTCGCCTGCTGGCGGATGACAACAAGGGCTCCCGCCATCAGCGCTTTCTGCTGGCATTGCCGAGCGGTCAGACCCTGTTGATTGCCCATAACATCGACCTGGCGCCACGCATCGACGGCCTGAAAGTGGGCGATACGGTGGCGTTTTACGGCGAGTATGAATGGAATGACAAGGGCGGCGTGGTGCACTGGACCCATCACGATCCCAGAGGTCGCCACCCGGGCGGCTGGCTGAAGCATAATGGCCGGGTTTATCAGTAATATCCTCGGGCCACGAAGATGACTTATCATGGTCGCGGGCGGATGAGCTTTCCGGTCGGACGAGCCGAAACAGAAGAGAAACGAGTCATGTCAGAATCAGAACAAGAGCAGTCAGAACAAGCGCAGTACATAGCGCACACCGCAAACTGGGTGAAGCAGGTGATCATGAAATACAACCTCTGCCCCTTTGCCCGCCGAGAAGTAGAGCGGGCCAGCATTCGCTACATGGTGGTGGAAGCGCATCAACCCAAGGCGGTGCTGCAGGCGCTGCTGGCCGAGTGCCGGCTGCTGGACGAGCAGCCGGCGGTGGAAACCACCCTGGTGATTATTCCTCGTGGCTTCGAAGGCTTCTACGCCTATCTGGATCTGGTCGATCTGGCTAATGATCTGCTGTTTGATCAGGGTTACGAGGGCACATACCAGCTGGCCACCTTTCACCCCGACTACTGTTTCGACGGCGAACCTCAGGATGACGCCGCCAACTACACCAATCGCTCGCCTTATCCCACCCTGCACATCATCCGCGAAGCCAGCATGGAAAGGGCCCTGGCAGACTACGAGGATCCCGAGTCTATCCCCGAGCGCAATATCCAGTTTGCCCGCCGCAAGGGCAGTGACTTTTTCGCCCGGCTGCTGGCGCAGTGCGTTAAACCCCGATCTCCGGGCTCTGAATGAAAAAACGGCACCCTAAGGTGCCGTTTTGTTGTGCGGTGAGCGCTGCCTCATGGGCTGCAGCCGTATCAGCTGGCCCACTCGAGCTTGCTGTAATCGACACGGTTGGCTTTGGGCGAACCCTCTATCGACAGCACCTCGGTGCGCTTGTACCGCAATATATAACCGACGCAGGCGAAGAAGAGCCCGATCACCAGGGCACCGACCCACTGAATTTCCAGGAAGTCGAGCTGGAACAGCAGGGTCAGGCCGGACAGCACGATCAGGTTACCGGCAAAATAGCGCACCCTGCCCAGACGGGCGACCGACAGCTTGAGGTTGTCGGTATAGAGCCGCACCAGTGAGTCCAGCGAGTTGATGACCATGGTGATACCCACTATGACCATGGCCCAATTGAAGAAACCGGCGGTGCTCAGTTCGTTGAGGTGGAAGTAATAGAGCACGCTGAACCAGGTGGCGATGGCGAGGGACGGAAAGACCAGCATGGCCGCCAGCAGTTGCCAGGTGCGCAGGCCCCCCACGAAACGGGCGGTAAACTGGCCGATCATGATGCTCCAGGAGAACCACCAGAACAGATAGAACTCGTGGTAGTCGTTGATGGGCAGCACAAAGCGATGCAGATTGCCGAAATAATCGCCCAGCAGGGCGAAGGTGCCGGCGAACTCGCCCAGTGCATCCCCGGTGCCGAGGAAGGCACTGCCCCACATGGCGGCAATCAGGCCGATAAACAGCCAGCTGGTGCCCAGGCTCAGTATTTTCACGTAGCGCAGGCTGGTGCTGGAATAGACAGCGGCGGAAATGACCAGCAGCACTATCAGGTAAAAACTGCCTACTACAGTTTCGCCGTCGCCGATGCCTGGCATGTACCAGGGCAGGTTGCTCAGCAGCAGGAAGGCGGTAAAGGCGCAGGTGCCTATGATGACCATGTTGTTGATAAGCTTGACCAGTGGCAACTCGAAGAAGCCGACTCTGGGCTCGATCACGCAGAAGTAGAAGCAGGTGAGAAAGTAGAAGCCCCAGATCAAAAAGCCCCAGAAGCCAAACTCGATGGCCAGCGGGTTGCTGAAGCCATATTCCGGACTGGCGGCCAGATCGGCATAGCCGGCAAACTCGGTGAGCGGGAACATGATGAGGCCGACATCCAGCCCCGAGGTAAAGAGAATGGCAATAAAGGTGAAGGTACGCACCGGGGTCACCCCGATGCAGCGGATATTGCCCCATTTATAGAGGATGAGGGCGATGGCCGCGAAGGTCAGCAAGATCCCTGTCGATAAGAGTGCGGTCATTATTGGTCGCCTCCGTTCATTTCCATATTAAAAGACACTGTGACTTCTCCTGTTGTTGGTAAAGGGGTTGGTAAACACAAGGAGCTTCCATTTGCGCAGGGTACAGGTTGTGCGAGTCAGGTCTTAAGTATCGCCCGTTCGGTGGCGGCAGCCGCCACCGATTGCGATAGTTAAAAACTGAATGGACGCTCTGAATGGATGCAAGATGCTTCAGATCAGGCTGCGCCGGGGAGAGTTGGCCCGCTGGCGTTGCTGCCATTGTTCATCCATGCCCACTTCCGCCTCCGAGGGCGCCAGTGGCGTCTTGCCCCGGATCAGATCCGCCGCCCGCTCCGCCACCATGATGGTGGGTGCGTTCAGGTTGCCGTTGGGAATGGTGGGGAAAATGGACGAGTCCACCACCCGCAGACCCTGTATGCCGTGCACCCGGGTATCCGGGCCCACCACCGCCCATTGGTCCGTGCCCATGGGGCAGGTGCAGGAGGGGTGATAGGCGCTTTCTACCGTTTGGCGTACGAAGGCATCAATTTCGTCGTCGGTATTGATCTGCTCGCCGGGCTGAATTTCCTCCGCCCGGTACGGGTCCATCGCCGGCTGATTGATGATCTCCCGGGTCAGGCGTACGCAGGCGCGAAAGCCTTCGCGGTCGTCTTCGTGCTCCAGATAGTTGAAGCGGATTTTCGGGGCAACGGTGGGGTCGGCGCTGGCCACCTTGACGGTGCCGCGGCTTTTCGGCTTGTTGTGGCCGATATGCACCTGAAAACCGTGACCGGAAAAGGCTTCCTTGCCGTCGTAGCGCATTGCCCCCGGCAAGAAATGGTACTGCAGATCCGGCCATTCCACCCCGGCCTTGGAGCGGATGAAACCGCAGGACTCGAAGTGGTTGGTGGCGCCCAGACCGTCTTTTTTCAGCAGCCAGCGGCTGCCTATCTTGAATTTGCTCCACAACCCCAGCTGGCCGTTGAGGGAGATGGGTTGCTTGCAGCGAAACTGGAAGTAGAACTCCAGGTGATCCTGCAGGTTTTCGCCCACCCCGGGCAGCTCGTGCTGCACCTCGATACCGGCCGCCTGCAGGGTGTCTCTGGCACCTATGCCCGACAGTTGCAGCAGGTGCGGCGAGCCGATGGAGCCGGCGCTGAGGATCACCTCCTTGCCGGCCCGCACGTCCTGCAGCTGACCCTGACGCTCGTAACGCACGCCCACCGCCTGCTTGCCTTCCAGCAGCACCTTGTGCACCAGGGCATGGGTAACCACGGTCAGGTTGGGGCGGTCCATGGCCGGGCGCAGGTAGGCATTGGCGGTGGACCAGCGTCTGCCGT
>NZ_JBLWUK010000039.1:0-25442 GCF_048268965.1 Oceanisphaera sp.
ATGTAGCCCAGCACTTTTTCGTGATGGTCTTTTGAAATCAGGGCGCCGAAGTTGGTGGCCGGATCCATGGGGTCGCCCACGATAATGTTGTTGCGGGTCCGCTCCAGCAGTCGCTCCATGAAGGCCGGGTAGATAGCCTTATGTACGAACACCCGGGTGCCGTTGGTACAGATTTCGCCCTGGGTATAGAAGTTGCCGAGCATGGCGGCGGAGACGGCGTCGTCCACATCGGCATCGTCGAAGATGATCAGCGGCGACTTGCCGCCCAGCTCCATGGTGACCTCTTTCAGGGAGCCGGCGGCGGCGGCCATCACCTTCTTGCCGGTACCCACTTCGCCGGTGAAGGACACCTTGGCGATATCCGGGTGATGAGTGAGCCAGGCCCCCACGGCGCCGTCACCCTGCACTACGTTGAATACCCCGGCGGGTACCCCGGCTTCGATGAAAATTTCGGCGAGCTTGAGCGCGCCCAGCGGGGTTTCTTCCGAGGGCTTGAAGATCATGGCGTTGCCACAGGCCAGAGCCGGGGCGGACTTCCAGCAGGCGATTTGCAGCGGGTAGTTCCAGGCACCAATGCCGGCACAGATGCCGAGTGGCTCACGGCGGCTATAGTAGAAATCGCCGCCGAGATCCTGCTGGTTACCCTCAATGGAGGGGGCCAGGCCGGCGAAAAACTCGATGCTGTCAGCGCCGGTCACCACGTCGACCACCGAGGCTTCCTGCCAGGGTTTGCCGGTGTCCTGCACCTCGATACGGGCCAGCTCGTCATTGCGCTCGCGCAGTAGCGCCACCGCCCGCAACAGGATGCGGCTGCGCTCCATGCCACTCATGGCCGACCACAGCTCGAATCCCCGGCGGGCCGAGGCGATGGCCGCCTCCTGTATGTAGGGATCGGCCACTTCCATCTGGTAGGCGACCTCGCCGGTGGCCGGGTTGACGACATCGAAGGTGTCGCCGCTTTTGTTGGCCAGGTAGTGTCCGTCGACAAAGTTCTGATAGCGCATCAATGACATGCTTTTACTCCGTGTTGCTGTAACAGCTACTTTTACGAGTTTCCTGTATCCCGATGATAGCCATAATTTATTGATTGATCGTTCAATTAATGTAAGAAGCCTAAAGGTTAGGGTTGTAATGATCAACGTTATCAAGCTTAAAAATTGAGTCGTGAAGTATCATTTTGCAGTAAATTGTTGTTTTTAATGTGTTTTATTTTTATCCTTTTTATCGGTAATCCTGTTATTTTTGCTTAGTGTCGTTATTTTTATGGCTGTCTGGCGATAGCCGTGATGGGGGAAGGTACAGCTCATGGACGCTATTCATCCATTTCTGCCAGGCTGCTCAGGGGCTTTTGACATGAAGAAGGACAGGGTGAGCTCACCTGTGGTGACGACGAGGCGGAGAAACAATAGTGCGAATACCGATCTTGCTGCTGGCGCGGGAGCCTGGGGTTGGTCCGCCATTAAAAGCGCAGCTTGTGGCAAGGGTGCACGCGTTGGGGTTTGCCACATCAAAGTTGGTTTGGGTCAAACAGCCACACTAGCGTGCAGCCGGTATTTTGCCGGTGGCTTTACATTATTTGATCGTTTATCGTTGAACGCTAATTGATGCCAAACTGATTTATACGAGCGAAAAATAACAAGAAAAGGAGCAAGTGATGTTGAAAAAAATCGCGTTGGTAGCTATGGGTGGTCTGTTTGCCACTACCGCTATTGCCCAGTCTGAGCTGTTCAAGGCGGATGACCTGGTTAAATACCGTCAGTCTATCTATCAGGTGATGAGCGCTCAGGCCAAGGTGATGGGTGCCATGGCAAAAGGTGACATCGAGTTTGATGCCGACACCGTACACGAGCGGGCGCTAAACATGGGTAATGTTGCCAAGTTACTGGGGGAAACCTATGTGCCCGCTACCCAGGGCGTGAAAGAAAGCAACATGCTGCCTGCCGCCTGGGAAGACATGGACGGCTTTCAGGCCAAGGGCAAGGACTTTGGTGGTGCCCTGGAAGCGCTGATCGCCGCATCCGGTGAACCTGGTTTTGATGCTGCCAAGGCACGGCCGGCCATTGGTCAAGTGCTGAAAAGCTGTAAAGCCTGTCACGATGACTATCGCGATTAAGCAGCTGGTCTGAAAAAGGAGCCTTGAGGCTCCTTTTTGTTGCTGGCCCCATGTACAGGTCGGTGGAGGAGATCCCTTCATCCTCCCAGATGCTACGGAGTTGCCTGTTGGTGGTGCCTCTGGTATTCAGGTTCAAAGGTGAACAGATCTTTACTGTAATTGGTATTAGTCAGTTCTCTCGGTTCGTCTGGTTGTAGAAAAACACAAAATTGCGCGCTCTTGCTGCCCAGAAGCAGCAAGAGATAGAGGCTAGTTGCGAGATGAAGGAGAACCTGTGACACCTGTCGCCATTGGGTTGATTCTATTTTCAGCTCTGCTACATGCGGGTTGGAACTTGATCGGCAAGCGTACTGCTCAGAGTGTGCGTTTTTATGCCTGGGCAATGGGCTTCGGCATGCTGCTGTATAGCCCGCTGTTGATGCGAGTCTGGTCTCAGGTATCCGTACTCCCCATTGAGCTCTGGTGGCTGCTGCTGGCCTCTGGCCTGTGCCAAACATTATACATGGTTGGTCTGGCCAAGGCTTACAGCCACGGTAATCTGAATATAGTCTACCCGTTAGCGCGGGCGCTGCCGGTGCTGCTTGTACCAGTATTGATTCTGTTGGTTTATGGTCAAAGCGAGCTGCTGCTACGCGATGTGTTTGGAATGGGACTGATCATTTTGGGATCGCTGGCATTGCCGCTGACGTACTGGCGTGACTGGCACTGGCGCAACTACCGTACACCTGCGATCGGTTGGGTACTGCTGGCGGCTGGTTCCACGGCAGGCTATTCAGTGCTCGACAGTGCCGCGATCCTGATTATGAAGCAGCAGGGAATGAGTGCTTTCGATGCTGGCAGCAGCTATGTTGTGTTGCAAGCGATCAGTTGCCTGTTGTGGATGTTGCCTTTGGTTCGATGGGTTTTTGGTGAATCACTCCGGAAACTACCGGACTTTGGCTGGACGCTTCTGGCGGGCTGCTTCATCATTGGCACTTACCTGCTGGTTCTGGTCAGTATGTCCATGGTCAGTGAAGTCAGTTACGTGGTTGCGCTGCGCCAGGTCAGTATTCCTCTGGGGGTCTTGATCGGTGTGTTCTGGCTACGTGAGTCGATGAGTCTTCCGCGACTGCAGGGATTAAGTGTGATGTTGTTGGGGTTGCTGCTGGTCTCGCTTTAATGGCCCCTGCACCTTTATGTATTTTTACCTTAAAGACCCCTGGCTAAAATAATAGATAGGCGCCATGTTAGCTGCAGAAGTAATCTCATTTTAAAGTTCAATAATACTCTGTAGACTGAGGGCGGTTAGCCCACATCATTACTATGATGGAAGCAGTCGATAGCAGACGGAGACAATATCGTCATGCAGAAATTTTCTATTCCAATGCGTGTGCTGCACTGGTCAAGTGCCTTGCTGGTGGTGGGCCTGTTTGGCGTTGGCCTGTGGATGCGCAGCCTGAGCTATTATGATCCTCTCTATCAGGTGCTGCCATTCTGGCATAAAAGCGTCGGTTTCCTGCTGTTGTTCCTGATACTGATTCGTTTATTCGTTCGAGTGGTAACGACTCAACCCGACCCTCTTCCCAGTCATCAGGCCTGGGAGCGTATCCTGGCTCGAGGCACCCACTGGCTGCTATACGGATTGATGTTCGGCTTATTTATCAGCGGCTATTTGATTGCTACCGCGAATAATCGTCCCGCTTCATTTTTTGGCTGGTTTGATATTCCGGTACTCATTACCGCTTTTGATGGCCAGGAAGACATTGCCGGATTAATACATGAGTATTGTGCCTGGTCGTTGATCGGTTTATCTGCCCTGCATGCCGCGGCAGCCATCAAGCATCACTGGCTGGATAAAGACGCGACGTTAAAGCGAATGCTTTAATTGCACCCTATACCCCCAAGGAGAGTAACGATGAAAAAAACCATGATTGCCGCTGCATTACTGGTACTGACTCCTCAGGCGTTTGCCGCCGCAGAAACCTATGTTGCCGATACCGAAGGCATGCATGCGTCGGTGAATTTCAAGATTAACCATCTGGGTTATAGCTGGATAGTCGGGCGTTTTAACGACTTTAAAAGCAGCTTTGTGTTCGATGAAGAGGACGCCGCTAATAACAGCGTCGAGGTGACCATTAACACCAGCAGTGTTGATACCAACTATGCCGAGCGCGATCGCCACCTGCGTAGCGACGATTTTTTGAATGTTAAAGAGTTTCCGCAAGCCAGTTTCAAGAGTACCAGCGTCACCAAAGATGATGACGACGGTGAATATACCGTTAAGGGCGATTTAACCCTGCACGGAGTGACCAAGCCGGTTGAGTTTGAAATTGAAGAAGTGGGGGCGGGTCAGGATCCCTGGGGTGGCTATCGCCGAGGTTTTGAGGGTGAAATGGAGTTAAAGCTGGCAGATTTTGGCATTAACTACGATTTGGGCCCAGCGGCCGCCACCGTGTATCTTGATTTTCACCTCGAGGGTATTCGCCAATAACAGTCTTGTCAGCTCACCCCTGACGATGATTACCAGATAGAAAAGCCCGGAGCCAAGGCTCCGGGCTTTTTATTTTGGCTCGGCGCTATGTGTCATAAATAATAAAACAGCACCCAGACCGGCACGGCCGCCAGCAGAACGGCGATAATAAAACGGAACCAGGGAAAGGCCCCATGGGGTGTCCGCTCATCGGCCCGGCGATCTTCAGGCGCCTGTTTATGACCGGTGATCATGGCTTTGACCAGGGCTTCGCCCCGTAATCGATACAGCACTATGGCCAGCACATGCAGGCCTATGATGAGCAGTATGCCTTCATAAAACCAGTTCTTGTGCCAGCGGGTCATGAGATCTGTGGTGGCACCGGACGCGTAGTTATAAAGAGGCCCATTGTAGAAAATGTCGTCACTGGCAAACAAGCCGGTGACCAGCTGAAAGAGCAAAGTCACCAGGATCACCAGCACCATGATGCCGCCAACCGGGTTATGGCCAAGATAGATGGGCTTGTTGGCTTTGGTGCTGGCGCGCAGGTAATGGACAATATGCCTGGGATGATACAGGAAGTGACTGAAGCGGGCATAAGGCGTGCCGATAACGCCCCAGACGATGCGATAGCTGAGCAAGGCCAGCAAGGCTTGTGCGAACAGCATGTGCTGATCCATATCGTCCCCCGCTGAGCGCCATAATAAAAACAGCAGTATGGGCAGGCTCCAATGAAAAACCCGAATCGACCAATCCCAAACTTTAACGGGCTTAGGGGGCAAGCTGCTCATGAACCTGTTCTCCTGTGAGGTGTGTATTCGGCCATTCTAACCTGAGCACTGTCATTATTTAAGCCAATGCTGATGTGAATGTGTGTCGGTATGCCGGCCATCTTATAGCCAGGCAGAATATCAGGAGGGCACCATAAAATATCCCGGCAAAAAGCCGGGACAGGCAGAACAGCAATCGGGAGTGTGACCGAGCGCGGGTTAATTGATTTTGGTTAACGCCTGCTCCAGCCCCTGGCGAAACTGATTGCGGGTGAGCGCATTAATTTCCTGCCATTTGTCACGGGGGGCAAAGTTGACCCTACTTTCGGTAAGCACGTCTTTGCTCTGTAGCGCAATCCAGCGTGCGTCGTAGTTGCGAGCCTGCTCGCTATCCCACTCCAGCACCTGATTGACGATGGACTGTAAACGATCGGGATTACTCATGGCATAAGGCGTGATCTTGATACCAAAGCGCTGGTTTAGCTGGCTGACGGCGGCATGAGCCGTGTTGTCGCCGGACTTGTTGGCATCGCTTCGGGCGCGAAGCTGGGCTGCATAAAACCAGAAGGTAGCCTGATCCTGATAGTCGTTATCGAACATGATGGCCGAAATCAGGTATAACACCGGCGGTGCATAGTCATTGGGGCTTTTAAGGATGTCATTGATGATGTCGCCGTTACCGCCGGTAATCGCATCCATCGCTTGCTGGGATTTAGCCACGTCAATTTGGGCAAATTCGCCCTTGGGGGTAATTTCCTGCGGCGTCTGGCTTTGGCTCGTCTGCTGGCCGGCGCCAGGCTCGGTCTGGCTGGTCTGCTCGGAAGGTGACTGACTGGAGCAGGCCGCCAGAAAACCACAAAGTAACAATGGGTATAATTTCATCGGTTAACCTCATCAAGAATAATAACTCCAGCAAAGCGGGAAATCGGGTTCAGGTCAAGGGCGTTGAGATTGTTTTGTGACCATTTTATGAGTCCGGGCCATTGCAGAGGCACTTTCTGACACTCTATGGTTGTTGTTGCCAAAATAAATGAATGTCCTGGCGATAAGAAGCGGGAATGCTGCGCGAGCAGCTGAGTACGATGGCGTTGCCTTTTTTAAGGCCGCGAATGGTACCCTTTAATGTCCGGGCCTCCCGCAGCAGCTGCCGGCAATGGAGAATCAGGGCGGGGGGCGGCTGGCCACGCTTTACCGTCACCTGCACCCCTTCAATGGTAATAAGAAAGCGTTCCTGGTGGCGGCGCAGCAGATAGAGCAGGCCAAACAGGGACAACGAAACCAGTAGTATATTGCTGAACATATTTTCATCCTTGAAATACAGCATTTCATGACAATGATGATGACAGTTTGAACCATAAAGGCAAGTGACGCTTATGAAGTTGCCACCAAAAGTCAGAGTCGCGACTTTTAATGTCGCCCTGGATCGGACCCGTCCTGGCCAGTTGGCTGCAGAGCTGGCCGCCGGACATCGCCAGCCCTGGCATATTGCCCGTATTTTGCAGCGAGTCCGGCCCGATATAGTGCTGCTGAATGAATTTGATCACGATGGTGAAGGGGCGGACGACCACCACTTGCAGTTGTTTTGCCAGCATTACCTGGCCCGGGGCGAGCAGGGCATCGACTACCCCTATCGTTATCTGGTGCCGACCAATACCGGAATGCTGGCACCGTTGGCCTTGAACGGGCAGGGGACCCCCAGCTTGCCTACCGACGGCTTGGGCTTTGGTGCTTTTCATGGCCAGTACGGCTTTGCGGTGTTATCGCGTTTTCCCCTGCTGGTTGAGCAGATGCGCAGTTTTCGTCATTTTTTATGGCAGGACATGCCCGGCGCCCGGTTGCCGCACATAGAGGGCAAAGGCTATTACGGTGCCGATGTACTGCAGCTGCTGCCCCTGTCTTCCAAAAACCATATCGACCTGCCGGTACGATTACCCAATGGCCGGGTGCTGCATTTGCTGGCCTGTCATCCGGCGCCGCCGATCGATGAAGGGCCGGAGCGGCGTAACAGCTGTCGTAATCATGATGAGCTGCGATTGTGGCACGACTACATCAGGCCGGAACACAGCCATTATCTGACCGATGATGCCGGCGGCACGGGCGGACTGAACCAGGATGATGACTTTGTTATTCTGGGGGATTTAAATGCCGACCCCGAAGATGGTGACGGTTTTCGCGAGGGCATTCAGGCGCTACTGGCCGACCCCCGGCTTAACCGTGATGCGGCGCTGGGGCGATGGAAGCCGGCGTCCCGGGGTGGTTTTGCGCTCCGGCAAACGGGTCCCCGTACCGGTTCGCCCAAATACTGGACCCACAGCCAGGGGTTGCGGCTCGATTATGTATTGCCGAGTGCGGGTTTGCAGGTGCAGGCCAGCGGTGTTTATTGGCCAGCTCCCAACAAGGCGAATGCGCACTTGTTCTGGAATAAAGGTGGCTGGCCGGATCGTCGCGCCAGCTCGGATCACCGCCTGGTCTGGCTGGATATTGTCTTGTAGTGTTGTGAGTGCCCTCACGCTTTTATGGCACTGCTGCTGAATAACGCGAGCAATATCAAACATTAAAGAATCAATACTGGGCTTTCATTGTGCTTGGCGATTAAATGGTTGCCGAGACCCTAGATTGCTTTCGAAGTTCAGTTATCCGGACGGGTGAGCCGGATAATCAACTGTTATGCTTCATCGTGGGCAAGCCAATTGGCTTGCCCTTTTTCTTGCCTGTTTTTCACTTCTTTTCTCCCTTCTTTTTCCCCTTCTTTTTTTATTCTTTCTGGTCGTCGGGCTGGCGACGGGAACGGTGCCTTTTGTGTCCGTATGCATGGCGATGATGTGCCTGTCATCTATCTGCGCGACATCGGATATGAGTGTTACATAATAGTGAATTATGCCGTTTTTATTAGAAAAACAGCACTATATTTACATTATGTTCCCGCATGTTGGGAATTTAAGTTTTACACCGTCGATTTATCAGGCAATGTGCGCCGCGAGGAGAGGATTATGACCATAAAAATCAGCTCTCAGGACAAGGTGTTTATGCTGTTGTCCGCTCTGGTCACGGCCCCCGGTGCCATTACCGCCCGCGAGCTTGCGGGGCTGACCGGCCTGCCATTGTCCAGTACCTATCGTTATCTGGCGGTGCTGAGCCGCTGGTCACTGGTGCAGGAGCGCCAAAGTGGCAGATATGCACCCGGCCCCATGGCGGTACAGCTGACGGCGGGCTTTGAGCATCAGAACAGCGTGTTGACCTGGGCGCGGCCATTGCTGGCCGAGCTGGCGGAGCGTTCCGGAGAAAGCGCGGCCCTGATGATGATTTCCGGCAATCGGGCACTGTGTGTCGAGATGATAGACAGTTCTCAGGCCTTGCGCTGTTGCTACCAGAAAGGCTATTCCCAACCCTTGCGCCACGGCGCCAGTGCCAGAGCCTTGCTGGCGTTTATGAGCGAGACCTTGCGTGAGCCGATACTGGCGGAATTGCCGCCGGCAGAACGTTCTTCGATGACCCAGGCGTTGGCACAGGTGCGGGAGCAGGGCTACGCCGTGTCGCAGGGTGAAATCGACAAGGGGGTCTGGGGGGTAAGCGCGCCGGTACTGGGCAGTCGGGAGCACCTGCTCGGTGCCATCAGCCTGATGGCGCCCGTGGACAGGGTCGGCGCACTCCAGAGTCAGTGGAGTCGCTGGGTCTGCGAGACAGCCGCGCGTCTGGGCGCCATGACCTATTAGTCAATTTAGTGAGGAACCATAATGGAACAAACCACATATAGCGCCGCCGACATGTCAGTGTGGCAGGGACGCGTCGATCACGAAGAAGGTGATTTGGCCCGTCGCTGGCATCAGCAGGTGCAGGCCGTTGCAGGTGAACCGCTCCCCGGCCTGGTGTTGCTGGGCTTTTGTTGCGATGCCGGAGTGCGACGCAATCAGGGGCAGGTCGGTGCGGCGGCCGGCCCTCAGGCTCTGCGGAGTGCGACCGCCAATCTGGCCTGGCATCTGGAGACTCCTCTCTACGACGGTGGTGACGTGCACTGCCATGGGGATGAACTGGAGGCCGCTCAGGCGTTGTATGCCCAGCAGGTCGCGACTTTCCTGGATGCCGGGCACAGGGTGATTGGCCTGGGGGGCGGTCACGAAATTGCCTACGCCAGCTTCAGCGGTCTGGTAGAGCACCAGTGTCGTCAGCAAGCAGCGCCGCGCATCGGGATCATCAACTTCGACGCCCACCTGGACTTGCGTCGCTCGGCCCGTGCCAGCTCCGGAACGCCTTTCAACCAGTGTGCCGCCTTGTGTGAATCCCTGGGCCTGCCGTTTCACTACACCTGTATCGGCGTCAGCCGCTATCACAACACAGATGCGCTGTTTGATCGCGCCAGCCAGTTGAACACACGCGTCGTGCTCGATGAAGAACTGAACAACTGGGACATACAGCCGCTGACTGCGGCGCTGGATCAGGCCATCGACGAGGTGGATGTGCTGTATGTCACCGTGTGTCTCGATGTGTTGCCGGCCAGCCTGGCGCCGGGCGTGAGCGCACCGGCAGGAAGAGGCATGGATCTGGGATTGCTGGAATATGCGCTGGAGCGCATCAAGGCCAGCAACAAGATAGCCATGGCCGATATCGCCGAGCTGAACCCTGCTCGGGATCAGCACTCGAGCACGGCCCGGGTGGCCGCCCGCCTGTTGGCCCGTCTTGCCGGCTGATCCATCGGTCAGCCGCGATTTATATTGTAATTGTCTGTAAATATAGGGAAATAAAATGAACCTCATTACTCTTGATGTGATGAACACCACGGCCCTCGCGGCGTTGCTGCTGATGCTGGGACTGGTATTGCAGCGCAAGGTCCCCCTGCTTCACCAGTTGTGCGTACCGGCGCCGGTGATCGGTGGTTTTGGCTTTGCCCTCGTAGCATGGGCCGCCCGTAGCTGGGGAGATGTGGAATTCCAGTTTGATACGGCGCTGCAAACCCCGCTGATGATCGCGTTTTTTGCCACCGTCGGCCTGGGCGGCAGCCTGGGGTTGCTGAAAAAAGGCGGCAAGGTGCTGGGTATTTATCTGGTGGCCTGCTGGTTGCTGGCACTGTTGCAGAATGGCCTGGGGATCAGTATTGCTTCCTTGCTGGGCGAGCATCCTCTGCTGGGCCTGATGGCCGGCGCCGTCTCGCTGGAAGGTGGCTTTGGTGCCGCGGCGGCCTTCGGACCGGAAGCCGAGGCGCTGGGCGTTACCGGTGCCACCACGGCTGCGCTGGCGTCGGCGACCTTCGGCATGGTAGCCGGTGGTTTGCTGGGCGCCCCGATTGCACGCTTGCTGATCACTCGGCACAAGGTCGATATTCATGCGGAGCAGGTACATGAGCTGCAAGAGCTGCAGGCCTCCGAGCGGCCGGTATCGGTGACCATTACCGGCGTTCTGCTGCTGAAAATCGTGGCGGTGGTGCTCTGTACCATGGTGGCCGGCCTGTGGCTGAGCGGCAACCTGCGCAGCCAGCTCGATATCATATTGCCGTCTTATGTCGGTGCCATGTTTATCGCCATCGTGCTGCGCAACCTGAATGACAAGCTGACCCTGGTGTCGCTGCCCGACAATGCCATCAATGTGATCAGTGACTTCTGTCTGGGTATTTTTCTGACCATGGCGATGATGTCGTTGCAGTTGTGGCAGCTGGCGGATTTGGGCTGGTCATTGCTGATTATCCTGGTAGTACAGACCCTGGCGATCATACTGCTGGCGGTGTTTGTGATGTTCCGGTTGATGGGGGCCAACTATGATGCGGCCGTGCTGTGTGCCGGTTTTGTCGGCCATGGTCTTGGCGCAACGCCTAACGCCGTCGCCAACATGGGAGCGGTTTGTGATCGCTACAAGGTGTTTTCACACAAGGCCTTTATTGTGGCGCCGCTGTGTGGTGCCGTGTTGATCGACATAGTGGCGATACCCGCCATCACCTGGTGTCTGAACGTATTTGGCTAAGGTAATACGGAACTTGAGAAGTCAAGAAGGACGGTGCATTGCACCGGCCTTTTTGTTACTGCTGACGCTGGCGCAAGAAGGCCGGAATGTCGAGGCCTTCAGGTGTCGGCTCGGTAGGGTGGTGCACGACGGGCTGGGCATGCGGCTGTGGCTGAGTCGGTGCTATGGTTTCCTGCGGTGGCTGTATGCCGGTCGCAATCATGGTGACCTGTATGCTGTCGGTCAGGTTGGGATCCAGGCTGATACCGGACACCACGGTGGCATATTCGCCCACGCACTCGGCAACCTGGTCGCCAATTTTCTGAAAATCGTCCAGCCCTATATCCATGGAGGCCACCACGTTTAGCAGTACGCCCCGGGCACGCTCCAGCTCTACCTTTTCGAGTAGCGGATTGTTTAGTGCCTGCAGGGTGGCATCTTCAACCTTGTTCTCACCCGTGCCCAGGCCAATGCCCATGACCGCCTTGCCTTGCTGACGCATTATGGTGCGCACGTCGGCAAAGTCGATATTGATAAGGCCGGTCTGACCTATGATATCGGCCAGGCCCTTAACGGCATTCTGAATGACTTTGCTGCTTTCGGTAAAGGCTTGCAGCAGGGGAGTTTTGGCACCCAGTACCTTGAGCAGGTAATCGTTGGGCAGCACCAGCAAGGCATCGGTATGTTCGGCTAATACCTTCAGGCCTTCGTCGGCGGCCCTGGCCCGCAACTTACCTTCAAAGGCAAAGGGGCGGGTGACGATGGCCACCGTCATGATATCAAGCTCGCGCGCCACCTGGGCGACGATGGGTGCGGCGCCGGTGCCGGTGCCGCCGCCCATGCCGGCGGTTATAAAGCATAAATCCGCGCCCCTTAGCTGGGCACGGATCTCGTCAATACTTTCTTCTGCAGCCTGTCGGCCTATTTCAGCCTGAGCGCCGGCTCCCAGGCCGCGGGTCAGTACCTTGCCCAGTTGCAGGATATTCACCCGGCTTTGCTGTAGCGCCTTGGCGTCTGTGTTCATTGCCACGATATTGACACGTTCCGGCAGCGCGCTGTCGGCCAATAGATTGACGGTATTCCCACCGCAACCGCCGACGCCGATTACGCCGATATTAATAGCATCACAATCCGGTTCGGCCGGTTCGAAAAAGAGGTGGTCGTTCATCCGGTACTCCGTGGAAAAACAAAAGGGCTGAATCAGTCAGCCCCGTAAGTTAAGGTGGTGATAATAAATAGCTTAGCTATTTTTTAATGACTCTGGCGCCAGTATCTCAACTTTTCCCGCCATGTCGGTCAGCCAACGGCGAAATTCGGGCGAGTCTTTGACCTCGGTTTCTACCATCATGCTCTGCTTGTCGTAACGGGTCAACCTGGGGTTGTTGCCCGGAATCGCCGTTTCCATCATGGCGCGATTCGGGTTGGTAATCCGGCCCACGAAATGAATGGTTTCGGACTCTTCGTGATACCCCTTTTCACGTATCAATTTATTGACGCTGAACTCACGAGGTTGCGTCACCGGACGATTGGTCAGCTCCACTTCCTTGATGTGATCGAAGGAAATGCCGTAAATTTTAGGGTCCATGTCCGAGACGGTACACAGCAGCATGGTGTTGTCTTTACGCCCGACAATACCCAGCGGATTGACCTGCTCATAACGCAGCCAGACGGTACGGCCCTTGATCACGCGCTTGATTTCGGCGCTGAACTTGCGACCACGCCAGAGCGCATCACGAATGGTGGTTGCGCGGCGAATTTCCGGGCTGCCGACAAACGGTCTGGGCAGGCTCACTACGTTTTCTACCCAGCGACTGGCCAGTTCACTCTGGCTATCTTTAATGACCTGATTGGCTTTATCAATAATCGGGTTTAATTCGCTTAATACGCTGGCGGGCAGCAGGTCGGCGGCCTGGTCATTCCAGGTCTTGAGTGCCATGGCCAGGCCAAGCGGCATGAAGTTGGCAAAATCATTTAAACCATTGCGTTCGAAGCACCAGCCGTGGGGTTTGCTGCGATCGTCCGAAGTCAGATCGAACAGGCCCATGCCGGACATTTCTTCCAGGTCGCGCTGTACGGTGCGCAAACTTACCTGAATACCTTCTTCTTCCAGTTTCTCTTGCAGCTGGCGTGCGGTCAGCTTGTACGGACGATAAGGAACACAGCGCGCCAGGGTCAATTGTCTTAATAGCTTCTTACTCATGGTGATGCCCTCTTGCTTGGTATGATTCTATCCTAGATTGAAGGTGTGACAACATCTGTCGCATCTTTTCCGAGGGAGACTGTCGCTGTTTTTCTACATTCTCTTTTCTATGGTCTGTTTCTGACGCTGTCCGGTCTGGGTACTCACGCTGTGCCTTTTTATGTAAGTAATTGAAATTAAATAAGGTTGTGGAGGGGTGTATGAAAATATTCATCATGTTGTTGCTGCTTGCAAGCAACCTGGTGTGGGCAGATTCGGTCGCAAAAAGGCCCATCGAACAGGCAAATAAACCGTCGTTACCCGACAGTCAAGTGATTAGCCGCTACCTGGCTGCTCTGGATAAGACCTCGGATCACGCCAAATTAGTGCAACTGGGGCGCTCGGCCGGTGGTCGGCCCATAGAGGCGCTCTTGTTCTCGGGCTCGGCTGCCTTCTTGCAAAACCCGGCCAGCGAAACCGATAAAGCCACCGTGATGTTGCTTGGCTCGCAGCACGGTAATGAGCCGGCAGGTGCCGAGGCGATGTTGCAGCTGGCACGGGAGCTGGGGGCGGGGCAGCACTCGGCTCTGTTACAGCAACTGAATCTGGTGCTGGTGGTCATGGCCAACCCCGACGGGCGAGACCTGGCGACTCGACACAATGCCAACAACGACAATACCAATATCGATTTTGTGGCCTTGCAGGCCAGTGAAACCCGACTGCTGGTGGACGCCTTGCACCGTTTTAATCCGGATGTGGTGTATGACGCGCACGAGTCGGGTATCTGGAAGCGGGTGCTGACCAAGGAACAGGGCTGGATGACGGATGTAGAGGCGCAGTTTGATATGGGCAACAACCCCAATATAGACAAGGCCCTGCATGATTATACCGAACATACCCTGTTGCCCGCCTTGATTGAGCGGGTGTCGGCCGCCGGTCTGCCCGCCAGCCGCTATCGGGGAGAAATAACCCGCCTGGAACAGTCGGTAGCCCGAGGCGGGCTGGGGATCACCAATCTGCGTAACTATGCGGCCCTGCAGGGGCGGGTATCCATACTGGTAGAAAACCGGCTCGATAATAAAGGCGGTACCTATGCCACGCCACAGAATATTGCCGAGCGGGTACGTAAACAGCATCTGAGCATGCTGACCATGTTGCAGCTGATCGCCGATGAAGCAGACCGCCTGCTGAAGGTGTCGCGCCAGGCGCGCCGGCAATGGGCGTCGGGCGCCAAAGGTGAACAGGTGTTGTCGATGGACTTCGGTTTTGGGGTGAATCGCCGGCAGCCCGAGGTGCAACTACCTTTGGTGCGCCTTGCCGATGGCCATAAAGCCTGGCATCGCTTTGCCAATCATGACGCTGTGCTCCGTCGGCAGTCGGTCGCCTTGCCGGTGGCGTATGCCATAACTCGCGAACGTGAGCGGATGGCCCAGTGGTTGGCGCGCCATCATATTACCTTTACCACGCTGGCCGAACCTCGCCTGTTAATGGCAGATCAGCTGGTGATCACCGGTGTGCAGACTCAAGAGAGCGTTCGCTCTGGTGGGCGGGAAAAGGTCCAGGCTGAGGTAGAGGTGAGCAGACAGGCCGTTACCCTGCAAGCGGGCGATGTGTGGGTGCCCATGGATCAGCCACTGGCGCCGCTGGCCGCCTTGATGCTGGACCCGCGTTCGGCCAATGCGCTGTATCAGGAACAGCCGTGGTCATGGCTGGCGTTAGGCGAGTTTCCGGTTTTTCCCGTGGTTGAACCCCTGACAGAAGCCCCTTGATGCCGCTGGCTGGAACGGCAAACGACCGGAGGCAGTTGCTGCCTCTGGTCGTTTCATGTTTGAACGAGATTTACAGTGCCAGCCAGGATAACGGCGACTTGCTGACGGCAGCGCCATAGATGTAGGCAAAAATCACAATCGACGCCAGGGCGGCAGCCAAACGCTGACCGCGGGTCTTGCCGCGTTTGATGGCGATGGTACCCAGCACAATGTACAGCACCAGGCCGATCACCTTGGCGGTTAGCCAGGGGCTGTTGCCAAACGGGATCTGCTGGCTGAGTACCGCCAACCAGATACCGAACGCCAGCAGCAGGGTGTCTATGATATGAGGCAGAATTTTCAGCAGCTTGTTGTTGAGGCGAGCCGGAGAAGGTACCGCCAGCCAGGCACGTAACATAAAGAGGATGATGCTGAGCAGGGCAAACATCATGTGGGCATGTTTAATGGCCATGTAAGACATAATAACTCCACGAAAGACAATAAGATGGCACCATGATAGCAGGATACGGTTGGGGGGTAGTGTGAAATACAGGGCCAGATCAAGGCATCAGGAGCGAGTCTGCTTTATCCTGTGTGTTCCTGATGATGAAAGCTGACGAGATGCGAGGAATGAAATGCTGAGACACTCTTTTTACGGCCTGCTGGCTCTGTTGTCGGCGCCCGTATTGGCGGCGCCGCTGACCGTATACAAATCCCCCAGCTGTGGTTGTTGTGAAGACTGGGTCACGCACATGCAGGAGTCGGGCTTCGAGGTCAGGGTGATTGATACCGACAATATGACGTCGATAAAAAAGCTCGCCGGCGTGCGTCCGGAACTGGCGTCCTGCCATACCGGCTTGATTAATGGCTATGTAATTGAAGGGCATGTGCCGGCCGCCGACGTGCGACAACTATTGAAACAAACGCCCGACGTGCGAGGTTTGACCATTCCCGGCATGCCACAAAGTGCGCCCGGCATGGATATTCCCGGCTCACCTTATGAGGTGCTGAGCTTCGATAAAGAGGGCAATACGGCAGTCGTCAGTCGCTACCCTGGTTAGGGGGGTCGGGTTCGAAGGCAATGAAGCGGTTGCCTCTGAAAACCAGGGTGCCGGTTTGCGTGGGTTCAAGCTGCTCATAGAGGTGCTGACTTACCTGAAACTCGCGTGCGCCGGCATCTTCCAGTGGACGAAAGGTCACATAATAATTGACTCTGGGAGCCGGGAGCTCGGTTTCCTGCTGGTGAGTCTGGCCCATAAACTCACGATAACGTTTATCGACGACCAAGACCTGCACGCTGTGTTGCGGCTGAGCGCTGTTATGGAAGTAAGCGAAGAGTCGCCGACCCACAATAATGATGGCAATGAGGATGATGCCCCAAAAGACAATTTTACTCATCGAATCCCCCCTGACTGTAATATTCAGCTTAATCTTTGTGTAACAGGACGCAAGCCAATGTGATGAAGGTGGCTCTTGAATGATCTGACAATACCTAAAGTATGGCTGCTGCTGGGGATGTTACTACTGGGATCGCCTCCGGCACAGGGGCTGTCATTGCCGCCCGGGCTGCAGGTGCAGGCCAGCCTGAAGCGCGCCACCGTGCCAGCCTGCCCCAAAGAAGCCGCCAGCGGCCTGAGCATGCGCCTTGAAAAGGGCCGCCTGCATGGGCAGTTGGAAACATTAAGCCTGGATTTAACCTGTTCTCGCAGTCAGCCGGACAACCGGAGTGCCGAGGCCGGCGAGCCCACGGATGCCTTGTCGTTGCTATTGACCCTGCCGGCCATCGATTTTCAGGTAGACACCCTCACCCTGCACCTGCCGGAAGGCATGATCAGCGGGCCCGCCGAGTTACATCATCAGCAACAGCATCTGGATGTGATATGGCAGACGGATGCCGGTGCGACACGACTGAGTATCATACCCGAGCAGTCGGGCTGGCGCTGGCAGGGCGAGCTGCCCGGGTGGCTGCTGACCCCGAGCTTGCAGCAACCGCTCACACTGAGTGGTGGCTGGCAACCGGAGCAGCCGTTCACGCTGCAGGTTAAAGGGGCACTGCCCGGACCATTGCGCGGCAACTGGCAGCTGGCGTTGCTGGCGCAACAAGCGAACGGCCAGTGGCGGCTGCAACCCAATTCGCATCTGACGGTAGACCGCCTGCAGTGGAAAAATCTGACCCTGAAGCAGCTGAAGCTGATGCCACAGGGGAGCGTGTCTTTGCATCAGCCCTGGCAGGCTCGGCTGAGCTGGCAGCGGGGGCAGTGGCAACGGCAGTCTTTACCCGCCGGAAGCTTGCGGTTTCGTGGTGAGCCGGGGCGCCCGCCGCGCGGCACTGTGGTATTGGATCTGGCCAAAGATATACAGCTAACGGGCAATTGGCACTACGACCGGCAACTGGCACTTGAGGTACCCGCGCAGCGGTTGCCTGCCGCGAGCCTGTGGTCGTGGCTCGGCACCTGGTTGCTCCTGCCGGTGGGCTTGGCGCCGCAGGCGGGGCAGGTGCAGTTGTCGCTCTCGGTGCCCAATCTGCTCGATAGCCAGCAACCGCTGATCGTTCAGGCCCGGTTGCAAGACGGGCAATTTGGCTACCGGGATATGCTGGCCGAGCAGGTGGCGGCTAAACTTAAATTAAGCTGGAGTCAGCAGGGGCTGCGCAGTCTGGGGCCGCAGGCCGTGTCGATAGCCAGGCTGAACGTAGGGGTGCCCATTACCGATATTCATGCGGCGTTGCAGTGGCGGCCGAAGGGGCCCTGGTTGTCGGGGCTCACGGCGCAGGCGCTGGGTGGCCAGTTGGCGTTGTCACCCATGGCACTTACGGGCACGCTTCATGGCGAGTTGCATGCCAGCAATATCTCCCTGGAGCAAATCTTGAGCTATGCCCAGGTAGACGGCCTGACCGGCAGCGGCCAGCTTCATGGGCGATTGCCTTTTTTATACGATGGGGAGGTCAGCGTGACCCAGGGCCGAGCTCATAGCGATTCGGGCTGGATTTCTTATCAGGCCAGTCAGCAGCTGGTGGAAACCGGCGAAACCAATCTGTCACTGGGGCTGACCCTGGGGCTGCTGAGCGATCTGCGCTACGACCGACTCACCGCCACCATTTCAATGGCCCGCAGTGGCGAGGCCACCATCGACAGCAGCTTGAAGGGGCGGGCGCCGGTCATGGGCAAAATGCACCCGGTTAACTTCAATTATCACCATCAGGAAAACCTGTTACAGTTGCTGGCAAGTCTGCGCTTCGCCCAGAATTTGAGTGAACGATTACCAGCCAGATTGCAGGGGGGGAGCGAGTAAATGATAAAATATACGGCCATAGTTGGCCTGTTGGTACTGAGCGCCTGTACACCCAGAGTGGAAATAATGGTGCCAGACAAGCCGATTACCGTTAATTTGAACGTGAAAGTCGATCACGAAATTCGGGTTCGAGTTGATAAAGAACTGGAACAGCTATTTGAGCAAGAACAGGGGTTGTTCTAAGGAGTGATGATGCGGTGGTTAATCATGGTATTGGTAGCCAGCCTGAGCTTTTCGGCCTGGGCGCTGGACTTGCAGCAAGCCAAACAGCAAGGCCTGGTGGGAGAGCAACTGAATGGTTTGGTGGGCGTGGTGCAAGGCAGTAGCGAGGTAAGAGCCGTGGCCAACGATATTAATCGCAAGCGCCTGGCAAGTTATCAGGATATTGCCCGACGCACCGGCACCAGCCTGACGGTGGTGCAAAGCCGTGCCGGACAGCTGAATATTGAGCGAACCCAAAGCGGACACTATATTCAGCTGGCCGACGGCAGCTGGCGGCGTAAGTAATCACTATCACCATGGAACCCTGCTTTATTGGCTCCATTCGACTTTTTATTCGCAATAATAGCCTCGATTTAAGTAAAACCCTTGGTTTGCCAGTGATAAGTGGTTAAGATTTAACCACATTTATTGATGGTAAAAGCAGGGGCTCGGGTATGAGACATAGGGTAAAGCTTGGCTTGATGTTAACATGGGTGTTTTATGCCATACCCCATGCTAAAGGTGCAGATGTGGAAGTAAAGCCGCCGGTTGCCAAAAAAATTCCTCATAATCTAACCCGCCATAACGATACTCGCGTCGACAACTATCACTGGTTGCGTGACGACGAACGCGCCGATCCTCAGGTGCTTTCCTATCTGGAACAGGAAAATCAATATACCGATCAGGTGCTGTCGCCCCTCGATACGCTGCAGGAAACCCTGTATCAGGAAATGATTGCCCGATTGCGTCAGGACGATAGCTCGGTGCCCTATCTTAAAAACGGTTATTGGTATCAGACGCGCTATCAGCAAGGGCTGGAATACGCCATGGTGGAGCGTTATGCCGATGGTCATCCCGAGCAGCGGCAATTGCTGCTCGATGGCAATGAGCGGGCAGCAGGCCAGGCTTATTATGACCAGGGGCAGCTGGCAGTCAGCCCCGATCAGCAGACCCTGGCGTTTAGCGAAGACTTCGTGTCGCGTCGCCAGTATCAGATTCGCTTTAAATCCCTGTCCGATGACAACGGCGCGCACTATGACGAGGTATTGGAAAATACGTCGGGTAACCTGGTGTGGGCCAACGACAGTCAGACCCTGTTTTACGTCAAGCAAGACGAAGACACCTTGCTGCCCTATCAGGTGTACCGCCATCAGCTTGGCACTCCTCAAGACCAGGATGTGCTGGTTTACGAAGAAACCGACAGCAGCTTTTATACCAGTATTTATAAAAGTCGTTCCAGAGACTATATCGTGATCGGTGCCTGGAGCACGATGACCAGCGAAGTCAGCCTGTTGTCGGCCAACGACCCGACCGCACCCGCTCAGGTTTTTGTACCGCGCCAGCGAGGTCATGAATACGATGTTGAGCATTATCAGGGCCAGTTTTATGTGCGTTCCAACAAAGATGGCGTGAACTTCGGCCTGTATCAGGCAGAGGATGGTGACCAGGCCCAGTGGCAGGCCCTGGTTCCGGCGCGCCCGGATGTGCTGCTGGAAGGCTTTACCCTGTTCCGCGATTGGTTGGTGCTGGAAGAGCGTAGCGAGGGCTTGACGCATTTGCGCCAGATTCATCGCCAGCATGGCGGTGAACATCAGATCCGGTTTGATGACCCGGCTTATGTCACCTGGCTTGGGGTGAATGCCGACGCGGACAGTTCCTGGTTACGTTATGGCTACTCTTCAATGACACGCCCGACGACCATCTACGAAGTCAACATGGACACCCAGGAACGTCGCGAGCTCAAGCAGGAGTACGTGGGCAAGAAGTTTGACGCCGAGCGTTATCGTAGCGAGCGGCTGTGGGTCAGCGCTCGTGACGGGGTCAAGGTGCCTGTCTCTCTGGTATACAGAGCCGACATGTTCGATCCCAAGGTCGGCAACCCGTTACTGGTTTACGCCTACGGCTCTTATGGCGCCAGCATGGATCCGGACTTCAGTTCGGCTCGCCTGAGCCTGCTTGACCGCGGTTTTGTGTATGCCATCGCTCACGTGCGTGGCGGCGAAGAGCTGGGACGTGACTGGTATGAGCAAGGCCGCCTGCTCAGCAAGCAGAATAGCTTTAACGACTTTATCGATGTGACTCAAGCGCTGATCAGCCAGGGCTACGGTGATGAAGAGCGGGTTTTCGCCTCGGGCGGCAGTGCCGGCGGCCTGCTGGTGGCCTCGGTCGTTAATATGGCGCCGGATTTGTTCAATGGGGTGATTGCCGATGTGCCCTTTGTGGATGTGGTGACCACCATGCTGGATGAGTCGATTCCCTTAACCACGGGTGAATTCGATGAATGGGGCAACCCGGCAGATGCCGAGTACTATCATTATATGAAGTCCTATAGCCCCTACGATCAGGTACAGGCCCAGTCTTATCCTCATATGCTGGTAACCACAGGATTGCACGATTCACAGGTGCAGTACTGGGAGCCCGCCAAGTGGGTGGCCAAGTTGCGCGAGATGAAAACCGATCACAACCTCTTGTTGCTGCATTGCGATATGGACACCGGTCACGGCGGAAAATCCGGTCGCTTTGAAGCCTACCGGGAGATGGCGCGGGAATATGCCTTCCTGCTGGCGCTGGCCGATGCCGGTACGGAAACCCAGGTTGCAGGCTTTAGCGCACCTTCCGGGGTAGTGAATTAACCCCATCAAATAACGACTCGCTACTTATCGTGAGGAGACCCCTCATATCTGCAAGCACCAAACCTGCAGATATGAAGGAGCCTCCTCACGATTTTCGCCTCACCCCTTCCTTTCTTTTCTCTTAACCTGCAAACGACTGGATAATCACCACCAGTACCAATACCGGGCACACGAAGCGCACATACCAGGGCCAGATCTTCCAGAACAGGCCGTGTTCTATGTCGGGGGAGCCGGACTTCAGTTCAGTCAATACCGCATTGCGCTGCCACACCCAACCCGCATACAAGGTAATGCACAGGCTGACCAGCGGCTGGGCATACTGGGTGGTCAGGGTGATCACCAGACCAAACAGGCTGCCAAAGTTAAAGACAATGACGATGCTGAACAGCGTACACACGGCCGTGACCAGCCAGGTGGCCTTGATCCGCGACAGCGTTGAAGACTCCAATACCAAAGAAACGGGGGCTTCCAGCATGGAAATAGCCGAGGTCAGGGCGGCCATTATCATCAGCAAGAAGAAGGCGAAGGCCACCGGGTATTGCGCCGCACCCATGGTGTTGAACAAGGCAGGGAGCACCGAAAATACCAGGGTATCCGAACTCAGCAGAGAGCCATCTTCGGCAAAAATGGTGACGCCATTGTGCTGCGCCACATACATGGCCGGCAAGATCAGCAAACCTGCCATAAAGGCCACGCCCGTGTCTAACAGCGTTACCTGAGCGGCCAGGGCGGGAATATTGGCCTGACGATCCAGGTAAGAGCCATACAACATCATCACGGCCGCACCCAGCGACAGCGAGAAAAAGCTCTGCCCCAGGGCGCCTATCAGCACATCCCCGTTGAATACGCGAGAAAAGTCGGGTACCAGATAGACTTTCAGGCCCTCACTGGCACCGGGTTGCAGCAGCATGTAACCGGTTAACAAGATCAGCATCAGCAGCAGCAAGGGCATCAGACGGCTCGACCACTTTTCGATGCCTTGCTCCAGCCCCCGGCTCACCACGTACAGGCTGAGCAGGGCGAACATCAGGGTAAACACCACATTACGCGATGTGGAAAAGCCGGTTAGCCAACTGGCCGAATCGCTGGCGCCTGCCACACTGGCAATGGGCTCCAGGGCATAGGAGATAAACCAGCCGGAAACAATGGCATAAAAGGTAAAAATAAAGCTGACGGTTAACACCGCGGCCAGCCCGACCACACCGGCTATCGGTTTACCCAAAGGGTGTTGGGTCAGGGTTTTCAGCGCGCGAAAGGGGTTGGACTGACCGTGGCGGCCAATGGTGATTTCAGCCACCAGCATAGGGTAGCCCAGCAGAAAGATGAACAGCAGATAGACCAGCAAAAAAGCACCGCCCCCATTGCTGGCTGCCTGAGTAGGAAAGCCCCAAATATTACCCACGCCAATGGCCGATCCGGCGGCGGCCATCACGAACCCTAGCTTACTGCTGAACTGCGCCCTTTTTCCCACGTCTTGCTGCTCCTGCTGACTGTAAAGTTAAACGTACAACTGCTGATAAACAAAAATAGCGGTGACTATGGTATTTTGCAGAGTTTTTGTCAAAGGGAAGTGATCAGGCCAGGGGAAGTAAGTGATGTGGTGCAGGTTTTTCAGGCAAAAATAAGGCGCATTGCTGCGCCTTGTCGACAGGTTTGGCTCCGGGGTTACGCCAACTCCAGCCGGGTGGTGAGCTTAAGCCAGTTGCGGCGTTGAATGGTAAAGGCAGCTTTAAGTTCGTCGCAGTTCAATCGCAGTCGCAGCTCTTCATATTTGCAGCGGGCTGCTTTTTTCTTTAGCTCCAGCAAGTGCTTGCGCATCTTGTAGTAGTGTTGCAGCTGCTGTAACAAACGATCGTATTCACTGTGCAACAGCGCCAGCCACTGTTCGGTGTCGGCATTTTGCTGGTGTTTCATGATCTTTTGTCGCGCAATTTCCAGGCGGCGTTCCAGTTTTGCCTGCTCGATACGCTCCGGCGGAGAAGTGCGCAGGCGAGAGGTCAGTTTTAACCAGCTCATGCTTTTGATCAGCCACTTGGTGGGATCGTAATGCCACCAGCTGATGCCGTTACGGTAGTCTGATTCAAACAGATGATGAAAGTTGTGGTAGCCCTCACCAAAGGTCAGTACGGCCAGCAAGTCGTTATCGCGTGCCGAGTTCTTGCTGGTATAAGGCTGACGCCCCCAGTAGTGGGCCAGGGAGTTGATAAAGAAAGTGACATGGTGGCCCAGAAACAGTCGCAAGCCGCCGGCCAGCAGCAGCATGCCCCACATATCGCCATGCCAGAATCCCAGCAGCAGTGGCAGGCCGATATTCATCAGCAGGGTGAGCGCCAGATAGTATTTATGCTGAAACTGCAGAATGCGGTTGCGTTTGAGATCGGCAATATTGCTGTCGTCCGGGGAGCTGTAGTGACGCAGCATCCAGCCCATGTGCGAGAACCAGAGGCCTCGGCTGGCCGAGTAGGGATCCTTGTCGGTGTCGTCTACATGGCGGTGGTGTCGGCGGTGATCGGCACACCAGTGATAGGCGGAGTTCTGCAGGGACAGGGCGCCCCCCAATGCAAATATCCATTGCAACAGCGGGTGGGCCTCATAGGCCTTGTGGGACCACAGACGATGATAGCCGGCGGTAATAGACAGGCAGCTATAGCTGAACAGCAGCAGCATGGCGAGCCACTGCCAGCCATCATAGCCATGGGTCAGGCCATACCAGGGGACCAGCACCAACGCAGCCAGCCCTGTCCCTGAAAAGACGGCCAGATTGGTCCAGATTAGAGGGGGTTTACGCATCTTTACTATCCATTGAGCGAACAACTGTACATTATTTTCGGCTGTAATGATGGCCAGCGTCAATCAAAAAATAAACTAACGGAGCTGACCGCATTGCGACAAAGGGGTATGATCCGGCTATTAGCATGTTGGACCTGGGTGTGCAGTGGGCATTCGCGCAGAACAAAAAGAAAAGACCCGGCGTAGTTTAATTGATGCAGCCTTTGGTCAATTAAGTGCCGAACGCAGCTTTTCCAGTCTGAGCCTGCGCGAAGTGGCTCGGGAAGCCGGGCTGGCACCTACCTCTTTCTATCGCCATTTCAAGGATATGGAAGAGCTGGGGCTGACTTTGGTCGATGAAGGTGGGCTCACCCTAAGACAATTGATGCGTCAGGCTCGTCAGCGCATTGCCGATGGTGGTAGTGTTATTCAAATATCGGTAAAAACCTTTATGGAGTTTATCGATCGCAGTCCGGATGTGTTTCGTCTGTTGCTGCGGGAGCGATCCGGTACCTCGGCGGCATTTCGTCAGGCAGTAGCCCGTGAAATCCAGCATTTTACGGCCGAGTTAACAGACTATCTGGAAGAAAAACAACAAACTAGTCGGAGTTATGCCGAAATGCAGGCTCAGGCGATGGTGACCATTGTATTCAGTGCCGGAGCAGAGGCGCTGGATATGAATGAAAACGAGCGGGCGGCGTTAGCCGAACGCATGACCTTGCAACTGCGGATCATTGCCAAGGGCGCAGATGCATACAATAAAGCAAAGAGGCTCTAGGCCCTATATTAGGAAGGATGACCATGTCAGGAAGTAAAACCATTCGTCGTAAACCTATCTTGTTGGCGCTGTTAGTTGGCCTGTGCGGTAATGCCACATTAGCCACTTTGAGTGTCAGCCAGCTGGCGTTTTCTGTTTTCCCCATCTTAGCGTTGGCGCTGGCTGCCCATATGCTATATCAGGAATACCTGAGCTCTCCCATGGAAGGCGATACGCCGCTGTGTACCTTGCTCGCCTTTCTGATTGGGGTGTTTGGCTATTCTGCATTCTTGCGCACCGAGTTCCCGGAAATGGGCACCAACTTCTTGTCGGTGATGATCAGCCTGGTCCTGATTATCTGGCTGGCACTGAAAATGGGTGTAGCAGCACGGCCTGAAGCTAAAGAAGACGTCAAGTCATAAGGTTAGCCCGGCTGCCGATACAAAAAAGCCCGCCATCCGGCGGGCTTTTTTTATAGGTGGGGAGTGAATGGCAAGGCGTTAGCCAGAAGCCACACTTACCGGTTATTATACCAAGCACATTAAATAAATGATCTATTTCATTGTTGTGTAGGCATCGGACAAAGGGACTACTCCGACGACCC
>NZ_JBLWUK010000040.1:0-23551 GCF_048268965.1 Oceanisphaera sp.
CCAAATAGTAGTAATAGATCAAACTGGCGGATCGGTGTCAAGCACCAAAAATCAGAAAATTAGGTGCGGAATGACAGTTTTAGGCCCCGAGTCGTCGGCGAGCATCACTGACCGACGGCACCGGTGCCAATGGGAGGGCAAAGGGTGTCTGCTCCGTCGACCCTCCGCGCCAGGGAGGGCGCGGCGGAGCCTACAGGGAGGTATTTACGGCGTGTCGGAGGAGCAGTGCCCTTTGCCTGATTACACCGTTAAGTTCAACAGAACCTTGTGACCGACTACAGAGACAGACTTTCGGTTAAAAGCTTACGGCTTTCTTGTCAGCCTTGGTTGCTCTTCGTCCGTGGTTTCCGTGGATTTTGGCGCTGGTTTGCCTTTATCGTCACCCTCGCGAAGAAACGTCATCCTCGCGTAGGCGGACAGGGGGGCCCAGTGCCTTTGCAGGCGCCCTTCAGGCTGACAGTTCTGCACCACAAGTCCTGGATTCCCGCCTTCGCGGGAATGACGGCAGAACCACACCAGTTATGCGGCATTGCTCACGAGCGACTCAGTAGATACGGCGGCGAATGCCAGTTCGCTCCAGCACTTTTGCCGAAATTTCCTCAACCGAGTGGTAGGTGGTGTCGATAAAAGGAATGGCTTCCATGCGGAACAGACGCTCTACCTGCTGCAGCTCGTAGCGGCATTGTTCGGCGGCAGAATACTGGCTGCCGGCCATGCGGCGCTGTCGAATTTCCTGCAGTCGGTTGGCATCTATGGTCAGGCCAAACAGCTTGTGGCGGTTGGCTTTAAGGGCTGTTGGCAGCGTCATGTGCTGCATGTCCTGGTCAATAAACGGATAGTTGGCCACCCGAATGCCAAACTGTAACGCCAGGTATAAACTGGTGGGGGTCTTGCCACAGCGGGACACGCCCACCAGTATGATATCGGCTTCGTCGTAGGCTTTGGTGGTCACGCCATCGTCGTTTTCCAGGGCATAGTTCACCGCATCGATGCGGGTATCGTAATGCTGTCTGTTTTCCATGCCGTGGGTGCGGTTAATGCGCGGATCGGCTTTTACGCCCAGTTGCTGCTCTATGGGCGCCACAAAGGTATTGAGAAAGTCGTAACACTTGGCTTCGCTGGTGGTGATAATGTTACGCAAGGTGCTATCCACTATGGTGTGGAACACCAACGGCTGCTTGCCGCTTTGGCGATAGCAGTCGTTGATTTTGGCTTTAACGTCCTCAGCCTTGCCTGTATCGCCCACAAAAGGGATAGTGACCTGTTCAAAAGGCAGAGGAAACTGACTTAGCACCGCATGGCCAAAAATCTCGGCTGTGATCGCCGTCCCATCAGAAACATAAAAAACCGTGTGCATCAGGCCTCCAGATCTCACTTTTGTATATTGGTACAGGTTAAGCGTTTACCTACATTTTGCGGCCATTGTAGAATCATTCTGTGTCTAGGCATATAAAGGCCTGCAAAATAACAACTTCAAACGCACAGCAGTCAAAAATTACGCAACCCAAGAACATCTTTGTTGGAGACATGTCCGTGAAGGAATATGTAATTTGGTACGAACAGCTCGGAATGAACGACGTAGACCGAGTCGGTGGAAAAAACGCCTCGTTAGGCGAGATGATTAGCCAATTGGCCGGTGCCGGAGTGTCTGTACCTGGCGGTTTTGCGACCACCGCTTATGCCTTTAACGAATTTTTGGAGCAAAGTGGCCTTAACGCCAAAATTCATGACTTGCTCGATACCCTGGACGTCGACAACATTGCCGCTTTGGGCCAGGCCGGGCAAAGCATTCGCCAGTGGGTGATTGATACCCCGTTTCAGCCAGAGCTGGAAAACGCCATTGCCGAAGCCTATAGCGAGCTGACCGGTCAGGCCGGCGATCAGGCCTCGTTTGCCGTACGCTCTTCCGCCACCGCAGAAGACATGCCCGATGCCTCGTTTGCCGGGCAGCAGGAAACCTTCTTGAACGTGCGCGGCCTGGATGCGGTTATGGTCGCCATCAAGCACGTATTTGCTTCGCTGTTTAACGACAGAGCCATTTCCTATCGGGTGCACCAGGGTTACGACCACAGAGGCGTGGCGCTGTCTGCCGGTATTCAGCGCATGGTGCGCTCCGACATCGCCGCCTCGGGCGTGATGTTCACGCTGGACACCGAGTCCGGTTTCGACGATGTGGTATTTATTACTTCTTCGACCGGTTTGGGCGAAATGGTGGTGCAGGGTGCCGTCAACCCCGATGAATTTTACGTTCACAAGCCGACCCTCAAGGCCGGACGTCCGGCGGTGGTGCGCAAGACCCTGGGCTCCAAGTTGCAAAAAATGATCTATGCCGAAGGGCAGGAACTGGGTCAGCAGGTTGATATTAAAGAAACCAGCAAGGCAGAGCGCAATCAGTTCTCGTTAACCAACGACGAAGTGATGGAGCTGGCCAAGCAGGCTGTGATTATCGAGCAGCATTACGGCCGCCCCATGGACATTGAGTGGGCAAAAGACGGCGTAGATGGCCAGCTTTATATCGTGCAGGCTCGCCCCGAAACCGTACGCAGCCGTCAGGACGCTAACGTGCTGGAGCGCTTCGCGCTGGCCGAGCAGGGTGACGTGATCGTCGAAGGGCGTGCCATCGGTCATAAGATTGGTGCCGGCCCGGCCAGGGTGATTGCCTCTCTGGAGCAGATGGACGACATCAAGCCCGGTGACGTGCTGGTGACCGACATGACGGACCCCGATTGGGAGCCCATCATGAAGCGGGCATCGGCCATTGTGACCAACCGGGGCGGACGCACCTGCCACGCGGCCATTATTGCCCGTGAGCTGGGCATTCCTGCCGTAGTCGGTTGTGGTGATGCCACCAGCCGTATTACCGAAGGCCAGGAGATTACCGTGTCGTGCGCCGAGGGTGACACCGGCTTTATTTATCAGGGCAAGCTCGACTTCCAGGTTAATGTCTCCGAAGTCGGTGCCATGCCGGTCTCGCCGGTCAAGGTGATGTTGAACGTGGGTAACCCGGATCGCGCCTTTGACTTTGCCCAGCTGCCCAATGCGGGTGTGGGCCTGGCGCGACTGGAATTTATCATCAACCGTATGATAGGCGTGCACCCCAAGGCTCTGCTGAATTACGAGCAGGAAAGCCCCAGGCTGCAGCAGCAGATTGACGAGATTACTGCCGGTTACGACAACCCGCGGGAGTTCTTTGTTGCCAAGCTGGCCGAAGGCATAGCCACACTGGCCTCGGCCTTCTGGCCGGAGCGCGTGATTGTGCGGATGTCCGACTTCAAGTCGAACGAGTATGCCAACCTGTTGGGCGGCGATGCCTACGAGCCGGATGAAGAAAACCCCATGCTGGGCTTTCGCGGGGCGTCCCGCTATATCTCCGAAGACTTCCGTGACTGTTTTGCCATGGAATGCGAGGCGATGAAGCGGGTACGCAACGACATGGGTCTGACCAACGTCGAAATCATGATCCCCTTCGTGCGCACCCTGACTGAAGCCGCATCGGTCATTGATTTGCTGGCAGAAAACGGCCTCAAGCGTGGCGAAGCCGGCCTCAAGGTCATCATGATGTGCGAGTTGCCATCCAACGCCTTGTTGGCGGACAAGTTCCTGGCCTACTTTGACGGCTTCTCTATTGGCTCTAACGACATGACCCAGCTGACGCTGGGCCTGGATAGAGACTCCGGGCTGGTAGCGGGTGCCTTTGATGAACGTGACGAAGCGGTTAAGGCGCTGCTGTCGATGGCGATTCAGGCGGCACGCAAGGCCGGTAAATACGTGGGCATCTGCGGCCAGGGGCCGTCGGATCATGCGGACTTTGCCTCCTGGCTGGTCGATCAGGGCATAGACTCGGTATCACTCAACCCCGATACCGTGATTGACACCTGGCTGTACCTGGCCAAGCAGGGCAGTGAGCCCAAGCCGGAGTAACCCCGGCTAAACAGAGTATCTGCATATTAAAGGGCGCTTAGGCGCCCTTTTTGTTTGATCTCGTTGCCACGGGCGCTAGAATAGCCCCGCTTTTATTCCCGGTCGCAGCCTACCCGGACAAAACAAGGACACAATTTGATGAATGCTTTACTGATCTGCTCTGGCGGATTCGACTCCGTGACGCTGGCTTATCGTCTGGCGGCAGAAAACGCCCTCGGCGCCTTGCTGACCTTTGACTATGGTCAGCGCCACAAAAAAGAAATAGACGCCGCTCGAGCGTGTGCCGAACGGTTACAGGTTCCCCACCTGGTGATGGACATCAGCCAGATTGGCGCCCAACTCTCGGGCTCGGCACTCACCGATGACATAGAGGTGCCTCACGGTCACTACAGCGAAGAGAATATGAAGCTGACCGTGGTGCCCAACCGCAATGCCATTATGCTGACCATTGCCTTTGGCGTGGCAGCCAGCCGTGGCCTGAACGCCGTCGCCCTGGCGGTACACGGTGGCGATCACTTTATCTATCCCGACTGTCGGCCTGACTTTATTCGCCTGTTTGCTGAAATGCAGAGCCAGGCCCTGGACGGCGTGGCCGAGGTGGCGCTGTTTGCCCCCTATGTGAATACCGACAAAACCGAAATTGCCCGTGATGCCGCCCGCTTTGCGGTGCCGGTGGCCGATACCTGGTCCTGTTACGAAGGGGGCGAGCAACACTGTGGCCGCTGTGGTACCTGTGTCGAGCGTATCGAGGCCATGACCCTGGCCGGCATGGCAGATCCCACGCCTTATCTGGATAAAGAGTATTGGCTTGAGGCCGTGGCGAGGGCGAAAACATGTACACCATAAAGAAGGAATTTCACTTTTCCGCCTCTCATCAGCTGACGCAAATGCCGGAGTGGCACCCTTGCGCCCGTTTGCATGGCCACAACTATATAGTGGTGATCGAGCTGCAAGGCGAAACGCTGGATCAGTACGGCTTCGTGCGTGATTATCTTGAGCTGAAGGCCTTCAAGGACTACATCGACGATACCCTGGATCATCGGCACTTGAACGAGGTGCTGGGCGACGAGTGCACCACGGCCGAGCGCCTGGCCCGGCATTTATTTGACTGGGCACGGGAGCGCTGGCCCGAAGTGAGCGCGGTGTCGGTGTCGGAAACGCCGAAAACCTGGGCGGAATATCGACCATGAGCATCGCCATCAGTGAAATATTCGGCCCCACCATTCAGGGAGAAGGGGCCCTGGTAGGCGTACCCACCGTCTTTGTGCGTACCGGAGGCTGTGACTTTCGCTGCAGCTGGTGCGATACCCTGTATGCCGTTGAACCCCGCTTCAAGGCCGACTGGACGCCCATGAGTGCCTCCGCCATTATGGCGGAGGTGAAGCGTTTGAGTGGCGACCAGCCCTTGCTGGTCACCTTGTCCGGGGGCAACCCGGCGTTGCAGCCGTTAGCCGACTTGTTGACCCTGGGTCAGCGTCAGGGTTATACCTTTGCCATAGAAACCCAGGGCAGCAAGGCCCAACCCTGGTTTGCCCGGCTGGATCACTTAACGCTCAGCCCCAAGCCACCGTCGGCCAACATGCCTTTCAATGCCGCCCGGTTTGCCGACTGTCTGGCCGCCGCCGGGCCCCACACCCAGCTGAGCCTGAAACTGGTGATTGCCGATGAGGTGGATTATCAGTGGGCCCGTGAAATGGCGGCCCGTTACCCCCAGTTGCCCCTGACGCTACAGCCTTGCAACCCGGCGCCGGCCACACCGGAGCAGCCGGAACTGGCAACGGACCTCGAGGATCTGAATGCGCGCCTGCGCTGGCTGGTAGACAAGGTCACCAGGGATCGCTGGTTTAACGCCCGGGTATTACCCCAGTTGCACGTATTGATCTGGAACAACGAGCGCGGCGTTTAACAATGGCGGCGAGCGCTCGCTACACTGTTCGTGAGGCGTGAGGCGTGAGGCGTGAGGCGGGAATAGTGAGAGGTAACACACCGAGTGTTCAGGTACGGTTTCCTCACACCTCACACCTCACACCTCACACCTCATCCATTCGTTACCAATACAAGCCGTCGATCAGCTCCAGCGTGACCTGTTCGCCTTCGGCGACATTGCCGCGCTCTTGTTCAAGGTGCAGCAAGCAGTTGGCCTCGGCCATGGCGCTGAATACGCCGGAGCTTTGGGCGCCGGCGGCGATGACGCCCAGGCTGCCATCGGGCTGGGTGCTGACAATGCCCCGTTGAAAGTCCATGCGGCCGGGTGTTTTTCTGAACGGCATCAGGGCTTTTGCCTGCAGGGTAACAGGAGCGGGCAACACCTCGCCGGCCAGCTTTGCCAGTGCGGGGCGCACCAGCAGGTGAAAGGTCACGGCGGCAGAGACGGGATTACCGGGCAGGCCAAAGAAAGGGCAGTCGTTAATGTGGCCAAAGGCAAAGGGCTTGCCCGGCTTGACTGCCAGCTTCCAAAAAGCGATGCGACCGACGTCTTCCAGTACTTGCTTGGTGTAGTCGGCATCGCCCACGGAGACGCCGCCCGAGGTAATGATGGCGTCGGCTTCACCAGAGGCCTTGATGAAGGCGTCGCGGATCAACGCAGGGTCGTCCTTGATAATGCCATAATCGAGCACCCTGATGCCCAGACGTTGCAACATGGCGTTGAGACCGATGCGGTTGGAGTCATAAATCTCCCCGGGGCCCAGCAGTTCCCCCGGGCTTTTCAACTCGTCACCGGTAGACAGCAAGGCCACGGTCAGCGGGCGGCGCACATAAAGCTGCTCCAACCCCAGAGAGGACAAGACGGACAGCACCCGGGCATTAATGCGGGTGCCGGCGGCGAATACCCGCTCACCCTGGGCCAGATCTTCGGCGGGCAGACGCACATTTTGCCCCTCGCTGATGGTGCCCTGGGGGTAAATGAGGTTTTGCTCCGAGCGACAGTTCTCTTGCATGACCACGGTATCGGCGCCCAGGGGCAGGGCGGCACCGGTCATGATGCGCACGCATTCCCCGGCGGCCACCCGGTTGTTGAACGGCTGCCCGGCCAGGCTGGTACCAATCAAGGTTAACGCCACGCCATCTTGCAGGTCTGCCGCACGCAGGGCATAGCCGTCCATGGCCGAGTTGGCAAAAGAAGGCACATCGATGGGTGAGTGAATATCATCGGCCAGAATGCGGTTGGGCAGTTGTTCAAGTCCCACCAGTTCGCTATCGGTAATGGCATCCAGCTGGCCAAGCATATCCTGCCTGGCATCAAGATAAGGCCGCAAGCCTGGCTGATTACAGTGATCGAAGGTTGTCATATGCAGCTTCCTGTTATGAGCACGAGTAGGTTATTGTTTCAGTTTAAAATATTTTGTCACTGTTAAAGTAGATGATTCTGGCATTCACTCCGGGCGGCAAATACACTACCATTCCTGCAGCCTGTTTTTTGTATTCGATTTATCCAACTGATTTACCCAAGAGGACTACCATGACTGCTTTGAGTGATGCCGCTATTCGGGTCCGTTCGGCCCTTGAAACTCTGGGGCTGGAAACGCCAATGAGAGGCAATAATCTGACCCTGGATGATAAACAGGCACGCATTACGGGGTTAATGGCCGAGATGATGGATGTGCTGGGCCTGGACTTGGAAGATGACAGTCTGGCGGAAACGCCGCAGCGCATTGCCAAAATGTATGTGCGTGAGATATTTTCCGGCCTGGATTACAGCTACTTTCCCAAAATCACCATGATCGACAACAAGATGAAGGTCGATGAAATGGTGCAGGTGCGTGATATCACCCTGACCAGTACCTGCGAACATCACTTTGTGACCATAGACGGCACCGCCACCGTCGCCTACATACCGCGCACCAAGGTGATTGGCTTGTCTAAAATTAACCGTATCGTGCAGTTTTTTGCCCGCCGGCCCCAGGTGCAGGAGCGGTTGACCCAACAGGTGTTGGTGGCCTTGCAGACCTTGCTGGAGTCCGATGATGTGGCAGTAAGCATCAGTGCCACTCATTATTGCGTTAAAGCCAGGGGCGTCATGGATGCCACCAGCAGCACTACGACTACCTCTCTTGGCGGTATTTTTAAAAGCCGTGCCGAAACGCGACACGAGTTCTTGAGTGGCGTAGTACGTTAATCCCACTCACTTTGGGGGCAAAAAAACAGTCGCCAGGGGCCGGCAGGTACTGGTCAGCGCGGGTGGCTGTGTGTAGACTCTGCGCTCTATTTTCAGCAAGCAGACTGAACGGGATCTTACGGATTCATAAAGGGCCAAATTTGGCCGGGCTTGCTGAAATATCGAACGTTTTACGCTCCTGGAGCGTCACAATTATATCGTACCGAATCGTTACCTGATTCGGATTTTCTATGACCCTGACACGAAAAGGGACAAAGAATATGGCTGAATGGTCCGCAAGCGACGCCCTCAAAGTATATAACCTGCCTTATTGGGGAGCCGGCTTTTTTCATCTCGATGATCAGGGGCAAGTCGTTGTCACCCCTGATAAATCTCGCCCCGATGCCAAAGTGGTGCTGTTAGATGTCATTGAACAGCTAAAAGCCGAAGGCTTTGCCACCCCAGTGCTGCTGCGTTTTCCCGATATCATCAAGAGTCGCATCGATGCCCTGTTTAATGCCTTTAATGCGGCCATTGACGAATATGGTTACGAAGGCGACTACCTGACGGTGTATCCCATCAAGGTGAACCAGCAGCGTGGCGTGCTGGATGCGGTGACCAAGGCCTATAAAGACAAGCCGCGCCTGGGGCTGGAAGCTGGCTCCAAGCCGGAGTTGCTGGCCGTGCTGGCCCACAGCCACGAAACCGAGTCGGTTATCGTGTGCAACGGCTATAAAGATAAAGAATATATCCGTCTGGCGCTGTTGGGCACCAAGATGGGCCATCAGGTGTACATCGTCATCGAAAAGCTGTCCGAGCTGGCCATGGTGATGGAAGAGGCCAAGTGCATCGATGTCGAGCCAAGACTGGGCGTGCGCGCTCGTCTGGCTTCCCAGGGGGCAGGCAAGTGGCAGTCCAGCGGTGGCGAAAAGTCCAAGTTTGGTTTGAGTGCCGCCCAGGTGCTGAGCCTGGTGCAACAATTGCGCGATGCGGATTGCCTGCACTGGTTGCAACTGCTGCATTTCCACCTGGGCTCGCAAATTGCCAATATTCGCGACATTCAAAAAGGGGTGCGCGAGTGTGGCCGCTTTTACGGCGAGTTACGGCGCATGGGCGTGCCGGTGGATATTGTCGATGTGGGTGGCGGTTTGGGCGTGGACTACGAAGGGACCCGTTCGCAAAGTTATTGTTCCACCAACTACAACATGCGTGAATATGCCAACAATGTGGTGTGGGGCATTGGCAACGTCTGCCGCGAGTTCGACTTGCCTTACCCGCTGATCATCAGCGAGTCGGGCCGTGCCATTACCGCGCACCATGCAGTATTGATTGCCGATGTCATCAGCATAGAGTCGGCCAAGCCACAAGCAGCCGGGGCACCGGCTGCAGAGGCGCCATTCTTGCTGCACAATATCTGGGATACCTGGGAAGATCTGTGCCGGGAAGATCCGCCCCTGCTCGAGATCTATCACGATACGGTAGCCGAGCTGGGCGATGTGCATCAGCAGTACAACATGGGGTTGATGACGCTGGAAGACAGAGCCTGGGCAGAAGAAATGCACCTGAATATCTGTCTGGGCATCAAGGCGCGGCTCAATACCGCCAACCGCTCGCATCGACCCATTATGGATGAGCTGAACGAAAAGCTGGCCGACAAGTGCTTTGTCAACTTCTCGCTGTTTCAGTCACTGCCCGATGCCTGGGGCATTGATCAGATATTTCCGGTCTTGCCATTAAACGGCCTGGACAGAGAGCCGACCCGTCGCGCGGTGATCCTGGACATTACCTGTGATTCAGACGGTGCCATCGATCAGTATGTGGATGGTCAGGGTGTGGAAACCACCTTGCCGATGCCGGAGTTTGTGCCGGGCCACCCTCAATATCTGGGCTTTTTCATGGTGGGGGCCTATCAGGAGATTCTGGGCGACATGCACAACCTGTTTGGTGACACCCACAGTGCGGAAGTCTCGGTAGACGGCGATGGCAAGGTGATCATCAGTGATGTGAAGGCGGGCAGCACGGTCACCGACATGCTGCGTTATGTGGATATTGACCCTAGCGTCATTAACGCCCGTTACGAAACGCTGCTCAACCAGCCCCATCTGGATGAAGAGTCCCGTGCCATGATGCTCAACGAGCTGACCGCCGGTCTGGAAGGTTATACCTATCTGGAAGAAGAGCGCTAAGCCTCAAAAGTGACGGTGAGGGGCAAGATGTGAGGTGTCAGGCGTTAAACCTGAGACGTGCCCCTGAGTCATTAGGTGTCAGAAAACCGGTATTTTATCTTCGCTCCCATGCCCGGCATGGGAGCGTTTTTTTGGCCGCACCTTACGCCTCACTCTTCATTCTTTGCGTTTCTCAGCTGCCAGCTTGCGCTCAAAGTCTTTGGTGACCATGGCCAGGGCGCTGAGTACCACTTCCGGGTCCAGTTGATTGACTTCCAGCAACTCGATCAAGTCTACCGCCAGTTTGACGTCCGCAGGCGCCTCGTTCAAGCTCATCAGTGCTCTCCGTTTTAGGCGGCTGTTCTTACCAGCCGCAGGTTTCTCGTAATGGTTTAATGGCCTGGTCCAATCCCGAAGTGTCGAAGATGGCAATAGACGGGCTGACGTTAAAAGGCGTCACCTGAGCGACCATTTTGTCCGCCGCCAGCAGGTCTTTCAGCATCTTGATGGGCGTACTATGATAGCTTGCCTGCCTGTCAGACAACAGCTCCCACCTGGAGGTGCTGGCGTCGCCATCGCCTATTCTCAGAGTGACGTTTGCTTCGCTGCCCAGATAGGCCCGCCAGTTGATGAGCACCTCTGTTTTGTTGGAATGACAGCGCGCGACCAGGGTAATTGGTTTTCCGAATCGGCTTCCTCCCGAGTCGGCCTTCAGCGTCAAGGTCACGGTTCTTGAGTCGTCAATAGGATTTTTCTGCTTATCAAGTACCCATTTTCCGGTGTCTCCAGCCCGAGCCTTCATCGCGTGCCGGCCGTTCACCCCGAGTGTCTTTGCCAGCTGGTCGTAACATGCCAGTCGGGGTAAGTCTTCCCCAATCATGGCGCACTGTGCAATAGAGTTTGATGGTACTTGCTCGGCCGTGACCGTCGCTGATGCTGCTAATGTTACCGCTGCCAAGATTAACTTTTTCACTATCTAACTCCCTGAGCGAAACCGTGAATATTTTTGAACGAATGCAGATAATGCCGCATAACAGGTGTGGTTCTGCCGTCATTCCCGCGAAGGAACGTCACCCTCGCCCCCTCTCTTGTCATTCCCGCGCCCCCCTCTTGTCATTCCCGCGCACCCCCTCTTGTCATTCCCGCGAAGGCGGGAATCCAGGACCTGTGGTGCAGAACTGTCAGCCTGCGCTTCTCCTGCAAAGACACTGGACCCCCGTCCCCGCCTTCGCGAGGATGACGTTCCTACGCGGGGATGACGTTCCTGCGCGAGGATGACGTTCCTTCGCGAGGGTGACGATAAAGTCTTCGGTCTTTAAAGAAAACCAAGGCCAGGCCCAAAATCCACATCAGTTATAAGAGGTTGCTTGGTGTTAATTGAACCCCTACGGTAAAGCACCACAGTAACCAATATGTTGCTGATGTAGAAGACTATAAACAAAAGCCCGAAGAACATCATGTGGTTACAGCCTGAGGGGTCATGAATGGGGATTGCCGTCTGCCATACAGGCATCCAGCTGTTGATAGAGCGCCCTGAGTGACAGGTAAACCAGCTGGGCGTCCGGAGCCGTGGGGGCCATGGGTTGAAAGTCATGATTGGTGAGATCGAATGCGTCTGAACGCGCCAGTCTGAGCCGGCTAAAACCGTAGTGGGTGCCCTGGGCCTGACCGAAAGCCGCCAGCTGAAAGGCAATGCGATACTCGCTTGGCAGCAAGCCGAGTTGTCGTTTATTTACCCTGATCAAACCCGGCGTGTTCAAGACATCCCGGCCAAAGTACACTATGGCATTGTCATGGCTATCGGCATCTGTGTCGTCAGGCGGCGAAGGAATAAGCGCGTTAATACAGGGCTCGGCATGGTCGGCACTAAACGGGGTATCGGAAAAAAATGCAATGCTTTCCAGCCGGGGAGACAGGGTCTGACTGATGGCCACGCCCGGGGTGCCTGGTGAAAAGGATGGTGTCCTGGTCGGGTAGGGCAGTGATGCCAGCTGGGTACAGCCACTCAGTAACAGGGCCGACAAGACCAGAAGAGGTGGGGTTGCATGCTGTGGCACTGGCGCCTGCCTATATTGAGGGGGTGTTTATTTATCCTAATACAAAATCAGCATGGACAGCGCCGCAATGTCTTTGAACTTATTTCGTTGCGACAGATTACAACGGAGACGGGGTCGCGCTATTATTAGGGTATGAGTTTATTTTGGGTTTAGTGTTGTTTATGCGTCTTTTGCGAGAATTTACCGTGCCAGCTCTCCTTTTGGCCACTTTAGCGGCCCCGACGGCCCTGGCCGTTCAGTATCCCCATAGCAGTGTGGATGAAGTAGTATCGGCCTATGGGTATCTGGCCGAGGTGCGCATGAAACCTTACTTTATGCGTGCCAACATCACGTATCCGCCGCAAGAGGTGGTGTTTTTAGCGACCAAAGAGGAAAAAAACCTGGAGCTATGGGCCCGCAACGAGGGAGACTTTACCTTTATTCGCAGCTACCCCATCAGCAAGGCCAGCGGCGGCCCCGGGCCCAAGCTGCGAGAAGGCGATAAACAGGTGCCAGAAGGTATTTACCGCATCACGCATTTAAACCCGAACAGCCAGTTTCACCTGTCGATGCGGCTGGACTACCCCAATTCGTATGATCTGATGCGTGCGGCCAAAGAAGGTCGTACCAACCCGGGTGGCGATATTTACATTCACGGCAAGGCGCAGTCTGTCGGCTGTCTGGCCGTGGGCGACATAGCGGTAGAAGAGTTATTTGTGTTGGTCAGTAAAGTCGGCACCCATCGCGCATCTGTGGTTATCGCGCCACACGATCCGCGACGTCAGCCTCTGGACGGCTTTGCGGCCAACCTGCCGCGTTGGGCCGTAGAGTTGTACGCGGATATTTCTCGCGAGTTTGCCAAATACCCAAAAGGTGATATTTAAACCATCTTGGGCTTGCTTGCCTTCAGCCTGGCATAAATAGTGGTTCTGCTCATGTTCAACCGGCGGGCGGCCTCACTCACGTTGCCCTGGCATTCCTCCAGGGTTTGCACAATGAGTTGGTCGGTTAAGGATTTTAGATCCTGTGTTTGTGGCAGGCTGCGGGCCATTTGCGGGAGCTCTGGCAGATGTTGCAGTCTGATATGGCTTCCTTCGGCCAGCACTATCGCTACCTCCAGCTGTTGTTTTAACTGGCGAATATTGCCGGGCCAGTGATAACTGCGTAGCCAGTGTGTGACATCTTCATCCAGGGTTATCTTGCCAAAGGGGGCATCTTCAGGGGTTAACTCGGCCAATAAAGACCTCAATAACGTGTTAAACGCCTCTTCTCCATATTCCCGCAGCGGCGGCAGCTGCAGGGTAAAGCCATTAATTCTAAAGTACAGGTCCTGGCGAAACTTCCCTTGCTCAACCATGGCTGCCAGATCTCTGTGGCTGGCGGCAATCAATTGAAAGTCGACGGCTTGCGGCTGGTGACAGCCCAGGGGAGTCACGGATTTTTCTTGTAGCACCCTTAATAAACGCGTTTGTGCCGCCAGTGGCAACTCGCCAATTTCATCGAGAAACAAAATACCGTTATCGGCGCTTCGGATATAACCAGGCCGGCCCTGTTTATGGCCACCGGTAAAGGCACCGGGCACATAACCGAATAATTCGGCTTCCAGCAGATCGTTGGGCAGAGCCCCGCAGTTAACGGCAATCAAGGGGCCCGCAGATCGAGCACTGGCCTGATGTAATCGTCGCACCAGGTGATCTTTGCCGGTACCGGTTTCACCTTGAACAAGCAACGGGATCTGCCGAGCCATCAACTTGAGTGCCGTGGCCTCACGGGGGCTCGGTGCGGGTGTCATGACCTTATTAACAACAGTCTGAGACTGTTGCTGGCGGCTAAGCAAGGCGATGCCTTGTTTAACCGGGGTTAGCTTGCCTTGCTGTAGCTGGCCCAGCATAGCGGGCAGGTTCAGCTCACTCAGCCAGTGGCGGGCACTGCGGTTGGCGCCCAGCAGCTGGCCGTCTTCACGCAGGGCGATAATGCCGGACCAGGGCTGTTGCAAGCTGCCTGCGTCGGGCGCCAGGCTGAGGATCCAGTGCGCCTGATGCTGGTTCATCACCAGGGCATTTTCTACGGCCAATGCCATCAACCTGGCGGTTAGCAGCATGTCCTGGGCATGTTCGCCCGTGTCACTGGAAATATCGATCACACCCAATAGCTCTCCGTCAGGAGATAACACCGGGCTGGCGCTACAGCTAATGCCGTGATTGGCGGCTAAATAATGCTGCTGGCCCAGTACGCTTACTTCCTGCCGTTCGTTGAGCGCGGTACCAATGGCGTTGGTGCCCATGCTCTGTTCGTGCCAGCTGGCGCCACTGGTCAGGGCGACTTGTTGCGCCTTGCTGCCAAAATGCGGATCGCCGGCGCTAAATAAAATGGTGCCCTGAGCGTCGGCAAACAACAGGCGACAACGCCGGCCCTGCTGCAGTTGTTCAAACAAGGGCAGGCTGTTGTTGAGATAGCTGAGCAAGGGAGCATGCTGCTGCTTTATCTGCCGTAAATCGACCTTTGGCAGGCTGAAGGGGTCTATTCGACTGTGCTGACTCAAACCATATTCACGGCTGCGTTGCCACGAGCGCTCCAGTAACAGCTGCGTTGGCGGTAGCTGAGAGAGCCTCGTCTGATCCGTTTCATTTGTCGTCATGGTCGCTCCTGTTAAGAAACTGAACACCTGTACTGAACACTGTGTGCGTAAACCGAACAGCTTGTTGCCAGCTAATGATAGTCCGCTCATTCGTGGAGAAGCCTGTCCCCGCCCTTAATATAACGCATTTGTAAGCCTGTTTTGTTGATATTCAGCACTTGGCACCAAGTTTGCATTTCCAGAGGCAAGGCCAGGCTGTAAAGGCCGTCGTCTGTCATCACTGTCTGTGAGTGAGCTATCAACAAGGAGAGTCATCATGATTTATCAGCAACCAGGACAAGCCGGTGCCGTCGTCAGTTTCAAGGCACGCTATCAGAATTTTATCGGTGGCGAGTGGCGTGAGCCGGTCAATGGTCGTTATATGGAAAATAGCTCGCCGGTTAACGGCGCCGTGTTTTGCGAAGTCCCGCGTTCCGATGCCAAAGACGTCGACCTGGCGGTGCAGGCAGCTCAAACTGCCTTTGCAACCTGGAGTAAAACCGCGGTCGCCGAGCGTGCCAATGTGATGTTGCGCATCGCCGATCGTATTGAACAGAACATAGAAATGCTGGCGGTTGCCGAAACCTGGGATAACGGTAAGGCGGTGCGGGAAACCCTGGCTGCGGATATTCCGTTGGTGGTCGATCATTTTCGCTACTTTGCCGGCGCCATCCGTGCCCAGGAAGGCTCGGCCGCTGAACTGAACGCCACGACTGCCGCCTACCATTTTCAAGAGCCGGTGGGCGTGGTGGGGCAGATTATTCCCTGGAACTTTCCGCTGTTAATGGCGGCCTGGAAGTTGGCGCCGGTATTGGCCTCGGGTTGCTGTACCGTGCTTAAACCTGCCGAGCAAACGCCGGCATCCATATTGGTGCTGATGGAGCTCATTGGCGATCTCTTGCCGCCGGGAGTGATCAACGTGGTCAATGGCCTGGGGAAAGAAGCCGGCGAAGCGATATTACGCCACCCCGGTATTGCCAAGCTGGCCTTTACCGGTTCTACCCCAGTGGGGCAGCACGTATTGAAAGCGGCGGCAGAGCGTTTAATTCCGTCCACCGTCGAGCTGGGGGGCAAGTCGCCCAATATCTTCTTTGAAGATGTGCTGAATTATGAACCCGAGTTCGTCGACAAATGCATTGAAGGCATGTTGATGACCTTCTTTAACCAGGGGGAAGTCTGTACTTGTCCGTCTCGTGCTCTAGTGCAGGAGAGCATCTTCGACGACTTTATGGAGCGGGTTCTGGTGCGAGGTCGCCAGATAAAACAAGGCAACCCGCTGGATACCGATACTCAGGTGGGCGCACAAGCGTCGCGAGAACAGTTTGATAAAATTTTGAGCTACATGGAGATTGGCAACCGCGAGGGCGCCAGGATGCTGCTGGGCGGCCAGGCGAATACCATTAGCGGTCTTGAAGACGGCTTTTATATTCAGCCGACCATTTTTCAGGGCAACAACACCATGCGGGTGTTTCAAGAGGAAATATTTGGCCCAGCGGTAGGCGTGACCACCTTCAAAGATGAAGCCGAGGCATTGGCCATTGCCAACGATACCGAGTTTGGCCTGGGCGCCGGCCTGTGGACGCGAGATACCAACCGGGCCTACCGCATGGCCCGAGGTATTCAGGCTGGGCGCATCTGGATGAACTGTTATCACGCCTATCCGGCCCATGCGGCCTTTGGCGGCTATAAAAAATCCGGTATTGGTCGCGAAACCCACAAGATGATGCTGGATCACTATCAGCTGACCAAGTGCATGTTGGTCAGTTATGACAGTCATCCGTTGGGCTTTTTCTGATCGCGGTCAATCATGATCTGGAATAACACCCACTAACCCAATTATCGCTACAGTCAGGTTCGGCAATTGCTGCAGGAGCCTGACATCCGGATACACGTACAACGGCTGGCAAGCCTTGCCAGCACCCGATGATTTGTTTCTGAATTGAGAAGGAAGGTAACAATATGAGCACAGCCACATTTTATATGCCCTCGGTAAACGTGATAGGTGCCGGTGCCATCGAGCAGGCGGTGAACGAGCTGAGCCAGCTTGGCTTTAAACATGCGTTAATCGTGACCGACAAGCCCCTAGTCGATTTAGGCTATGCGGGTGACTTGCAGCAGGCGCTGGCCAGCAAGGATATTCAGGCCAGCACTTTCGCCGAGGTACAGGCCAACCCTACCACGGGTAACGTTGAAGCCGGTTTGGCGCTGCTGCGCCAGCATGATTGTGATTTTGTTATTTCCCTGGGCGGCGGCTCACCCCACGACTGTGCCAAGGCCATTGCCCTGGTAGCCAGTAATGGCGGTGATATTCGTGATTACGAAGGCGTGGATCGCTCGACCAAGCCTCAGCTGCCGCTGGTGGCCATTAACACCACCGCCGGTACCGCCTCGGAAGTGACGCGTTTTTGTATAATTACCGATGAAAAAACCCACATTAAAATGGCGATCGTCGACAAGAACGTCACGCCCATTATGTCGGTCAACGATCCCGTGTTGATGAAAAACATGCCCAAATCGTTGACCGCCGCCACCGGCATGGATGCGCTGACGCATGCGGTAGAGGCCTATGTGTCAACGGCGGCCAACCCTATTACCGATACCTGTGCACTTAAGGCGGTCACGCTGATCAGTCAGTATCTGGTGCGCGCCGTGAATGATGGCACCGACATGGAAGCCCGGGAGCAAATGGCCTATGCCCAGCTATTGGCCGGCATGGCATTTAACAATGCGTCGCTGGGGTATGTGCATGCCATGGCGCACCAGCTGGGTGGCTTTTATGATCTGCCCCATGGGGTTTGTAATGCCATCCTGCTGCCGCACGTGCAGCGCTTTAACAGCAGCGTGGCCAGTGCTCGCCACACCGATATTGCTGCCGCCATGGGGCTGGACGTGACAGGCGTGAGCCAGGAAGAGGGCGCCAGCCTGTGTATTGACGCCATCGTCAAGTTGGCAAAGCAGGTGGGTATTCCTGCCGGTCTGGCCGGCCTGGGAGTCAAAGAAGCCGACTTCGACATGCTGGCAACCAACGCCATGCAAGATGCCTGCGGCTTGACCAACCCGATTCAGCCCAGCCATCAGGAAGTGGTGGCCATGTTTAAAGCCGCCTTGTAAGCCCATGTTTTACACATGAGCCAAGTCTACGAGCCCCGCTATTGTTCGGGGCTTTTTTATGTGCTCGGTTATGTGGTGCGGCGAAAAGAGTGAGGAGATGAGTCACAGGCTGGCAAGAAGTTGTGCTTAACTCTTCACTTTTTATCCCTCACGCCTCACGCCTCACGTCTCACGCTTATGTCGAGTTAATGCCCCAGAATCTGGCTGAGGAACAACTTGGTACGCTCCGACTCGGGGTGATGGAAAAAGGTTTCCGGGTCGTTTTCTTCAATAATCTGCCCTTCATCCATAAAAATAACGCGGTCGGCCACGGTGCGGGCAAAGCCCATTTCGTGGGTCACGCACAGCATGGTCATGCCTTCTTCCGCCAGTTCGACCATGACATCGAGCACCTCCTTGATCATCTCCGGATCCAGCGCCGAGGTGGGTTCGTCAAACAACATGATTTCCGGGTTCATGCACAGGCTGCGGGCAATGGCCACCCGCTGCTGCTGGCCGCCGGACAGCTGGCCGGGATATTTTTTGGCCTGTTCCTGGATCTTGACCCGGGTCAGCAGGGCCATCGCCACTTCTTCGGCTTCTTTCTTGGGGGTTTTACGCACCCAGATTTGAGCCAGGGTACAGTTTTCGAGCACGGTAAGGTGCGGAAACAGGTTAAAGTGCTGAAACACCATGCCCACTTCGCGACGAATGGTTTCAATGTGCTTAACATCGTTGGTCAGCGGTGTGTTGCGTACCAGAATATCGCCTTTTTGATGCTCTTCGAGCCGGTTGATGCAGCGGATCAAGGTCGACTTTCCCGAGCCGGAAGGGCCGCAGATGACGATGCGTTCGCCCTTGGTCACGGTCAAGTCGATATCCCGTAACACATGAAAGTCACCATACCATTTATTGACGCCGCGCAGCGTGACCATGGCTTCCTTGTTGTTGGTATTCATTATCTTACTCCCATGGATGGCTAACCCGGGCGGTGGCCGGTGTTGAGTTTACGTTCCAGATATTGGCTGTACTTGGACATGGCAAAGCAAAATACCCAATACACCAGGGCGGCAAAGACATAGCCTTCGGTGGCAAAACCCAACCATTTAGAGTCCGCCAGCCCGGCCTGTACTATGGCCAGCAAGTCGAACAGGCCGATGATCAACACCAGGCTGGTATCCTTGAACAGGGCAATAAAGGTATTCACTATGCCGGGAATCATGAGTTTCAGTGCCTGGGGCAGCACGATCAGCAACATGGTTTTGGTGTAGTTTAATCCCAGCGCTTCGGCCGCTTCGGTCTGGCCCTTGGGAATGGCCTGCAGGCCACCCCGTACCACTTCGGCGATATAGGCCGACTGAAAGAAGACGATGCCGATCATGGCACGGATCAGTTTATCGAGGCTGATCTCTTCGGGCACGAACAGCGGCAGCATCACCGACGACATGAACAGCACCGTGATCAAGGGCACTCCGCGCCAAAACTCGATAAAGACCACAGACAGACTGCGCACTATCGGCATGTTGGAGCGTCTGCCCAGAGCCAGCAGGGTACCCAGGGGCAAGGCGGCAATAATCCCCACAATGGCGATGATGAGGGTCAAGGTCAGGCCGCCCCACTGATGGGTCGGCACCACGACCAGGCCAAACCAGCCACCGTATAACAGGCCATAGGCAATAAACGGGAATATCAGCACCATGAAGGGCGCGACCCACATTTTGGCCGGCAGACGCGGCAGGGCCAGCCACAGCAGCTGCAACACAAACAAGGCAAAGGTCAGGTTAATACGCCAGATCTCATCGGCAGGATAAAAGCCATAGGTGAACTGCTGCAGCCGGTTGCCGATAAATACCCAGCAAGCGCCGCCACTCACGCAGGCCTCTCGGCTGTTACCCAGCCAGTCGGCCTCGATAATGGCCCAGTTGAACATGGGCACCAGCAACAGGTAGAGGCCGTACAAGCCCGCCAGGGTGACCAGGCTGCTGATCGGGCCCGAGAACAGGTTGGCGTGCAGCCAGCCAATCAGCCCTCTGTTGGCTGCGGGAGCCGGCTGTTGCGGGGTAATGGTGTTTTTATACATATTATCGCTCCACCAGTGCCATGTGACGGTTAAACCAGTTCATAAAGAAAGACACCGTCAGGCTGATGATCAGATACACCAGCATGGTAATGGTGATCACTTCTATCGCCTGACCGGTCTGGTTGAGGGTGGTCCCGGCAAACACCGAGACCAGATCCGGATAACCAATGGCGGTGGCCAGCGAGGAGTTTTTGGTCAGGTTGAGAAACTGGCTGGTCAGCGGCGGAATAATCACGCGCATCGCCTGTGGAATGACGACCAGACGCAACGTCAGGCTGTTTTTTATGCCCAGCGAATGCGCAGCTTCGGTCTGGCCCTGGGCCACGGCCTGAATACCCGATCGCACAATTTCGGCAATAAAGGCGGCGGTATAAATGGTCAGCGACAGCCACAGCGCCATAAACTCGGGGATAATATTAATGCCTCCCCTGAAGTTGAAGCCTTTCAGTTCGGGATACGCCCACTCCAGAGGCGCGCCCAGCAGCACGAAAGTCAGACTGGGGAGTGCCAGAATCAGGGCCAGGGCTATCCAGCCGGCGGGAAAGCGCTGGCCGGTGGCCTCCTGGCGGCGTTTGTTAAACCGTACGAGCCCGATAGACAGGGCGATGGCGACAAGCAGTGCTATGCCCACCCAGTAAAATCCGCTGCCGGGCAAGGGTTCGGGCAAATACAGGCCCCGCACGTTAAGAAAGGCGGCATCGCCCACGTTGATGCTGTTGCGCGGGCCGGGCAGGGTGCGCAGCACGGCGAAATACCAGAAAAACATCTGCAGCAAGAGTGGAATGTTGCGAAACAGCTCGACATAAGCCGACGCCAGGCGGGCAATCAACCAGTTGGGAGACAACCGGGCAATCCCGATGATGAATCCGAGAATAGTGGCGCCGATAATGCCTAAAAAAGAAACCAGCAGGGTGTTGAGCAGCCCCACCACAAAGGTACGGCCATAGGTGTCGACCTCGCTGTACGGGATCACCGATTGGGCAATGGCAAAACCGGCAGGGTCGTCCAAAAAGCCGAAGCCGGTGGTAATACCGCGAGTTTCGAGGTTGGAAAGGGTATTGCTGATAATAAACCACAGCACAACGGCCACGGCACTCAGCAGCAACAGCTGAAACAGCAAGGCGCGTTTAGCCGGATCACGCCAAAACTTCACCTCGGTATCTGTGTGTTTGGTCGGTAAAGACATAAGCCCGCCCCCAAGGAAGAGTAAAAGGAGGGCCGCATCGGTCGCGGCCCAGCCTTCTAGCAGGGTGTTACCGCTCTTTCACCCAATGACAAGAGCAGCAAGCAGCCGGTTAACGAACGGGCGGAGCGTATTGCAAACCACCGTCCGTCCACAGCGCATTCAGGCCGCGATCTATCTTCAGTGGCGAGCCCTGACCCACGTTGGCTTCAAACACCTCGCCATAGTTACCCACATGCTTGATGATGCGATAGGCCCAGTCTGCGGGGAGTCCCATGCCTTTGCCAAAGTCGGCATCTTCACCCAGGAAGCGGCGCATATCCGGGTTGTTACCGCCCTTCATGCTGTCTATGTTGGCCTTGGTAATGCCCATTTCTTCGGCGTTGACCATGGCAAAGTGCGTCCACTTGACGACGTTGAACCACTGATCATCACCCTGGCGAACCGAAGGCCCCAGGGGCTCTTTTGAAATAACCTCGGGCAGGGCGACCGCACCGTCCGGGTTGGACATTTTGGTACGCAGGGCGTAGAGCTGGGACAAATCCGAGGTCAATACATCGCAGCGGCCGGCCTCCAGCCCTTGCACGGTCTGATCGGAAGTATCAAATACCACGGCGGTATAGTTGATATTGTTTTTGCGGAAATAGTCGGCGACGTTCAGCTCGGTAGTGGTACCGGACTGAATACAAATGGCGGCGCCATCCAGGTCTTTGGCACTGGCTACACCCAGAGCTTTATTGATCAGAAAGCCCTGGCCATCGTAATAGTTGATGCCGGTGAAGTTCACACCCAGTTCGGTGTCCCGGCTCGAAGTCCAGGTGGTATTGCGGGACAACACATCAATCTCGCCCGACTGCAGTGCGGTCAGACGCTCCTTGGCATTCAGCGGAATATACTGCACCTTGTCAGGATCGTTAAAAATGGCCGCCGACACGCCGCGACACAAGTCTACATCCAGGCCTCTCCATACCCCCTTGTCATCCGGGCTGGAAAATCCGGCCAGACCGCTGTTCACGCCGCACTTCAGCTCGCCTCTTTCTTTCACCGTATCCAGTGTTGCAGCTTGCACCTGGCTGAGCCCGGCTGCCAAGGTTGCTGCCACCAGCAGGGCCGGTTTGCCCAGAGCGAAAATGTTATTGCCGACATTTTTTTTGCTGACCATATGGTTCACATCCTTTTGAGTTAGCTTGGCTTATCTTTGATGTCATCTAACCGGCACTGAATTTTGCTGCCTCTTAGAGTATTAGCACAAATACAATAAGCCGGTTAAATTTATGTCAATAATAGATGAGAGTTTGAGTAACGGGGGTTATTCGATGTGGGCGATGATGCGCAGCGGGCCCCCTGACCCTCCTTCTATTTTCATGGGCAAGGCGATGATGGTGCTGCCGGTAGCCGGCAGGGCACTCATGTCGGCCACGTTCTCGAAGGCCGGAATATTGTGGGTCATCAATTCCACATGGGCGGCAAAGTCGGTGGACTGGCCATAGTCGATAGAGGGAGTGTCAATCCCCACGCCATGTATGCCGCGGGCCACCAGCAGGCGGGCTCCTTCCTTTGAAAGACCGGGGAAATGCAGTTTGGCGACGGCCGCGGCTCCGCGCTCAGCGGTACCCATGTACTGCTCACGGTCGCCATACAGGCCGGCACGGCCGGTCATCAGTAGAACCATGGCCCCTTTCGGCAGGACGCCATGGGTCTGTTCAAAGGCTTCTATGTCTGCTGCAGTAACCAGGTAATCGACGTTCTCTGCCGATTGTGTGGAGACATCGATAACGAATCCGGGCCCTATCAGCTGTTCGATGGGTAATTGATCGGCGCTGTGGCCGCCCTCGGCAAAATGAATGGGGGAGTCCAGATGGGTACCGCCGTGTTCTGCCGCTGCAAAATTGTAGGCCGAATAGTAGTAGCCGCCCTCGGTCTGGCCGGCAAACACCTCCGTCTGCTGGAACATGTCAGCCGTTGGCCAATAGACGGAGTGTTCATTGAAGGAGTGCGTCAAGTCAATCCATTTACCCTGCGACAGGTCCAGCGCGACGGCGGGCAGTGACAACAGCAAGCTTGAAATCAGAATTCCTGAACGAATAATCATGGCGCCCTCCAGTGCAATCTGGCATGGGGTATCTTCTGCTCGGGCTACACGGGTACACAGCATGGCCCTGGTTGGATGTATTCCCCACTCTGACTTTGAAAGCATAGCTGGATTTTGGCTGAGGTGAGCGCCGTCTTATACCAATCGGATTAAACATCAGATCAACTTTATCCAGCTACGATGACACAGTGATTTCACCCGCTCCTCATCTTCAATAAAGTGCTTCCACGCCGATGTACAGGCATCAAGAATATCGTCGTAATCTTTGAAG
>NZ_JBLWUK010000041.1:0-22498 GCF_048268965.1 Oceanisphaera sp.
GCCATTAACATCAAAACCCCAGCAGAAATGCTGGGGTTTTTTCGTTATGGCGCTGTAGACTGACGGGATATGATACCGCTGCTTTGCGGCTCCCCCTTCCAGTCCATTGTGTTGGCCACTCTGTGATATTAAGCAGTCATTAGCTTGCCGCAAGGTAAGCGTTTTTTGTCTATCGTGCAGTGATAACAAGGGGGCGCTTATGCCAATCCAATACAAAAAACTGGTTTTCTGGAACCTGCTGGCGGTCGCCGTGCTGGGTAGCTGGTTATGGTTACCGAATCATGGCTTCTGGTTAGATATCGACACAGCCATTTTTTATTACTTTAATGACAAAATCGGTGCCAGCGACGGCTGGGTAACGGCGGTAGCCCTCGCCAATAATCGCGCCTTTGACGGTGTGGCCTTGCTGGCCATGGGGCTGGTGTATTACAGCTATTACCGGGGCGCCACTGCAGAAGAGAAGCGTCAGCTGCAGATCATTGGCCTGATGATGCTGTTGACCGCGGTCGGACTGAACCAGCTGGGCCGAGCCATTCCGGTGGAAAGACCGAGTCCGACCCTGACCTTCGAGCATGTTTTCCGTCTCACCGAACTGGCCGGCTTCAAGACCAAGGATTCCTCAGGCGATAGCTTTCCCGGTGATCACGGTCTTATGTTGATGATCTTCACCGCTTTTGTCTGGCGTTATCTGTCCTGGAAGGCGGGGCTCTGGGGTTGCCTGTTTGTGGTGATATTTTCCGCGCCCCGGGTGATGGGTGGAGCACACTGGTGGAGCGATATTTATGTGGGCGCTTTTTCGGTAACCTGTGTTGGCATGGCCTGGTTGATGCACTCCGGGGTGTTTGATGCACTGCTTGCCTGGTTGGATCGGCACCTGCCCCGCTTTAACCGAGGCTGATCCGAGCTCCTTTTATCCTGATCGAACAGGGCCGGGATCTGGCGAATAAGCCAGTTCTCGGCCTTGCCTGTGGTATCTCGCCGTCAAGTCAGTACTACCATGCTCGTTGTTCTCTCCCTCCCTATTACGTTCTTCCTCACCACTTTCTCCCATCAGGACTGAATGTCGTTGTGTTTAAAACCAGCCGAAACTCTTGAGCAGGGTGGCCCCGAGGCTGGTGCTGAGCAATGAGCCCAGGGTGGTGATGGCGATGATGTTGGCGGCCAGCACCGCATTGCCGCCCATGGCGCGTACCATGACATAGCTGGCGGCGGCGGTAGGTGTGGCGCTGAGCAGAAACAGCATGACCAGCTCGGTGTGATTAAAGCCGAACAGATAGCCGCCCAGGGTAATGCAGCCCGGAATCACCAGCAGCCTTAGCAGGGTAATGGCGGGCAGCAGTCCGCTGGCTTCCTTGCTGCTTTTCAGGCTCAGGCTGGCACCGGTGCAGATCAGTGCCAGAGGCAGTGTCATCTGTGCCAGGTACTGACCGGTTTTCATCAAGGTTTCCGGCACGGTCCAGTCGAGAGCGGCAAAGGGCAGGGCCGCAACGATACCGATAATCAGCGGATTCTTGAGAATACCCGTGAGTACCTTGCTCACCGGCAGGCTCTCGCCCTGATTCAGGCTGCGATTCAGCGTAATGACAGCCAGAATATTAAACAGTATGGTCAGGCAGGCGACGTACATGGCGGCGGCAGCCACCCCCTGGGTGCCATAGGCATTATTGATGTAGGCAATGCCGACGATGCCCATATTGGCGCGGAAGGCCCCTTGCACCAGAATGCCGCGTACCGTCTTGTCTGTGGTCAGGCGCGTGGCCAGCCATTCCAGCAACACGAAGGCCACCAGGGTTGCCGCTATTCCATAAAGAATGAGGGAGGGGCTGGCCATCTGGCTGAAGTCGGTCTGGGCGATACTGGTAAACAGCAGCATCGGCAGGGCGATATTGAATACCAGCTTGCTGGCCCCATCGATAAAGCCTTCGTTCATCATCTGGGTTCGGCGCAGGCCGACCCCGAGTAATAGCAGCAGACAGATGGGACCGGTAATGGAGATGGAAAACAGCAGGTTGTCGACAAGTTGGTTCATGGATTTCTAAGGTCGGGGCAGGGGATAATCAGCATGCCTCGAGCGTCCATGGTGAGCAAGGCTTGTGCAGCCTATAAATGGAAAAAGGCGCATCAAGAGCGCCTTTTTCTATTTATGACTGATAATCGCCGGCACGTTCCGGTTGGTAGTCAACAGCCGAAATGCTTACCTGCAGCGTTTTACCATTGGGTGCGGGCCATTCGATGGTTTGCCCCACGCTTAAACCCAATAGCGCTGCGCCGATAGGAGCAAGCACCGAAATTTTGTCATTGCTGCTGTCCATATCGCGTGGATAGCACAAGGTCTTGGTAAAGGTTTCTTTACCGGTGGCCATGGCAAACGTAATGGTGGAGTTCATGGTCACAATGTTATCCGGTACTTCGGTAGGGGCAACCACAGTGGCGCGATCAAGTTCGTTCTCCAGCCGGGTGACGGCATCGGACTCGGGCTGTTTTTCAAGCAAGGCCTCAAGTCGAGCCAGATCCAGGGTAGATACAGTAATAGGTGGCAACTGGGCCATATAAACCTCCATAAAAAAGCAGGCAACGCTAAAAGCGCTGCCTGAACCCGATAGTTAAGATATACCCTAAGCTGTCTGTTTTAGCCAGTGGTGGCGGTGGCTATTTTTTGTTATCTCGCAAAAAGCAGAGAATATGCAAGTCAGTGGTCCGGGTTTGCGTTAAATCAAAAAAGTCCTGTTTCGAATGGGGCACACTGATTGCAATTACCCAGACAGCTCCAAAATATATTAAGGATTAAGCGTGAAAAAAATATCTATGCTGGTTGCCGCCGCATTATTGGCCCCTTCTGCCTTTGCTCATCAAGCCGGTGATTTTCTGGTGCGTGGCGGTGCCATCATCGTCAGCCCAAGCAAGGATAGTAACAACACTCTGGATACGCACTCTGACACTCAGCTAGGCCTGACCTTTTCTTACATGCTGACCGATAACTGGGGTCTAGAGTTATTAGGTGCGACTCCCTTTGCTCACAGTATACATACCGGAGGGGGTGAAGTGGCCAAGGTGAAACATTTGCCCCCCAGCCTGATGGCTCAATACTATTTTGGCCATGGCCAAAGCAAGGTACGTCCTTATATAGGTGCCGGTATCAACTATACCTTCTTCTTTGATGAGGAGGGGCGAAATGGCCTTAATGAAGCCGATGTGAGTGCCGATGATTCCTGGGGCCTCGCAGCCCAGGCCGGAATTGATATGGCAGTGACCGATAATGTATTCGTTAATGGATCTGTCTGGTATATGGATATAGATACCGATGTGACCGTCACTCATGGCGCCAGTGTGACGACATATAAAACCAGCATAGACCCGATTGGCCTGATGGTGGGCCTGGGTTACCGTTTCTGAGATATTGGCAAGGTGGGTTGAGAGGCATCATGCCTCGGCAGGGTTTGGGCAGGCTGGTGGGCCTGCCCTTTTTTTGGGCTTTAAAATCAGTATTTAGCGTTTTTTTAAAAGAAAATCTTGCATCCGGAAGTTCGGCCGTGTGAATATAAAGCCATTCAGACGTCTAAGTGTCCTTGGTGGAGGGCAGTGCTCAGATCCACGCTCACATGTGTTATTCTGAGTTTAATGAAATTATTGAGCCAATCGCTCGCTTGGATGTGGACGTGATTACCATAGAATCTCACATTCCGATATGCAGTTGAACGAAGAAGCCGTAGAGCGGCGCTGAAAGAGCGTATTTGGGTTAACCCCGACCGAGGTCCGAAGGCTCGTCACTGGGAAGAAACTCGTGCGGCCTTGGCGAACATGGTAGCGGCGACGCAAGCGCTGCGTAAGGCTATGCTCAAGCAAGGCATAAAGGAATTGTTTTAATTTAAGTTGTCAGGAGATAAACATGGGTTTTCATAGCGCGCGTCATGTAGAAGCGCTGAATCAGTCAATGGCCGAGCTGAATGGCGATATTAATGTCTCGTTCGAGTTTTTTCCGCCAAACAGTGAACAGATGGAGCAAACCTTATGGAGTTCTATCGAGCGGCTTAGCACCCTGGCACCCAAGTTTGTCTCCGTCACTTACGGCGCAAACTCCGGCACCCGAGACAGAACACACAAGGTGATCAAAGACATTCAGGAGAAAACCGGCCTGATTGCGGCACCCCACCTCACTTGTATCGATGCCAGCCGCGCCGAATTGCGCGAGATCGCAAAAGATTACTGGGACAACGGTATTCGCCAGATTGTGGCACTGCGGGGCGACTTGCCCGAGGGGATTGAGAAGCCCGATATGTACGCCGCCGATCTGGTGAGCTTGCTGAAAGAAGAAGCCGACTTTGATATTTCGGTCGCGGCTTACCCGGAAGTGCACCCGGAAGCCAAGAGTGCTCAAGCCGACTTGCTGAGCCTGAAGCGCAAAATAGATGCAGGTGCCAACCGGGCCATTACCCAGTTCTTCTTTGACGTAGAGTCTTACCTGCGCTTTAGAGATCGTTGCGTGACCATCGGCATTGATACCGAAATAGTGCCAGGCATATTGCCGGTCTCGAACTATCAAACCTTGCTGAAGTTTGCCGGCTTTTCCAACGTGCGCATTCCTAACTGGATGCATCAGCGTTTTCAGGGCCTGGAAGACGACCAGAATACCCGTAACCTGGTAGGCGCCAGTATCGCCATGGATCAGGTGCGAGTGTTAAGTCGTGAAGGGGTAAAGGATTTTCACTTCTATACCCTTAACCGTTCCGAGCTGACCTACGCGATTTGCCACAGCCTGGGCGTACGACCACCGGTTGCCGTTTCCGTTTAAAGCGACGAGCGCAATACCCAGCCCCCGCAGCCCAGGTTGCGGGGGCTTTTTTCTGGCCGTTCGAGCCGGGCAGTTCAGGCGCTGTTGCCATCAGATTGGCGATTAGCTTGTACACCGTCTCCATCCCGGATTGGCAATTGACTTGTACACCGTCTTTATCTCACTATGTCTTTATCTCATTATTAAAACTTTCATCCCGCACTCGGCAGATGCAGAGGCGGATAAACACTAGTATTCAACATAATAAAAGGACTTCTTATGCGCATAAAACCGCTGGCGTTTGCCTTGACCGCCGCCTTTAGCATGACGTTTGCTGCTCCTTCCTTTGCCCAGGAAACCCGTGAATTTTCGGTTTCTACCGTGCTGTCAGATGCCTTTCCCTGGGGACAGGCCGCTGAAAAGTGGGCCGAGTTGGTGAATGAACGCTCCGACGGACGCCTGACGCTCAAGGTGTACCCCAATGCACAGCTGGTGTCTGGGGACCAGACCCGGGAGTTTTCTGCCATGCGCAGTGGCCTTATCGACATGGCCGTTGCTTCCACCATTAACTGGTCGCCTCAGGTCTCCGAGCTGAACCTGTTCTCGCTGCCGTTTTTGATGCCGGATGAAGCGGCCATCGATGCCATTACCCAGGGTAGCGCCGGCGAGAAAATTTTTGCCGCCATCGATAGAAAAGGCGTCGTGCCCCTGGCCTGGGGTGAAAACGGCTTTCGCGAGTTGTCCAACTCCAAGCACCCGATCAATAGCCCGGAAGACGTGCAGGGCCTCAAGGTACGGGTAGTAGGTTCGCCCCTGTTTCTGGATACTTTCAGCACCCTGGGTGCCAACCCGACCCAAATGAGCTGGGCCGATGCCAAGCCGGCATTGACCACGGGGGCCATCGACGGCCAGGAAAACCCGTTATCGGTATTCGATGTGGCCCGGGTAGATCAGGTGGGGCAAAGCTACCTGACCCTGTGGCATTACATGGCTGACCCGCTTATTTTTGGTGTAAACAAAAAGGTATGGAAGTCGCTGCCAGAGGCAGACCGGGAATTGCTGCAACAGGCAGCCGTTGATGCCGGCGCCTGGGAAATCGAAAAGTCCCGTGGCGAGCTGAGCCAGACCCTGGCCGCCATCAAGGAGCGGGGCGTCGAGGTGACCGAGCTGACGCCGGAGCAGCATCAGGCGTTTGTTGATGCCACCGCCGAGGTGTATGAAAAGTGGACGCCGCGCATCGGTGCCGAGCTGGTGGCCGAAGCCCAGGCCGCCATCGCCGCCCGTTAAGGCTCTGTGTATCCGGCCCGGCTGCTACGCCGGGCCGCATTAGTTTAAGTTGAACCTCCTGCCGAGAGTTGTACCCATGTCAAAATCTGCCCCCGATGCCCGGCCCGAGCGCTGGCTGGCGGCTCTTGCCCTGCTGGCTGTCTGTGTGATCAGCCTGGGGAATGTGGTGGTGCGCTACACCACAGATGCGTCATTTGCCTTTACCGAAGAGTTTTCCGTATTTTTGCTGGTGGTGCTGACCTTTGCCGGCGCCGCCCTGGCTGCCCGTCGCCATGTTCATATTCGTATCGAACTGGTGGAAGGCTTGTTACCCGTTCGTCTGCGGCCTGTGCTGTATCTGCTGCAATGGGCGGCCAGTGTGCTCTTGCTGGGCCTGGTGGTCTGGTACGGCGCCTTGCTGACCTGGGAGGAATACAGTTGGGAGTCGCTGTCGCCCGGATTGGGCTATCCCACCTGGATTTATCTTGTCTGGCTGCCGGTGCTGTGTCTGGCCATTATCTGGCGGCTGACCCAGAGCATGGTGGAACGTTGCCGGGCCTGTGCTATCAAGGGGGCCGGTCATGAGTCCTGATCTCTTGATGCTGCTGGTGTTCGGTGGTGCCATGTTACTGGGTGTGCCAGTGGCCTTTGCCCTGGGATTGGGCGGTGCCGCGGGTATCGTGCTGGGGCTGTCACCGGATATGCTGGCGACCCTGGGCACCAATACCTATAACAGCATCGCCAAGTATCCGCTGATTGCGATCCCCCTGTTTATTCTGACCGGGCTGATTTTCGAACGGGCCGGGGTGGCGGCCAGCCTGGTGCGCTTTGCCCAGGCGCTGATTGGCCCACGCCATGGCGGCCTGGGGCTGGTAGTGGTGCTGGTCTGTCTGATCATGGGCGGCATGAGTGGCTCGGGCCCGGCGGATGCCGCCGCCGTGGCCATGGTGATGCTGCCGAGCATGACCAAGGCCGGTTATCCGAAACCCTTTTCGGCGGCCCTGATCGCCTCTGCATCCTCGACGGCCATCCTGATCCCGCCGTCGATCGCCCTGATCCTCTACTCGATCGTGGTGCCCGGGGTGGATCTGCGGGCGCTGTTCGCCGCCGGTTTGTTCCCCGGCTTGCTGGCGGGGATGTCGCTGTTGCTGCCGGTGTGGTGGCTGGCCAAACGCAACGGTTGGGAAGATCCGAGTCAGGGCGAGCGGCCCGATTTGAAAGAAAGCTTCATCAAGGCGTTGCCGGCGCTGTTTGCCCCGGTGTTGATCCTGGGTGGCTTGCGCTCGGGTCTGTTTACGCCTACCGAGGCAGCGGTCGTCGCGGTGACCTATGGGTTGATAGTGGGCATTTTCGTCTATCGCCAGCTTAGCCTGAAGGATGTCTGGGGCTTGTTGGGTGAAGCAGGCATGGTCTCCGGCGTGGTGATGATCATCATTTCGCTGGCGGGGATTTTTGCCTGGGCCGGTACCACCCTGGGTACCTTTACCCACTTGGCCGAGGCGATGCTGTCGCTGTCGGATCAGGGCTGGGTGCTGATGATACTGATTATGGTGCTGGTGCTACTGGCGGGCATGCTGCTGGATGCCATTTCCATCTACCTGATCATCACGCCGATATTGATCCCGCTGATGCAGCACTTCGGCTGGAACCCGGTGTGGTTCGGTATTCTGCTGGCGATGAACATTGCCATTGGTCAGTTTACCCCGCCGGTCGCCATCAACCTGATGGTAACCACCCAGATTGCCGGTATCCGGCTCGAGAAAACCTTTGGCTGGGCGCTGTTTTTCATGCTCACCATGCTATCGGCACTGATACTGGTGATGGTGTTCCCCGGTATTGCGTTGTGGCTACCGGAACGGCTGGGCTATGTCGTCGGCCCCTGGTAAATCATGAGCCATACCTGAGCTAAAAAAACGTGAGGAGTGAATCGTAAGGGGGTTACACGCCTCACTCCTCACCCCTCACTCCTCACCCCTTACGTCTTGCTCTTCACCGCCAGTAATCTCAAGGCATTGAGGGTGACCAGTGCGGTGGCGCCGGTGTCGGCGAGTATGGCCAGCCACAGGCCGGTGATGCCCAAAATGCTGGTGACGAGAAAAATAGCCTTTAGCCCCAGCGCCAGGCTGATGTTCTGGCGAATATTGCGATTGGTCGCGCGCGACAGGCGCACTGCATCTACCAGTCCGGTCAGTCGGTTATGGGTGAGGGCGGCATCGGCACTGTCCAGCGCCACATCCGTGCCCTGCCCCATGGCGATGCCGACGCTGGCTTGCTTGAGCGCCGGTGCATCGTTAATGCCATCTCCCACCATGGCCAGTGGGCCGGCGCGTTCGAGCTGCAGCAGCTGGGTGAGTTTGTCCTTTGGTGATAGCTGCGCCTGGTAGTCGATGTTGAGCTCGTCTGCGATGCGGGCGGCGGCGGCGGGGTGATCGCCGGTGAGCATCAGGCAGCGAATATCAAGAGCCTGCAAGGCGGCTATGGCGGCTTTGGCATCGCCACGCACCGTATCACTCAAGGCAAACAGCCCGGCCAGCCGCTGGTTAATGACCAGGGCGGCCAGGGTGTAGCCATCGGCCTTGAGGTGCTCGATGGTGGCGCCTTGCTCGGCAGTAACTTGCTCTGGTGTTAAGTGCCCAGGCGTGCAAATGACCAGAGGTTGGCCTTGCCACTCGCTCTCTATGCCGGCCCCGGGCAGCGTGCGCTTAAAGGGCAGAGGTTCAGGTGTTATCCCTTGAGCCTGGGCTGCTGCGACCAGGGTGTTGGCGAGCGGATGATGAGAACCGGCCTCGAGGGCGGCAGCCAACCCCAACACTTTCGCTTGGTCGAACGGCGGATAACACATCAACTGATGCAGTTGGGGCTTACCCTGAGTCAGGGTACCGGTTTTATCAAACGCCATTGTGTTGATCCGGCCTAATTGTTCGAGCGCCGCACCGCCTTTGATTAATATCCCCATGCGGCTGGCGCTGGCCAGCGCCGAGGTCACCGCCGCCGGTGTCGATATTACCAGGGCGCAGGGGCAGCCAATCAGCAGCAGCACCAGGCCGCGATAAATCCAGGTTTCCCAATCTGCTCCCAGCAGCAGCGGTGGCATCAAAGCCACCAGGCTGGCTGCAAATATCATGGCGGGGGTATACCAGCGACTAAAGCGTTCAATAAAGCGGGCGATGGGCGCCTTGTTGGCGTCGGCGGTTTCAATAAGATGCAAAATCCGGTCGATGGTATTATGCCCCTGCTCGGAGGTCACGCGCACTCGCACCGCCACATCCACCAGTAAACTGCCGGCAGCCAATGGTTCACCCCGTTGCTTGTCGACCGGCATCGATTCGCCAGTAATGGCGCTTTCATCAAAGGCCGCCAACTCGGTCAGCAGAATGCCATCGACCGGCAGACGGCCACCGGGATGCACTTCTATTTCATCGTTCGGTTGCAGCTGATGGGCATGCACGGTTTCGATGCCGTTAGCGGTGATTTTTAATGCCTGATCGGGCACCAGTGCCATTAAGGCGGTCACCCCGGAGCGGGCCTTGTTGGCGGCCAGACTTTCCAATTGCTCGCCGATCATGAACAGCAGCAGCACCATGGCGGCCTCTGCGGTTTCCCCCAGTAGCAGGGCACCGCAGGCGGCGACCGTCATCAAGGTTTCAATGGAAAACGGCGAGCCGCTTCGCGCCAGCTGCCATGCCTTGCGGCCAATCGGCCACAGGCCCCACAAGGTGGCGAGGGCAAACAAGATGGGAGCCGCTTCGGGCTGCAGCAGCTGGCTGAGGCTGGCGATCAGCAATAGCAGCAGTAATACCAGTATGGATCTGGACCCACGCCACCACGCCAGCAGGGGGCGGGGAGCTTCGGACGCTACGGACGAAGGGGATTGCTCATTTCGAGCGGTAAAGCCAATGGCAGTAATGGCTTCTTCCACGCGTTCAGGGAGGGTGTCAGGTGATAAACGCACCTGTAGTCGTTCGGTGGCAAAGCGCACCTCGGCACTGAGCACGCCGGGCAGGCGGCGCAGCGCAGTTTCTATTTTGCCGGCACAGCTGGGGCAGTCCATGCCTGCAATACGCCAGGAGTGGGCCGAGCCCAAGCCGGGATCATGGTTATCCATGACTGCGTTATCAGCCCTGTCGGTCGGGTGAGTGCTCCTTGCCTTGGGGGGATGATGACAACCCGGGCTGGTATCTTTGGCACTGGTGTGATGGCGGCAGGATCCCATTTACTATTCCTTGTCTGAAAAGCCTGATCCGAGTTTAAACCATGGAGGTATCTCCAGGGTCAAGAGGGGGGAGTACTTGCCGGGCATAGTCGATCAGGCGGTGAGACAAGTCTTTGTGAATGCCCCGTTCCAGTAACCATCGGTGCCAGTACAGCGGCTCGATGAGCCTCCCCTGGGGGTGCAGCTCAATGAGTCGCCCGGACTGCAAGTCCGTTTCGATCATCAATTTGGGGATCAGACAATAGGCGGCACCCGAGCGGGCAATGGCGACGAAGGCTTCGGCAGAGCGCACCGCGTGGCAAGGGTAGTCCCCGGGCGGCAAGCCGAAATGTCGTTCTATATAACGAGCGTGCATGTCGTCCCGCTGGTCGAACGCCACCGCCGGTGCCTGCTGCAGGGCGGCCAGGCTCAGGCCCTCAGCAAAATAACGATGCCGAAATTCAGGGGTGGCCACCAGAATGTAGTCCATCTTGCCCAGCACATCGCAGCGGCAGCCGGGTAGCGGCTCGGCGTGCAGACTGATGGCGCCGAAGGCCTCGCCGCGTTTCAGCCGTTCCAGGCTGCGGGATTCGTCTTCGATCAGCAGGTTGAGCTCTATGGGGTGGCTATGTAACAGCGGCGTGAGTGCCGGGATCAACCAGGTAGCCAGGCTGTCGGCATTGGTGACTATGGTCACGGTGAGCGGCTTTTGTGGGGCGTCCGGTAACAGGTCCGCCATGACGGCGCTTTCGAGCTGGCTGACCTGACGGTAATGGGCCAGCAATCGGTGACCGGCTTCGGTCGGGAGTGGCGGCTGCCCGAGTATCAGCAGCGGCTGGGCCAGTCGTAATTCCAGCTGCTTGATGCGCTGCGACACCGCCGACTGGGTCAGATGCAGCTGCTAGCCGCCAAGCTGGCGATGGGCTTGAACGAGACCCTATAACAGCTCCGCCAGCCTGCTCTGTTGTGACAAACGAGCTTGATGCACGGCCAGGGTGGTTTCCTCGACCAGGGCATCCACCTGTTCGGCGACCATGAACTGCTGGCTGAAGCCGGGACTGACCGGATCGATATGCAGTCGGGCGGCCAGTATGATATGGGCAATCAGTTCCCGTACCCGCTCTATGCCCATGGCCACTCGAATGCCGGTGCGGCTGATGCCGGCGGCGGCCAGGGCGGCATCGTCCAGCTCGGAATGGGAAGTCAGTGCCGGGCACAGCACCAGGGTGTTGGTCTGGCCCAGACTGACCATATGGGAGAAAGCCGGCTCCAGAGCATCGAAGAAACGCACGAAGCTTTCTCTGGGCAGGCCTGCCGGTTCCAGATCGAAGGTAAACAGCGGGCTGGGCAGGCCCAGCTCGAGCAGCTGATGCCGCAGCCCGGCATTGGGGTGTAGCTCCAGGGCGTGAGAATTCACCCGGATCTGCGGGTGAGAGTCCAGAAAGCGGGTAAACACCAGGGTATTGATGCACTTGGCCAGCATGCGCAGCTCCAGGGTTTTCAGCCCCGTCATCACCTCATAGGCCTTGTCGCCGTCCAGAAAAGCCCCCTTGATGTAATACACCTGCCAGAACAGGGTCTGCTCCCAGCCGGGCTCGCCCTTGGGCAGGAACATGCGGGGCTGTTCGCCTATCACCACACCGGCGGTGGTGCTGCCGGTGCCGCTCAGATCCTTGGTATAGGAGTGGATGACAAAATCCGGTCGTTCGGCCTTGTCGGCGCGCTGCAGTGGGCGAAACAGCACGGGGGTGGCCAGGGTGGCATCCAGCATCACCAGGGCGCCGGCCTGGTGGCCGAGCCGGCAGATGGTGGGCACATCCAGCATAAAGCCATGGGGATTGCAGGGCGACTCTATATAGACCCGCAGTCGTGCGCCCCGGTCCAGGGCCTCTTGATGATCGATGAGTGCCTGTTGCAGGGCCTGCTGGAAGTCGTCGGCCGTGGTGCCGTCAAACCACACCAGGGTGACGCCGAGCTTTTGCGGCCGGGCGTAATAGTCCTGCAGCAGCTGATGCACACCGCCATAGACATTGCGGCTGACCAGCAGCACATCGTCACGCTCCAGTACCGTGCCCAGCAGGGCATCGATGGCGGCCATGCCGGAGTTGAAGTTCCAGGCCAGATAGTCGGCGCTGTGGGGGCCGGCTTCCAGCTCGACCATGGTGTTGGCCAGTGCGAGCGAGGTGGGGTTGAGCAGCCGGGTGTAGATGGGGTGGCTGGACTCCCGCCCCTGAAAGGCATCGTCGATCCATTCGGTACAGGCGTAGACATAGGTGGCGGTGCGCACGATCACCGGGTTGGCGGAAAACAGTGCCGGCACCCGATCAAACAGCGGATAGGGACCTTTGGCCAGGCGCGAGCCCAGATCCATGTTCAGGCCGCGCCATTGCTGACGAAACGGGGTTTGCAGGTTTTCCAGCACCTTGGCCAGCTGAAAAGAGAGAAACTTCTTGGCGTTGAAGTGGCTTACCTGCTGTTCGGGGGGCAGGCTGGCGAGGGTGTCCTCGGTCAGTTTCCAGAGCGTATGAATGTCCTGATTGGTGCGGTTAAGATTAAGCACCGCCTGGCCCAGACTCCGGCCATAGGGGCTGTCGGGATCGATGCCGAAGTGCTGCAATTGTTCGGTGACCAGGGCCTGTTCATCCTTGGCCTGGCTGGAATGACGACGGGGTGATAACTCCGGATTAACAGACATATCTGGCTCCTGTTCAGGCATATCCTCAAGCATGGTTGAGGAAGGCGGAAAGAGCCAGAGATCCAGGCGCCGCTGTCGTCTTCATGCACAGACGGAGATCAGCAATGTCAGGTGACGGGGCCATGAGTGACCAAGATAACGCCAAGGTCACACCATGAACCCGTTCAGCAAACTCAGGCGTTAAGCGCCTGCTCCAGATCGGCAATGATGTCGTCTATATGTTCAATGCCAATCGACAAGCGGATCATCTCGGGCTTCACGCCGGCCTGTGCCTGCTCGGCTTCACTCATCTGGCGATGCGTGGTCGAAGCGGGGTGACAGGACAAAGAGCGGGTATCGCCAATGTTGACCAGTCGCTTGATCAGCTTAAGCGCATCGTAGAAGCGCACGCCGGCATCAAAGCCGCCTTTTAAACCAAAGGACATGATGGCCGAGGGCTTACCCTTCATGTAGCGCTGAGCACGCTCATAGTCGGGATGGTCTTCCAGGCCGGCATAGTTTACCCAGGCTACGGCAGCATGGTTCTGCAAATACTCGGCCACCTTGAAGGTGTTTTCCACATGACGCTCCATGCGCAGGGGCAGGGTTTCCAATCCTTGCAGCAGCAAAAAGGTATTCATGGGCGACAAGGTGCTGCCGGTATTGCGCAGGGGCACGGTGCGGGCGCGGGCAATAAAGGCCGCAGGGCCAAAGGCTTCTGTATATACCACGCCATGATAAGCCGGCTCGGGGTTATTAAACTGCGGGAAGCGCTCCTTGTGCTCGGCCCAGGGGAACTTGCCGCTGTCGACAATCATGCCGCCCAGCGAGTTGCCGTGGCCGCCTATGTACTTGGTCAGCGAGTGCACCACTATGTCGGCGCCAAACTCGAAGGGCTTGCACAACAAGGGGGTGGCCACCGTGTTGTCTACCACCAGGGGCACGCCCTGGGCATGGGCTGCATCGGCCAATCCCTGTAAATCGGTGACGTTACCGGCCGGATTGCCGATGCTTTCGCAGAATACGGCTTTGGTGTTGTCATCGATCAATTTGGCGATGGCCGCTGGGCTGGCATCCTCGGCGAAACGCACTTCAATGCCCATGCTGGGCAGCATGTGGGCAAACAGCGTGTAGGTTCCGCCGTATAATTGCGGCGTGGTCACTATGTTATCGCCGTTTTGTGCCAGCGTAATCAGGGCGTAATGAATGGCGGCGCTGCCTGCCGAGACTGCCAGGCCAGCAATGCCGCCTTCCAGCGCGGCCACCCGCTGCTCGATGACATCGTTGGTGGGGTTCATGATGCGGGTATAGATGTTACCCGGCACGTCCAGGTTAAACAGATCGGCGCCATGCTGGGCGCTGTCAAACTCATACGCCACGGTTTGATAGATGGGCACGGCCACGGATTTGGTGGTGGGGTCCGTGGTGTAACCGTGGTGAACCGCCAGAGTTTCGTCTTTCATTGGGTACTTTCCTTGTCAGTATGAAGTTGTTTAATGTAGAAATATTCTCTCGGAGTGTAAAGCCGACCTTAGTGGGGTAAGGTTATCCGTACCAGCAGCCCACCCTGGGGGTGATTGCCCAGTAGCAGGGTGCCGCCATGCTGGTGGATCAGGGTGCGAGCGATGGCCAGCCCCAGTCCTATGCTACCGTCCTCCAGGTTTCTGGCGGAGTCGAGCCGGGTAAACGGCTTGAACACCTCCTCTTGCTGCGCTTCGGGAATGCCGGGGCCAAAGTCGCGGATCTGTATCTGCACCTGCTCCGGCGTGGTTGCTAGTCGCACCTGCACTTTTCCGCCATATTTCACGCCATTGTCGAGCAGGTTTTGCAGGGCGCGGCGCAGAGCACTGGGTCGACCGCGATAAATCACGGCGGCTGGCTCGCACAGAGTCACATCGTGGCCATTGTCTTGCAAGTCATCACACAGGCTTTGCAGCAAACTGGGCAAATCCAGATTTCGTATTGGTTCGGACAAGCCATCTTCGCGGGCAAACTGCAGGGTGGCATTCAGCATTTGCTCCATGCGCTTGAGACCTTGTTGTATTTTTTGTTTGTCTTCCCCGTCGGGCAAGAATTCGCATCGTAATTGCAAGGTGGTAATGGGGGTGCGCAGGTCATGAGAAATCGCCGCCAGCATGCGGGTGCGATCCGAGACAAATCGATCCAGCCGGTTTTGCATGCGGTTAAAGGCGGTGAGGGTATCGCGAATTTCCCGGGGGCCGGTTTCGGCTATCGGCTCGGCTTTATCACCGCGTCCCAGTCGTTCCGCCTGTTGTGCCAGCTCTTTGAGTGGCCGGGTGGTGCGTTGCAACAGCCAGATCATCAGGCCCGTCAGCAGGGCGGCCAGCAATATAAAAGACAAGACGGCCTTTGCCGACCAGCCGGGCACCTCGCGGTCGCTTAACGACGTAAAGTTAAGCCAGCGACCATCTGCAAGCTCAATCCCTCCCTGCAGGCGAATATCGGGTCTTGGAGGGTGTCTATGGTGCGGAGGTCGGTGGTGCGGGTGCATCCACGGCGGTCGATGAACCCGGCGAGGGTTATGCTCGGCACTAATGTGAATCGCGAGTGGCTCGGGATAATCGAGCTTGCTGCGGACTATGTGCTCAAAGCGAGCACTGCGCTCGTCCGGCAGTGGTTGGCTGGTCTCCAGGCGTAAATGCAGGGTTTCGCTGCGGCTGGCGCGCAGTATCTCGTCGTGCAGGGCAGGAGGGGACTGGTTGAGCAGGCGAGTGACAGAAACAAGCCGTTGCAGGGTAAAGCGACTGTTGACCAGGCCGAGGGTTGCTTCGCGTTCCATGCGATAAATTTGTATGCCGACCAGCTGGATCAATACCAGCGCAAACAGGGCCACCATGATCACCTGACCGGTAAGGCTGCTCAGCCAGTAACGCAGCCGTTTAATCCCCATGGCGCACATCGGCCACCAGCATATAGCCGCCGCCCCAAATGGTTTTAATCAGCTGAGGTTGTTTGGAGTCTTGCTCCAGCTTGCGCCTGAGTCGGCTGACCAGGGTGTCTATGGCGCGATCAAACGCCTGAGCCTCTCGGCCGCGAGCCAGATCCAGCAGTTGATCACGGCTGAGCACCCGGTGAGGATGCTGAGTAAACACCCGTAATAAATCGAATTCGGCGGTGCTCAGGCTGACCGTCACCCCCGCATCATCGCGCAGTTCCCGGCGCGCCAGATCCAGGCACCAGCGATCGAAGTACAGGTGTTGAGTGTCTTCTGCAGGGGTTAAGGTAGCACCGGCGATGGATTGGCGCCTTAATACCGCTTTAATGCGGGCCAGCAACTCACGCGGATTAAAGGGTTTGGGCAGGTAATCATCGGCGCCCATTTCCAGGCCGATAATGCGATCGGTTTCCTCGCCAACGGCCGTCAGCATGATAATGGGCACTTGATTACCCTGGCCGCGCAACTCACGGCACAAGGTCAGGCCGTCATCGCCGGGCAACATCAGATCCAGAATAATCAGATCGGGCTCTTGATGAGCTAAATGCTGGCGCATGGCCTGACCGTCTCGTACCCCTTGCACCTGATAGCCGTGCTGCTCCAAAAAGCGCTTCAACAGGTCACGGATTTCTCCATGGTCATCCACCACCAGTAACTGTCTGCCCGTCATCATCTGTCGCCCTCTTGTTGTTACCGGGTCAGTATAAGCATCTTGCCGCGAGAAATGATGTCAAAGTATGGCAAGCCTCAATGGTGTCACACTTTGTGACAAAAAAGCCCTTGGCTGACACAGTTTGCTGACAAGCAGCTGCTTTACTAGATAGCGAGTCCACTTAGATAGCTAATCCATTCCTTGTTGAGGTCATTATGATGAAAATGAAACATAGCGCTCTGTTACTTGCCACCAGTCTGCTGGCCACGCCTGCCTGGGTCAGCGCTGCCGACCACCATGCTGAGCAAGCAAAGGCACATCATGGGCAAAATATGCCAATGCACATGAAAGAAGGCTGTGAGGGCGAGCACAGGGGCATGCACAAGCAACGTCATCATCATGGTCAGCGTCATCATGAGATGATGGGCGCCAAGATGATGGATCCGGCCCGTTTTGAACAGCACCTGGAAAAACGGCTGGCAAAACTGGAGACCCCGGAGTTAAAGGCGCAGTTTATCAGCAGCCAGCAGGCGCGGCTGGCGTCGGCCGAACAGAGCCGGTTGCTGCACAAAATGATGGCCGAGCACAAGGCCGGGCAAATAGACGATAACGCGCTGAAAGCGGCGACTCTGGAAAAAATTGCCGCCGATCACAAGCTCAAGCAATTGCGCATCAAGCAGATGCAAGACCAGCTGGCCGCTGCCAGTAAATAAGTGTGAAGGGTGAAGGGGCAACCGATGCACCGACCCTGAAGGCGAGGTGTTTTCCTCTTCACCCCTCACGGCGCAGCCTAAGGCGTCACGTCCTTGTCTATGGGCTGTTGCAATGAGATCAGGGTTTCGGTGGACTGAATTTCATCGATGGGCTGCAGCCTGTGTACCAGTACCTGCTGCAGCTCATCGATAGAGCGGGTCATGACCTTGATAAAAATATTGTAGTGGCCTGTGGTGTAATAGGCCTCTACCACTTCTTCCAGCTGTTCCAGCTTGGCCAGTGCCGAAGGGTAATCCTTGGCACTTTTCAGAATAATACCGATAAAGCAGCACACATCGTAACCCAGCTTTTTAGGGTTCACCTGCACCCTGGTGCCCTCTATTATGCCCGCCTGCTTCATTTTTTCTACGCGAACATGAATGGTCCCCGGGCTGACGGCGAAGCGTTTGGCCAGTTCCGCATAAGGGGCACGGGCATTGTCCATTAACGCCATGAGAATGGATTTATCCAGATTGTCGATTCGATAATGAAGACCGCTCTTTTCCGTCATATTTTACTCATTCCGCAAAATGAAGGTGTTATTTTAACGAATTTAGACCAAGGGTGGCTTTTTTTCTATTTAATGTTGAGTTTAAGGTGGCATTACCTGATTATTCATTAAAACCAACACGCAACCCAGGTGAATGAGATGAAGCAATCCTATATTGAACGCCAACGCCAGATCCGCTTTGTGAAGGAGTATTTCTCCGGCCAACTGGCGCAGCAGCTCAATTTGCTGGAAGTGCAGGCCCCCATTCTCAGTCGCCTGGGTGATGGCATGCAGGACAACCTGTCTGGCTCCGAAAAAGCGGTGCAGGTAAAGGTAAAAGCCATTCCTGACTCCACCTTCGAGGTGGTGCATTCACTGGCCAAGTGGAAGCGTCACACCCTGGCTCGCTTTGGTTTCGAAGCAGGAGAGGGCATTTACACGCACATGAAGGCACTGCGCCCGGACGAAGATCGTCTCAGCCCGATTCACTCTGTGTATGTGGACCAGTGGGACTGGGAGCAGGTGATGTCGACGCAAGATCGCGACGCCGACTTTTTAGTGCGTACCGTGCAGCAGATTTACCAGGGTATCAAGCAAACCGAAGTGGCCGCCGCTGCCGAGTTTGGCCTGACGCCGTTTCTGCCGGAGCAAATCCACATTCTGCATGCCGAAGAGTTGCTGAACCGTTATCCGGATTTGGATGCAAAGGGTCGCGAGCGGGCCATTGCCAAAGAGATGGGCGCCGTGTTTTTAATCGGCATTGGCTGCCAGCTGAGTCATGGCGATATTCATGATGTACGCGCGCCCGATTACGACGATTGGTCCAGCACCGGCAAAGATGGCCTGGCGGGCTTGAACGGCGATATTCTGGTGTGGAACCCCATGCTGGAAGATGCCTTCGAGTTATCCTCCATGGGCATTCGCGTCGATCAAGAGACCTTGCGTCGCCAGCTGGCGCTAACCGGCCAGGAAGAACGCGCCACGCAAGAATGGCATCAGGCCCTGCTGGCCGGTGAACTGCCGCAGACCATAGGGGGCGGTATCGGTCAGTCTCGTCTCGCCATGTTGTTACTGCAGCTGTCGCATATCGGCCAGGTGCAATGTGGGGTGTGGCCTGCAGAGCTGCACGGCTCGGTAGAAGCGCTACTGTAAACAAACGATTCAAGCACAAAAAACGGGAACCCTGGGGTTCCCGTTTTTTGTTATGCAATGTCAGTTAATAATTGATAGAACAGTTTTGTAATTGTTCATTAAGCACTTGCATGACCTGATGCCGGGTGACAATGCCGATCACCTTGTCGTCTTCTATGACAGGATACAGCTTGGGCTTGGCCCCCCCCATCATGCGTGCCAGCTCAAAGACGCCGGTATCGGGTGATACGGTGAGCGGCTCTTTATACATCAAGTCATTGACCGTCACGCGGTTGTCGCAGTGATAGCTGGCTTTAACCAGAGTAGGGATGCAGTCTTGCTCGGAAAGAAAGCCGATGATCTTGCGCTGTGTATCTACCACCGGCAGGCCGCTTAAGCCGGAAGACAGCAATTTGTCCAGTGCCTCTATGATCGACAGATCTGCCGTCAGCAGAGGGATGCTTCGCCGCATAATTTCGCTTACCGTCGCCACTACCATAATGATTCTCCTTCAACATGGCCTGAATCGAGTGTGCCACTATATTGCCCGGTAAGCCAACCGGAGCCGAGTGAGGCGGTTATTACCCGCAACACTCTCATTGCATCACACCCTACCAGTATAGTGCACCGGCTGTCGGATAGAGTTGGCATCGCCGTGTTTATCCGGCGGCTTGTGAAGCACTTTTCAGGCGAGGAATACCCCGCCCTGGCGGTGTTGGCCGTCAGGGCGGGGCATAGCACTGCGAGGAATGTTTGCTCGCGCCTTAAAACCGGTAGGGGAAGCGCACACCCACCACATAGTCGGGGGCATCCTGGGTCAAGCCTGCGGCCCAGTTGACCACCATCGACAGCTTGTCGTCTATGGCCCAGGTGACGCCCATGCCCATGGTGGCGGTGTTGCCGTCTGATCCCGTGACCTTGCCGCCGCCGATCCCACTATCGAAAGATTGCTCGGCTTCACGGCTGAAGCTCTGGTTAAAGCTCAATGACAGGCTGAGCGGTTCACTCAGGGCAAAGGCCATGCCCAGGCCATAACCGAAGGAATCCCCCAGCTGGACTTCACCGGCTTGCCCGGAACCGGCAGAAATATCGTCAAAATGCCGTTTCAAGTAGTGGGTGTAGTCGACGTTGGCGAAGATAATGGCCGGATCGACGGTTTTTACCGCGGACAAGCCGGTCGACAGCCCCCACAGCCCGGTGCCGGTGGCCAGTTTGGAAGGAACATCTTCCAGATTCGTGTTGGCATTGGGGGTGTTGGGAATGCCGAAAGGGTCGCGGCCGGTGGGGGCCGTGACCCGGAAGTTCCAGACCAGATCCGGGCGGTCGGCGGTTTCGGTCAACAGCCGGTAGTAGACAGCCGCGCTGATGTCGCCCAGGCCACTGTCGTTGATGTTGGCCTGCCCTGGGTCGTTTTCATCGTCACCATTGGCGGTAAAATCCATGTAACGGTAGAGATAGGGAATCTTCAGCTCGGCCTGCCAGCGGTCATTGATGGTGTAGCGAGCGGTGAGATCGGCCGTCCACTGATGGGAGCGAATGCGGTCGGTTTCGATGCGTCCCAGAAAAATGGCGTCGTAGACCACCAGCCCCTGCAACAGCAGCTGTTTGCGGTCGTAATAGGCGTAGCTGACGCCGAAGTCGAGGCTGAACTTGCGGTCAAACACGTTATGCTGCTCCAGCAGCAGATCTTCGGTGGAGCGAGCGGGGGCCGGCTCTTTTCGCTCTGCACTGGCACGGCCTTCGGCCATCTGACCGCCGGAGGCTGGCTGCTGTCTGCCGGAGAGCTGGTTTTGCAAATGATGCAGCAGCTGATTTTGCTGGATCAGGTGCTGACGCAGATTGTCGAGCTGCTGTTGCAGCAACGCCTCTTCGCTGTTAACAGTCGAAGAGGCGTCTTGTGCCATGGCCGCGGAGGCAACACATCCTATTGCCGCCACTGCAATTGTGGTTATTTTCATGCGCATTCCCTACATTTATTAGATTTATACTTTACTTTATCCCCGTCGGTAACTGCTGTCGCAGGGTCTGAGCCAAGCCAGCATAGGTTGCCGCTTTGTCACCCATGTAGAATTTGGCCTCATTGGAGAGTAGCTTATTATTGTCGGCAATACTAAATTGCTGCACAAATCCCTGATTGCCATTGTTGCTACGCACCATCTGGGCCGCCGTTATCTTGCCATCGTCGGAGGCGAACGCCATGCCCATACCGCTGGCGGTAAATTCATAACGAACCATGCCGCCGGGCAGGCTGAGCTGATAATGGCTTTGGGTCAGTGCCGTGCCGTCTTTCATCGGCATCATGCCTGGCTGAAAGCTGAAATCATTGATGCCGGTGTTGGCATTACCGGCAATCTGGGCCAGCTGCACCACACCGCTGCCGTTGGGGCTGTTTTGCGCCAGGCTGCCGCTGTGTGTCGTGCTGCCAGTGGCGGGCGTGCCGGAGCCATAGACATTGATCCCGACCTCGGGCTGACGGCCGGCATTGTTGAAGTTGACGTTCAACTGCATGCCACTGGTTAACATGGTGCCGTTGGGGCCGGCTATATTGGTGACAAATTCGATACCAAAATAGTGAGAACGTTGCTGGGCCACAAACTTGCCGCGCTGGGCACCGAGTATATCGTCACTCAGTAATACGCCTATGTCACCGTTGCTGAATATGGCCGGTTTTTCCGAGGCTTGCACCATAAACGTCATGGTGGAAGTCAATACCAGTAATCCTGCTGTCCATTTCATGAGAACCTCACAACAAGTCTTTATGATGGAAGCCAAATTCCATCAGGGCGGCATCCGACACCGGGGTAAAGCGGCCGTCTCTGCCGCGGGCCGTCAGTGGAAGCGCGGGGTTGGCAAGAATGGAATATTTGTCGTAGCCCGGGCCAATAACGCCCAGTACTATGTTGTTCCAGCCCGCCAGAAACTCGTCCATGTCGATGATTTTATTGCCCAGTGCCGGGTCGGCCAGATACACCCTTTGCTGACTGTCGACTTTCTTGAGCACCACAAAGTGATGAAAGCCGCCGAGATTCAGCAGCACTATGGAGGGGATCTTCAGTTGTTCGAGATCCTCGCCCTTGACCTTGAACCCCTTGGCCTGCATGCCCAGCATTTCGACATAGGCTTTCATGTCCAGCATGGAAAAACCGTACTGGGCAACCAGATCGGGGTCGGCCATGGCCAGCATGCCGTCCATGACCCATTTTTCATTGGTCGGCATGTTATAGGAATATTTGAGAATGGTGGCCAGTGTTGCGGCTCCACAGCTGAAATCGGTTTGCTGTTTCTCTACGCCGATAAAACGACGCTCGGCCAGGCTGATGACTTTCTTGCTGGCGCCTCCGGTACCGGGCACCACGCCCGTCATGTTGATGCTGGCGGCCAGGCTGGTGAAGGAGCATGACAGCAAGACACCGATAAGTAGCAGCTTCATTACTTTGCCCTCTGGGTAAATAAAGTGGCTCCGGCATACGCCGGAGCCAGGGCGTACAGTTACAGGTTGCCGGCGCTGAGTGCCAGGCTATTGCTTTGCAGGTTGTTGCTGCCGGCGGCCATGTTCAGACCGACGTTACCGTAGGCGCCCACCAGCGAGGCTCCCTTGAGAACGGCGTTGTTGACG
>NZ_JBLWUK010000042.1:0-21501 GCF_048268965.1 Oceanisphaera sp.
TCGGTGGAGGAGGCCCTTTATCCGACCTTTATAGAGCAAGAAAATAGATCTGCTATTTAATCTGTTTGGTATAACTTGATCAGGGTCGCGGGATCCCGCTCCAGGTAGCCCTTGCTGCCGTGCTGACGCATCAGTTGCGCAGCCAGCCCCGACATGGGGGTGGCACTGCCCTGGCGTTGGCTTTGCGCCACCGCCATGTCCAGATCCTTGAGCAGGGTACGGACATGCCACCTGGGATCCGGGTCGGACTCCGCCGCCATCAGGGGGCCGGTGATCTGCATGGGGGTGGAGTCGGCAAAGCCGCCGGCCAGCGCCTCGGGGATCTTGTCGGCGTCCACGCCACTGGCTTTGGCCAGCGCCATCATTTCGGCCAGCACCATCAGGTTACAGCCCACTATCATCTGATTGCAGACCTTGGTGACCTGGCCGGCCCCAACGGGGCCCATGTGGGTAGCGCGTTGTGACAAGGGCGCCAGCAGCGGCCGAATACGCTCTATGTCGGCGGTCTCTCCCCCACACATGATGGCCAGCGAGCCTTGCTCGGCACCCGCCACACCACCGGACACCGGCGAGTCGACCCAGCCCATGCCACACTGCGCATCAAGCCGGGCGGCAAAGTCCCGGGTAGCTTCCGGGTCGGAGCTGGAAAAGTCCACCAGCAACTGACCGGCTCGACCAGACTCCGCTACGCCACCGGCACCAAATACCACAGCTTCTACCACTGCCGTATTGGCCAGACACAACAGCACCACATCCACCTGCTCGACCAGCTCGCCGATGCTGTTCGCCACCCGGGCCCCCGCGGCTTTCACTTCGGTCAGCTTGTCTGGGCTGCGGTTCCATACCGTTACCTCAAAGCCGGCCTGCAGCAAACGCTGCGTCATTGGCTTGCCCATCAACCCTATGCCGATAAAACCCAGTTTCATTCATCCCTCTCCCTGTTGGTCATATAGTATTAATCCGGTCATAACAGATTCCGCGGCCCATAGCCAAACACAACCGGCGCCGTCGGTATCTTATCCCAAAGACCGCAACCACCGCATGGCTTAACACCCCGCCTTTCACCACTCTGATCGGGTTCGCCCATCATCGGTCTGGTGTGACGGAAATAAAATTAAAATAATTTTCCCGAATTGTGCCCTTGAGGCTAGACGGTTTTTTTTCACTGCGATATAATCGGCACAGGGCACAGCTGGTGGTTCGAAAAGTCTGTATTTTCAGGCCTTTGAGTTCCTCAAATTGGCATACACACCCAGAGACGTTCGTCTCCGCCCTAATCTGTATACGAATTTTATCTAAATCAGTTTTACATTTTTCAAGCAATCAATGCTCGCAAGCTGATAACCTGCGGCGGCTGACAAGCCGACTCCGTCAACCTGACCTGTACCTGTGCGCGTAGACGTTCGGGATCATTCTGCTATCTTCAGCTTATAGTCCTGCCTGTCAGGAAAATCGGCTGAGGAATCGGCGACGGTGCTGTGTTGGGATCATAAAAAGGTGTTCGATGGCATGACGACTCTCTCTTGTATGCCCGTAAAGCAACGGGCAGCTGTGGATTCTGGGCATCGCTTTGATGCCGGCCGCCACTGGGCGGCCTCTTTAACACTGGGGTTTGGTGTTCGTACGGCCGGTGATACCACCATCACCAGCATGATCAAGGCTCGTCACTGTGGGCCCTTGCGCGTGCAGCGCCCCTTTTACCCGGAAGGCCGTGACGGCTGTTGTCATGTGTATCTGTTACACCCCCCCGGTGGCCTGGTCAGTGGTGATGAGCTCAACGTTGATGTCACAGTGGCAGCAGGTGCTCACGCCTTGTTAACCACCCCTGCTGCCAACAAGCTCTACAAAGCCGACAGTAACGGCGTCGCCTGGACTCAGCACACCCACCTGAAAGTGGCTGATGGCGCCACCCTGGAGTGGCTGCCCCAGGAGACGCTGGCCTTCGACGGCTCCCGTGGCCGACAAACCTTCAACATAGAGCTGGAAGACAACGCCAAATGTCTGGGCTGGGAAATTCTTGGCCTGGGCCGCCCCGCCAGCGAGCTACCGTTTGCCACCGGCCACCTCGAGCAACACTTTCAGGTAACCCGTAATGGCCGCCCCCTGTGGCTGGAGCGCCAGTCTCTGGACCCCAACCATCGCCGGTTCACCGGTAAGTGGGGCCAGGGCGGTGCCACTGTTCATGCGACCCTATGGGCGATGGGCCTGGCCGATCCCGCCGACGCCATCCAGGCGCTGCGGGCCCAGCTGCCCGCCAGTTGTCGCTGGGCGGCAACCTATCGCCGTGGCGTGCTGCTGGTTCGCTACCTCGGCCATGAACGCAACGAAGTATGGGACTTGTTTCAGCAGGCGCGTGTCATTCTGCGCCCCCGGCTGACCGGACACCAGGCCACCGTGCCCCGGATCTGGTTGACCTGATTATTCACGACAAAGCACCTGCTTTGGCGCCGATCAGCGCCTATGCTTGTTCCATGGCATAGGCCATCTATATAGAACGTCGACGACTACGGAGTTAGCGATGGAATTAACACCAAGAGATAAAGACAAGTTGCTGTTGTTTACTGCGGGCCTGCTTGCCGAGCGCCGCAAGGCCAAAGGCCTCAAGCTGAACTACCCTGAATCGATTGCCCTGATCAGTTGCTTCATTATGGAAGGTGCCCGCGAAGGCCGCACCGTGGCGGACATGATGAGTGCCGGCCGTGAAGTGCTGACCCGTGACGACGTCATGGAGGGCGTGCCCGAGATGATCCAGGATGTGCAGGTTGAAGCCACCTTTCCCGACGGGACCAAGCTGGTCACCGTTCATCACCCCATTGTCTGAGGAGGCTCGCCATGATCCCCGGTGAATATCAGCTGCAAGACGGTGACATCGAACTGTGCGTCGGTCGTGACAGCATCACCATCAGTGTCGCCAACACCGGCGACCGCCCGGTACAGGTCGGCTCCCATTATCACTTTGCCGAGACCAACCCGGCATTACGCTTTGATCGCAAAAAAGCCTATGGCCATCGCCTGGGAATTGCGGCAGGCACGGCCATTCGTTTCGAGCCGGGCCAGACCCGCGATGTTCCCCTGATCCCGTATTCCGGCCGGCGCCACATCTACGGCTTTCGTGGCGAGGTCATGGGACCTCTGGACAAGAACCCGAAGAAGGGAGCAGCAAAATGAGGATTTCCCGTCAAGCCTATGCGGACATGTATGGCCCGACCACCGGTGACCGGATCCGCCTGGGCGATACCGAATTGTGGATCGAAATAGAACACGACCATACCCATTACGGCGAAGAAGTCATGTTCGGTGGCGGTAAGGTCATTCGTGATGGCATGGGTCAGAGCCAGCGTTGTGACGATGCCGTCATGGACACTGTGATCACCAACGTCATCATCATCGACTGGTGGGGCATCGTTAAGGCCGATGTGGGCTTGAAGCATGGCCGCATCGCCGCCATCGGCAAGGCCGGTAACCCGGATACCCAGCCCGATGTTGACATAGTGATCGGTGCCGGTACCGAAATCATCGCCGGTGAAGGCCGCATTCTTACTGCGGGTGGGGTCGATACCCACGTGCACTACATCTGCCCGCAGCAGGTCGACGAAGCCCTGATGAGTGGCCTGACTACCATGATAGGTGGCGGCACCGGGCCGGCGACCGGCTCCACCGCGACCACTCACACCCCCGGCCCCTGGCACCTGGGCAAGATGATGCAGGCGGTGGATGATTTGCCGATCAACATCGGCTTTCTCGGCAAGGGTAGCGCCAGTACCCCAGAGGCACTGGAACAGCAGGTCAAGGCCGGGGCCATGAGCCTGAAAATTCACGAAGACTGGGGCGCCGCGCCGGCCTCCATCAGCAATGCGCTGGACGTGGCCGATCGCTACGACATCCAGATCGCCATTCATGCCGACAGCCTGAACGAGTCCGGCTTTGTGGAAGACACCCTGGACGCCTTCAAGGACAGGTGTATTCACACCTACCACACCGAAGGTGCCGGGGGCGGCCACGCGCCCGATATCATTACCGCCTGTGCGCTGCCCAACGTACTGCCGTCGTCCACCAACCCGACGCGCCCCTACACCATCAACACCGTCGATGAGCACCTCGACATGCTGATGGTATGCCACCACCTAGATCCGAACATTCCGGAAGACGTGGCCTTTGCGGATTCACGCATCCGCCGCGAAACCATCGCCGCCGAGGATATCCTCCACGACATGGGCGTGATTTCGATGATCTCGTCGGATTCCCAGGCCATGGGTCGCATTGGTGAAGTGGTGTGCCGCACCTGGCAGACCGCGCACAAGATGCGCCTGCAGCGAGGCCTGCTGCCGGAAGATCAGGAGCGGGGAACCGACAACTTCCGGGTGAAGCGCTATGTCGCCAAATACACCATCAACCCGGCGATCACCCACGGTGTTGGCCACGAAGTTGGCTCCATCGAAATCGGCAAGCTGGCGGATCTGGTGTTGTGGCGGCCCCCTTTCTTCGGGGTCAAGCCAGAGCTCATCGTTAAAGGCGGCATGATCGCCGGTGCGGCCATGGGTGATCCGAACGGTTCCATCTCCACGCCACAGCCGGTGCACTACCGCCGCATGTTTGGCGCCTATGGTCGGGCGGCAGCGGCAACCCGGATGACCTTCGTCAGCCAGGCGGCCATGAACACCGGACTGGAAGAAAAGCTGGGTCTGAAGAGCCCCCTGGTGCCGGTGAAAAATGTCCGCCAGGTGCGTAAGGCCGATATGAAGCTGAACGACGCCTGTCCAAAACTGACGGTGGACCCGCAAACCTACGAGGTGCACGCCGACGGCGTTCTGCTGACCTGTGAGCCCCTGTCTGAAGTGCCACTGGCCCAGCGTTACCACCTGTTTTGAACCGTTTGCAAGGACATCTAAATGCTTGAATTAACAAAGAGAATCGACAGCAACACTCAGGCCGAGGTGCAGGATACCCTGACCTTGCCCTATGAGCTGCGCATTCGTGGCCGCCTGAAGGCCGTGACCGATAACGGCCGCGATGTCGGCCTCTTCCTCGACCGTGGCCCCGTGCTGCGTCACGGCGACCTGTTGCAGGCCAGCAGCGGCGAAGTGATCCGTGTTTGTGCCGCCGACGAGCCGGTCGCCACCGCCTACATCGAAAACGGTCTGCCGCTGGCACGACTGTGCTACCACCTGGGTAATCGCCACGTGTCCCTCGCCCTGGGCGCAGACGCGGACGGCCGCCACTGGGTACGCTTCCCGCCGGACCACGTGCTGGAAGAGCTGGCAGAGCTGTTGGGCGCCACCCTGAGCCACCACGAGGCGCCGTTTGATCCGGAATCCGGTGCTTACGCACAGGCCGGTCGTGAGCACGCTCACTCTCATGGTCACGGGCACTCTCACAGCCATGGACATGGCCACTCTCACGGGCATGATCACGATCACTCCCATGGGCACTCTCATGACGACGACCATAATCATGCACACTGAGAGCCAGCCAGTCGTGGCCAGTGATCTGGCACTGCTGGGGCTGATGCAACTGATCAGCCCGGCCCTGCCGATTGGTGCCTTCGCCTGGTCCCAGGGCCTGGAAAGCGCCTTCGAGCTGGGCTGGGTACGTAACGAGCAGGAGCTGGGCGAGTGGCTGGAAGGGGTTCTCGACGATGGCCTGACCCGCTGCGAATTACCCGTGCTGACACGGCTGCAGAACTGCTGGGCCAAGGGCGATGGCGAGGGGCTGGCATTCTGGAACGACTGGCTGCACGCCAACCGCGAAACCGCCGAACTCAGCGATGAAGACACGCGTTTGGGGCTGGCCTTGATCCGCTTGCTCACCAGCCTGTCGCTGCAACCTCAGGCCGAGCTGGGGCATGCCCCACTGCCGGAAGAGCCCGGTTACGTCACCGTGTTTGCCTGGGCGGCACACCAGCGGCAGGTGCCTGTGCGCCAGACCCTGCTCGGTTTTGTCTGGGGCTGGCTGGAAAACCAGCTGGCGGTGGCCTGCAAGGCCATGCCCCTGGGGCATACCGCCGCGCAGCGCCTGAACGAGCAGTTGCGTCCCCGGATGGTGGCCGCCGTTGAAAGCGCGCTGGCATTAACCGACGAGCAACTGGGCCCGATTCTGCCGGGGCTGGCCCTCGGCAGCGCCCAGCATGAAACCCAGTATTCAAGATTATTCCGAAGCTGACCGCATCGACCTCATAAGCTGATAAAAGGAAAGATATTAATGAAACATTGTTTACGTGTAGGCGTCGGTGGCCCAGTGGGCTCCGGCAAAACCGCCCTGTTGCGCCAGTTGTGCAAGGCGCTGAAAGACCACTACAACATTGCCGTGGTCACCAACGACATCTACACCCGTGAAGATGCCGACTTTCTGCTGAAGCACGACGCCCTGCCGGCGGATCGCATTCTTGGCGTGGAAACCGGTGGCTGCCCGCACACCGCCATCCGCGAAGATGCCTCCATGAACCTGGCGGCGATTGATGATCTGCAAAGCCGTCACCCGGATCTGGAACTGGTGCTGGTGGAGTCCGGTGGCGACAACCTGGCAGCCACCTTCAGCCCGGAGCTGTCCGACCTGACCCTGTACGTGATCGACGTCTCCGCCGGCGACAAGATACCCCGCAAGGGTGGCCCCGGTATCACCAAGTCGGACCTGCTGATCATCAACAAGATCGACATCGCCGAATACGTGCATGCCTCGCTGGACATCATGGAGCGGGACTCCAAGAAAATGCGCGGCGAGCGCCCCTTCATCTTCGCCAACCTGTACGACGGCGTTGGTCTGGAAGAAATTATCAGCTTCATTCTGAAGCAGGGCATGTTGCCCGAGCGCCGTCCCGGCAAACCCGGCAGCATCAACTGAGCACTCGGGTCCAGTTAAAAACAGTCAATAATCCAATAACAAACAGCGTACATTAACGGAGAACACCATGAACAAAATGACCAAGTTGCTGATGGCAGTGGGCCTGATGCTGACCGCCACCGCCGCCTCTGCCCACCCCGGCCATGGCATACTGCATACCCACAACGCGTTTCTTAATGGTCTGCTGCACCCCATGATGGGCCTTGACCACCTGCTGGCCATGGCCGCCATCGGCTTCTGGAGCTTCCGCCAGAGCACCACCATGAAAAATGGTGCCCCCCTGTTTGTAGTGGGTGGCATGGTAGTGGGTGCAGCCCTGGCCTGGGGCGGCCTGAGCCTGGCCGGTGTGGAACTCGGCATCGCCATGTCGGTCCTGCTGGCCGGTGTGCTGATCGCCACCATGGCCAAGCTGCCCACCGCCGTTGGCGGCACCCTGGTCGCCCTGTTCATGATTACCCACGGCTACGCTCACGGTACCGAAATGGAGACTGGCGCCAGCCTGATGTCTTACATGGCCGGTTTCGTCATCGCCACCCTGGCCATTACCTTTGCCGGCCGTTACCTGGGTGCTGCCATGCAGAAAGCCGATAACCGCATTACCCGTGCCCTGGGTGGCGTGGTTGCCGTCATTGGTGGTGTGTTGGCCGCCGGCTGATCCCGTTGAAACAGTAAGCTGCCCGTAAGGGCAAGTCCAAAAAGCCGTGCGGACTTCGCACGGCTTTTTAAGTTTATAGGCCCCGTTCTGAACCTTTACCCGCTCTAAATGGGCCAAACAGGCAGACGGTGGAACCGAGTCACGCTGACATTCCGTCAGCGCTCTTTCAAACAGGAATGATATCGATATGAGTAGCGTTATTATCAAGCGTTCAATCAACACGGAAAAGGCGCCCATCAGTGCCGTATCCACACAGTCCGTGGCCTTCTCTCATTACAATAACATCTCGGCCCAGTTGCCCGTTTCCCCGGAAACCGGTGACCTTGAGGCCGCAGATATCAGTGCGCAGGCAAAACAGTGCTTTGAGAACATCAAGGCCATAGTGGAAAGTATCGGCCATGTGATGGACGATGTGGTTAAAATCAATATCTTCCTGAAAAACATCGCGGACATGGATGCGGTCGATGCCGTCTATGCCGGCTTCTTCCAGGATTACCTGCCCGTACGGACGACAGTGGCAGTCGATGCCTTGCCGCTGGATGGCGCCTTGCTGCAGGTGGATGCCCTGATCTCGAACGGTGAAGGCACCACTCCCCAAGCGCCTTGCGACCTGGTTAAAGTGGCCAAAAACACGGAAAATGCACCTGTCAGCCCGACTTCTACCCACACAGTGGCTTTTTCTCATTACAACAATATTTCCGCTCAATTACCTGTGGACCCAAAAACGGGTGAGCTGGTAGCGGGTGGGGTAACAGAGCAAACCGCCCAGTGCCTGAAGAACATCAAGGCCATTCTGGAAAGCATCGATGTGCCCTTTGACGATATCGTCAAGGTCAACATCTTCCTGAAAGACCTTGCGGACATTGACGCCGTCAACGGCGTCTATACCACCTTTTTCCCGGACTCGGCCATCGCCAGAACCCTGGCCTACGTGCCAGCCCGGACCATTATTGCCGCCTCCGCCCTGCCCATGGACGCTCTGGTACAAATTGATGCCGTCGTGTCACACGGTGATGGCACCCCGCCCCAGGCAGTTGAAGACCGACATGGTATCGTCATCAAGGCAAACAATACCGACCAGGCTCCCAAGTGTGCGCTGTCTACCCAAACGGTCGCCTTCTCCCATTACAACCACATATCCGCCCAGTTACCCCTGGATCCCAAAACAGGTGAGCTGGTCGCGGGGGGTGTAACAGAGCAGGCCGAGCAGTGTCTTAACAACATCAAGGCCATAGTGGAAAGTATCGGCCACGTGATGGACGATGCGGTTAAAATCAATATCCAGCTGCAAAACATCGCGGATATCGACGCCATAAACGGCATTTACACCTCCTTCTTCCAGGGCGATCTGCCTGCAAGAACCACGGTGGGTGTTTCGGCCATCCCTATGGATGCCCTGGTACAAATTGACGCCGTTATTTCCAACGCCGAAGGCACCCCTCCCGCCGTATAAGCGTGACTCAGATTTGATCACAGGCTGTATCACTGGTTTTCAGACAGACTACCAGTGATATGCGAATAAAAAAGGCGACACGACCATCCGAATGGTCGTGTCGCCTTTCTTTGTTTACCTCTTCTCACGCACCGGGCTCTCTGTAGACGATGCCAACAGGCGGCTCCCAGGCATCGGGGAGGATAAAGGGACCAGCTCCACCGACCATCACATGACAGGGATGTCATGTGCTGAGCGTCACATGGATGTGCTTGAAGCGAGTCGGCGGAGCTGGCCCTTTATCCGACCTTTGCAGCGCAACCAAACCAGCTATTTAATCTGTTTGGCATGACCATCAGTGAGCCAGAAAAAACTGATAGGCCGGATCCTGAGTCACTTCATCCCAGCGGTAGCCCAGCTCGGCCAGATGCCGCTCGAAGGACGCCAGATCCGCATCGGGCAATTCGAAGGCACAGAGTACCCGGCCGAATTCGGCACCGTGGTTGCGATAGTGAAACAGGCTGATGTTCCAGCGCGTACCCAAAGTATGCAGAAAACGCATCAGCGCGCCCGGCTGCTCCGGAAAGCGGAAGCTGTACAGCCGCTCATGCAGTGCCTTGGGAGGCCGGCCACCGACCATGTAACGCACGTGGGACTTGGCCAGATCGTTGTCGGTCATGTTGGCCACCGGATACCCGGCCTGCTCCAGCTCCATCATGATCTGGGCCAGCTCCCGGTCACCGTCGCTGAGCCGTACCGACACCAGCAACGCGGCCTTGTCTTCCGATGAATAACGATAGTTGAACTCGGTGACCATGCGGTTGCCGAGTACCTCGCAAAACTCCAGAAAGGCGCCCTTGCGTTCGGGGATAGTGACTGCCAGCACCCCTTCCCGCTTCTCGCCCAGCTCGCAACGCTCGGAGACATAACGCAGGGAATGGAAATTGACGTTGGCACCACTGAGCACCGCTGCCATGCGGGCATGGGAGTAATCTCCGGCCTGGCTGTACTTCTTCAGCCCGGCCAGCGCCAGCGCACCGGAAGGCTCGGCGATGGCGCGGGTATCTTCGAAGATATCCTTGAGTGCGGCGCAGATCTCGTCGGAGGTGACCGTGATCACCCCGTCCAGATACTCCCGGCACAGGCGAAAGGTCTCGACTCCCATACGCTTCACCGCTACCCCGTCGGCAAAGGTGCTGACCCGGTCCAGAGTGACAATTTCCCCGGCCTTGAGCGCCGCGTTCAAGCAGGCCGAGCCCTCGGACTCGACGCCGATCACCTTGACCTGGGGCAACAGCTGCTTGATGTAGACCGACACCCCGGCTGCCAGGCCACCACCGCCCACCGGCACAAACACATGGGTCAGGCGGGTATCCTGCTCCAGCAGTTCTCGCCCTATGGTGCCCTGACCGGCGATCACGTCTTCGTCGTCGAAGGGCGGGATCAGGGTCAGGTTATGCTCTTGTGCCAGCTCCAGGCAACGGGCATAGGCTTCGTCGAAGTTACTGCCATGCAGTATCACCGTGCCACCGAAACGGCGCACCGATTCTATCTTGATATCCGGCGTTATCGTTGGCATCACTATGGTGGCATCTATGCCCAGCTTGGCGGCCGACAGGGCCACCCCCTGGGCATGGTTGCCGGCCGAGGCGGCGATAACCCCGGCCTGCTGCTGCTCCGGACTTAACTGGGCAATTTTATTGTAGGCACCCCGTAGCTTGAAAGAATGCACTGGTTGCATGTCTTCCCGTTTCAGCGAGACCGAATGACCCAGCCGCTCGGATATTTTCTTGAGCGGCGACAAGGGAGTCACCCGTGCCGCCTCATACACAGGAGACAGCAGGATACTGCGTAGATACTCGGTCGCCGACCGCAGTTTGGCGGCCTCTTTCAATGCCGGTTGTGCCATCCTTACCCCCCCAGCTTGCTGATGTCGCGTACCGCACCCTTGTCGGCGCTGGTGGCCAGAGAGGCATAGGCGCGCAGGGCGAAGGACACCTCCCGCTCGCGGTCAACCGGGCGCCAGGCCTGCTCGCCTTTGGCGTCCATGGTTTCACGGCGGGCTGCCAGCTCCTGCTCGGACACTTCCAGCTGAATGCGGCGGCCCGGAATGTCGATGTCGATGATATCGCCGTTCTGCACCAGACCTATGGTGCCGCCGTTGGCCGCCTCGGGCGAGACATGACCGATGGACAGCCCGGAGGTACCGCCGGAGAAGCGACCGTCGGTGATCAGCGCGCATTGGGTTCCCAGCCCCATGGACTTGAGGTAAGTGGTGGGATAGAGCATTTCCTGCATGCCCGGGCCACCTTTGGGGCCTTCGTAGCGGATAACCACTACCTCGCCGGCTTTCACTTCCCCACCCAGAATACCTTCTACCGCCGTATCCTGACTTTCAAAAATGCGCGCTGGGCCACGGAATACCAGGTTATCGTCGGATACGCCGGCAGTTTTCACGATACAACCGTCAACGGCCAGGTTGCCGGATAACACCGCCAGGCCACCTTCCTGACTGTAGGCATGCTCCAGGTTGCGAATACAGCCTTCGGCTCTGTCATCGTCCAGGGTCGGCCAGCGGCAATCCTGGCTGAAGGCTTTGGTGGTACGAATACCGGCCGGTCCGGCGCGGAACATGGTTTTGACCGCTTCGTCTTCGGTGACCATCACATCATATTTGGCCAGCTGCTCGGCCAGGGTCATGCCCATGACGGTCGGCAGCTCGGTATGCAACAGACCGGCGCGGTCCAGCTCGCCGAGAATGCCCATGACACCACCGGCTCTGTGTACGTCTTCCATGTGATACTTGGGCGTCGACGGCGCAACTTTACACAGTTGAGGCACCTTGCGTGACAAGGCGTCGATGTCGGCCATGGTAAAGTCGACGTCCGCTTCGTGGGCGGCAGCCAGCAGGTGCAGTACCGTATTGGTCGAACCGCCCATGGCCACATCCAGCACCATGGCATTTTCGAAGGCGGCCTTGGTGGCGATGTTACGCGGCAAGGCAGACTCGTCATCCTGCTCGTAATAACGCTTGGTCAGCTCGACGATGCGATGGCCGGCGGATTTGAACAGTTGCTCCCGATCCGCGTGGGTGGCCAGCAAAGAGCCGTTGGCCGGCTGAGACAGGCCCAGGGCTTCGGTCAGGCAGTTCATGGAGTTGGCGGTAAACATGCCGGAGCAGGAGCCGCAGGTCGGACAGGCACTACGCTCAACCTGCTCACTCTGGGAGTCGGATACGGTAGGGTCGGCACCCTGGATCATGGCATCGACCAGATCCAGCTTGATGATTTGATCCGAGAGCTTGGTCTTGCCCGCTTCCATGGGGCCACCGGAGACGAAAATCACCGGAATATTCACCCGCAGTGCGGCCATCAGCATGCCGGGGGTGATTTTGTCGCAGTTGGAAATACACACCATGGCATCGGCACAGTGGGCATTGACCATATACTCGACCGAGTCGGCAATCAGATCCCGGCTGGGCAGGCTGTACAGCATGCCGCCATGGCCCATGGCGATGCCGTCATCCACGGCTATGGTGTTGAATTCCTTGGCTACGCCACCGGCAGCCTCGATTTCACGCGCCACCAGCTGACCCATGTCTTTCAGGTGTACGTGACCCGGCACAAACTGGGTAAAGGAGTTGACCACGGCGATAATCGGCTTGCCGAAATCTTCTTCGGTCATGCCGGTGGCACGCCAGAGGGCGCGGGCGCCGGCCATGTTGCGGCCGTGAGTGGTGGTGGCGGAACGATACCTTGGCATTCTAAAACTCCTGTAAAAACAAATGAGTAATACAGGGAGCCACCATCTGGTGGCGCCCTTCTCTTTATCCGAAAATCAATCTTTAACCGGGGTCAGCCAACCCCACTTGTCCTGGGTGCTACCATCGAACAGACCAAAGAAGGCTTGTTGCAGTTCTGTGGTGATCGGGCCTCGTTTACCGGCCCCCAGCTCTATGCCGTCAACACTGCGCACCGGCGTTACCTCGGCGGCGGTCCCTGTCATGAACATTTCATCGGCCAGATACAGCGCCTCGCGCGCGATGGCTTCTTCGCGTACCTCATACCCGGCCTCTTTCGCCAGCGTCATCATGGTCGCGCGGGTAATACCGGGCAGAATACAGGCTGTGACCGGTGGGGTATAGAGCACCTTGTTCTTTATCAGGAACAAGTTTTCGCCGGCACCTTCACTCAAATGACCGTGCACATCCAGCGAGATCCCCTCGTCATACCCATGACGCCTGGCTTCGCCCGAGATCAGCTGGGAAGACAGGTAGTTCCCCCCCGCCTTGGCACCGGTAGGCATGGTATTGGGAGCGAGCCGGTTCCAGGAGGTCACACAGACATCCACGCCCTGCTCCAGCCCTTCCTCGCCCAAATAGGCGCCCCAGGGTATGGCGGCAACAATCACATCGCACGGCACATCTTTAGGCGCATTCAGCCCCAGTCCCACATTGCCAACAAACACCAGAGGGCGCAGATACGCACTGTTCAGGTCATTTTTGCTCACCGCTACCCGACAGGCTTCGATCAGTTCGGCCTGGGTATAAGGGATCGGCATGCGATAAATTTTGGCAGAGTCAAACAGGCGCTGCACATGCTCCTGCAGCCTGAACAACATGGGCCCCTTGGGGGTGTCGTAGGCGCGAATGCCTTCAAATACCGAAGAGCCGTAATGCAGTGCATGGCTCATTACATGCACCTGAGCCTGCTCCCAGGGTACCAAGTTACCATTGAACCAGATGTATTTTGCAGTCGACATGGATTATTCCCTCACGCTGTTTTTTTTAGCGGCAGCTCCAGCTCCTGTACCTGAACCAGAGTCACGTCCATCAGTTTTTCCAGTTGGCGGCTTAACTGAGTAATGGGTCTGTCACTGGTGACCATCATGTTAATCATAAGACTCTGGCCATTATCCAGGGTAGACATTTCCATCTCATCGACTCGAAAGCCGCGGTGGCGGGTCATGCGAAGTACTCTTTCGAGTACTTCAGGACGAAACTGGGCGGCTATCTGCAATTGATACTGGTTCATTATTTACTCTCCATCATCTGGTCGTTGGCAACGCCAGGCGGCACCAGGGGCCAGACGTTCTCTTGCTCGGAAATACGCACATGCAATAAGTAAGCGGTATCCGCCGCCAGCATGCGCTGTATGGCAGGCTCCACCTCTGCCTTGCAGGTGATGGTTTCACCGGGAATGTTAAAGGCGGCGGCCATGGCCACGAAATCGGGGTTATCCGTCAGTATGGTTTCACTGTAACGGCCGTCAAAGAACAGCTCCTGCCACTGGCGCACCATGCCCAGGCGCTGATTGTCGAGCAGCACCATTTTTACCGGCAGCTGGGCACGCTTGAGTGTTCCCAGTTCTTGCACGTTCATCATAAAGGAGCCGTCGCCCGACACTAATACCGACTCATCTTCGGGCCGTGCCAGTTTGGCGCCAATGGCGGCAGGCAAGCCAAAGCCCATGGTGCCCAATCCTGCGCTGCTCAGGTGGTTGCGTGGGCTGGTAAAGCGCATGTGCTGGGCCACCCACATTTGATGCTGCCCCACGTCGCAGCTGACCATGGCACTATCCTGCAAGGCACTGCTCAACTGCTTGAGCATCAGGGGGGCATAGATAGCTTCGCCGGGGTGATCGTAACGCCAGCCGTAATCGGCCTTAAGGGCCTTGCAGTGCCGGCGCCAATCATCGATATCCAGCTTGTTCTGCGTTGCGTTAAGCAGCAGGGGGAGCACGGTCGCCAGCTCGGCGTCGATACTAACCTGAGCCTGGCGTACCTTGCCAAATTCGGCGGCGTCTTTATCAAGATGGATAACCTTGGCATTAACGGCAAATTCATCCAGCTTACCGGTCACCCGGTCGTCAAAACGCGCGCCCACCACCAACAGCAGATCACTCTGCTGTACAGCCAAATTTGCAGATTTTGTGCCATGCATGCCCAGCATGCCTAAAAACAGCTCATCATCCGGATCCAGAGTGCCTATGCCTTTGAGTGTAGTCACCATGGGTATCTCGGCTTGCCGGGCAAAAGCACGTAATTCTGTGACCGCATTGGCCATGCCAACACCACCCCCCACATATAAGATCGGCTGCTTGGCTTCGGCCAGTAATGCCTGGGCTTGAGCCAGGGCTGCGCTGTCCAGCGGATTGGGTTCCGTCTCGAAAACCGGCGTTGCCTTGGGCTCCAGTAATGCCACTTGCACGTTTTTGGGCACATCGATCAACACGGGGCCCGGGCGGCCGGAGCGCGCCACTTCAAAGGCTTCGGCAATCACGGCTCCCAGGTCCTCGGCCTTCTCGACCAGGTAGGAGTGCTTGGTACAAGACAATGACATACCCAGTACGTCCACTTCCTGGAACGCATCGGTGCCAATGGCCGCCACTGGCACCTGCCCGGTAATGGCTACCAGCGGAATGGAGTCGAGCATGGCATCGGCCAGACCGGTGATCAGGTTGGTGGCGCCCGGGCCTGATGTGGCCATACAGACACCTACCTGACCACTGGCTCTGGCATAGCCCACAGCTGCCAATGCAGCTGCCTGCTCATGGCGACACAGCAGGTGTTCGACCCCGCCGTCATACAGGGCGTCGTAGAGCGGCATAATGGCACCGCCGGGGTAACCGAAGATCTGGGTCACTCCCTGTTGTTTTAATGTCTGAACAATATACTGTGCGCCATTCATTTTGTTGCCGTCCATCTGTTGCCGCCAAATCCAGTTAAAAAAAAACCCCCGAGCGATTAGCTCGGGGGCTTTACGTTGTGTCTGTCGGTGATGTTACGTATCGTCAGACCAAAGTACCCCGAGCGGAGATTTAATAATCACCACTAGGACCACAATAATGTTGACGAAACGTGCCATTAAATTCATATCACCGATCACTCAATAGGGTGCCGAGCCAGAACGTTCGACTCAAGCTTGGCTATACAACTAGCATGATGAGCTAAACTAGACAAGACTTTCTTGTTTACAATATTAAAAAACCGGCCAAATGGGGTAACAAAAAGGTAGTTAAAAAAGCTGATAAAAGTTAATTATTAAAAATAAAATATCAGGGAGACTGGGATGTCACTCGCCGTTGTTTTTGCTCGAGCCAGCCTGGGCGTTGCAGCCCCCCTGGTTACCGTGGAAGCCCACCTCGCCAATGGCTTACCGGCCTTCAACATTGTTGGCTTGCCAGAAACCACCGTCAAGGAAGCGCGAGACCGAGTACGCAGCGCGCTGCTAAATTCAGGCTTTGAATTCCCGGCCCGGCGCATTACCGTCAACCTCGCGCCTGCCGATTTACCGAAAGAAGGCGGCCGCTTCGACCTGCCCATTGCCATCGCCATTCTCGCCGCTTCGGAGCAAATTCCCACCAGTCATCTCAAGCAACTGGAGTTTTTAGGGGAACTGGCGCTAACCGGAGCCCTGCGCCAGATCAAAGGCGCTCTGCCTGCGGTGCTGGCCGCTCGTGACAACGAACGGCAACTGATACTGCCCGAGGCCAATAATCACGAGGCTGGAGTTATCCAGCCCAGCCCGGCTCGCCTGGCTCCCCACCTGTTAGCCATTACCGCCTGGTTAAGGCAACAGGGGGAATTGGCAACCCCCGACCCCATCACCATACAAGAGCCCGAGCATGTTGCCGACCTGTGCGATGTGATCGGCCAGGAAGGCGGTAAACGCGCACTGGAGATAGCCGCGGCAGGCGAGCATAACCTGCTGCTGCTTGGCCCTCCGGGCACAGGTAAAAGCATGCTGGCGAGTCGTCTGCCCGGCTTGCTCCCTCCCATGAGCGAAGCAGAAGCACTGGAGATAGCGGCAATCAGATCCATCAGCGGCGTGAGCCTGGAGCCAGAGAACTGGCGCTTGCGGGCTTTTCGCCAACCCCACCATTCCTCCTCTGCCGTGGCGCTGGTGGGCGGAGGCAGTTATCCCAAACCCGGTGAAATTTCCTTGGCACACAACGGTGTCTTGTTTCTCGATGAGCTGACCGAGTTTGAACGCCGGGTATTGGATGCGCTGCGCGAGCCACTGGAAACCAGCACTATCTCCATTGCCCGCGCAGCGCATAGCGTCACCTACCCAGCCCGCTTTCAGTTGATTGGTGCCATGAATCCCAGTCCTTGCGGCCATTATCAAGATGGCTATAGCCGCAGCTCCTCAGAGCAAATTCTTCGCTACCTCAATAAAATCTCGGGGCCCTTTTTGGACAGGTTCGATTTGTCGGTCGAGATCCCCCTGCTCCCCCCCGGAGAGCTCAGCCGCAAGCGAGACAAGGCCGAAGGCTCGGCACAGATCCGCCAACGAGTACTGGCAGCCAGAGAACAGCAGTTGCAACGTGCCGGTAAAACCAATGCCAGACTCAGTGCCGCAGAACTAGAGCTGTTTTGCCCGTTATCACAAGCTGACGCAGAATTTTTAGAGCAGGCGTTACACAAAATGAAGCTGTCCATTCGTGCCTGGCACAAGTTGATCCGGGTCGCCAGAACCATAGCCGATCTGGAACACGAGAAGAAAATTGGCCGCCCGCATTTGATAGAAGCACTGGGCTACCGCGCCATGGACCGACTCATAAAACAACTGCAATCTTGATAAACCGATTAGCTGCTATAACTAAGTAAACAGCCTCGGTAAGAAGGAGTATTCGATGAAGAGTTCCAAGGAGTTCGCCGCTTGGCTTCATGACAAATTCAAAGATGTACCTAAAGGGGTCTATCTCACCAGAGAGGACATTACCCGGCTATCCAACAGACAACACTTCAGTCAGGAGTTTGTAAACGACATTCATTATGAACTGACGTTAAAGGGGATGGGGTTTGTCAGCGGCTACCACAGAGACAAGTTTTACTTGTTTCAGCTACCTGACACCTATTGGCGGCAACAAGAAGAAGCGCATCAGGAAAATCACGATGCCAATGTTCACATGATAACCAAGCAGCAGACATCCTGAGATAGGGTTGGCCCACTATGCAATCATAGTGGGCCCATGCTTTAGTCAACCGACAGCAAGTATTCCACTACCTGGTAAAAACGTTCTTCCGAGCCAATTTCGCTCATATTCAATTCATATTTATCTTTGACTACTATGGTCGGGGTACCATGCACTTCAAAGCGCTCTGTCAGCTTGTCGTACTGGGCTACCATGCCATTGAGCGCAAAACTGTTAATCACACCGTCAAAGTCTTTTTCTGCCACGCCATTGGCAATAAACACCGCCTTGATGTCGGCCAAATCACTCGGCATTTTCTTCTGTCGGTGAATACGGTCGAAGATCACAGGCGTTAACTGGTCATCCACCTTCAGCAGCACAGCAGCGCCGTAGGCTCGCTGTAATACCGGGCCCATTTCTCTGCCCAGAAAAGAAACCGGTACTTTTTTCAACATCAGATCGGGCACACGCTGTTCCAGCTTGTTCATCAGTGGCTGAAAGCTATAACAATGCGGACAAACATAAGAGAAAAATTCGGTGACGACCGGCTTGCTGCTGGCCGTATCCTGAACCACCTTGTATTCCACTCCCTCTTTAAATTCAGGGGCGGCGCTGGCCAGTGGAGCCACCAACAGGGCAAACAAGACAAACATAAACTTTTTCATAAACAATCCCATTCAGTAATAGCTGACTCACGTTAAGTAATCAGTTCCAAGAGGTCAAGGACAAAGGTGCCGCATTGAGATGTTGTAACTGTTCTGCCAATACCCCTAGCTGCTGCTGCCAATATTCTTCGGTATTAAACCAGGGAAAATTAAGCGGAAACGCAGGATCAGACCAGCGAGCGGCCAACCACGCCATATAATTAACGATACGCATGGCTCTCAGCGGCTCAATTAACGCCAGCTCGGCGTTATCAAACTCGCGCACGTTTTCATAACCCGCCAGCAGTGTATCCAGCTGCATTAACTGTTCCTGCCGACTGCCGCTGAGCATCATCCACAAATCCTGTACTGCCGGCCCGGTGCGACAATCATCGAAGTCGAGCAGCCAGGGGCCATCATTCCACAGTATATTGCTGGCATGACAGTCACAGTGAATCGACAGTTGTTGCCTGGGCTGGTACAAAGCAGACGCTCTCTCTATTACCGCATCCAGCTGCTTGAAAAACGCGGCACTTAAGGTCTTGGGGATCTGCGCCTGTTGCTGTAGCACCGCCCGTGCGCGCAACAGGTAATCGTCCGTGGTCAGCTGGGGACGATGAGTCAGAGTGAGGCCCGCTCCCACCTGATGCAACCGAGCGACCTGCTCTCCAAAGGCTTCCAGTTGATCCAGATTATCCGTTTCAAGCTGCCGGCCGGAAATGGCAGGCCAGACCGCAAACAACATATTGTTGTACGAAAAAATACTGCTCTGTTCCCGCTTGAGTGGCACGGCAACTCGAACTCCGGCGTTTGCCGAGGCAAACAAAAAGTCGTGCTCCTCCTGAATTTGTTGCCGGCTCCAACGCTGAGGACGATAAAACTTGGCAACCAGGGGACCGTCGGTATCGCTTTTAAAGCGGTACACTCTATTTTCATAGCTGTTTAATGCCATCAGTCCAGAGTCGACATGAATACCCACGCTCATGAGTGCGTCGGCTATGGCATCGGGAGTCAGTTGATAATAATTCATAATCATCCAAAAAAAGACCGCAGCCAACAGCTACGGTCCGAGTGATTCATTCTCTGAGAGTATCAGTTAATGGGACTGAAGAACTTGCTCTTGTTACGCAAGACCGCCTTGGGGTCGTCTTTATCAAGCCCGGTGTGAGTGATCACAAAGGTGATATCCTTAACCGGCGTCGATATCAGGTATGAATCTGCCGCCAGACTAATAGGCAGGTTCAATATTTCACCACCACGAATCACCACCTCTTGAGGACCTATCCACTCGACATCCTCCAACCCTTCCACATCCAGACGGTAGGTTTCGGTATCCAGCGTCTTGTTCATGATTTTCATGGTGTAGGTGTTTTCTATCAGGCCTTCATTGGTTTCCCGATACAGCTGATTACGGTCACGGATTATCTCAACCCCCATCGGCATGATACTTGAGGCCATATACACAAAAGCCGCCAACATGATGACCATGACGGTGCCATAACCAATCAGCTTGGGGCGAGCCACGTGGGTTTCCTTGTGGCGCATCTTGTGTTCCGTGGTGTAGCTGATCAAACCGCGCTCATACCCCATGCGATCCATGGTCTGATCACAGGCATCCACACAAGCACCGCAGTTAATACACTCGTATTGCAAGCCATCACGAATATCGATACCGGCCGGACAAACCTGCACGCACAAGTTGCAATCGATGCAGTCTCCAAGACCCAGCTCCTTGGGATCGGCCTTGCGAGGACGAGGGCCCCGGCTTTCGCCACGCGCAACATCATAACTAACGGTGTAGGTATCTTTATCGAACATAGCCGACTGAAAGCGTGAATAAGGGCATATGTGGGTACACATTATGGTCCGCATCCAGCCCGCATTGCCGTAGGTACAGAAAGCAAAAAACAGCACCCAGAATCCCACCCAGAAGCTGGTGGAAAAGGTCAGCATGGCAAGCGCAAGTTCTTGAGCCGGCACAAAATAGGCGATGAAGGTAAAGCCGGTTAATATCGACACCAGCAACCAGGCTGTATGCTTGGCACTTTTGCGCCATATTTTATTAAAACTCCAGGGCGCCTTATCCAGCTGGCGGCGCTTGTTGGCACTGCCTTCGAATTTTTCTTCAAACCAGATAAAGATAAAGGTCCATACCGTTTGCGGGCACACATAGCCACACCAGACTCGCCCTAAAAAGGTGGTGACAAAAAACAAGGCAAACGCAGACACCATTAGCAACAGAGCCAGCAGGGTCAGATCCTGTGGCCAGATGGTAGTGGAAAAAATCTGAAATCGCTGTTGTTCAACATCAAACAACAATGCCTGACGGCCATTCCAGGTCAGCCAGGGGCCGATGATGAACATCGACATCAGAACCCAGCCCAGATACTTGCGCAACCTCTGCCATTGCCCGGTTTGAGCCCGAACATAAATATGACCATCATCGGTAGGCCGATGCGAACGCATCGGTGCGGTAATGTCTTTTACATTTATCTGCTGTTGTTTATCGTTCATTTTGCTCACATAGTTATTCTGACTGCTGCAACCAAATTACCTGCTTAACAAAACAAGACTCATTGTTAACTTGCAGATAAAATACGAGTTATGACATATTTTGCAGTAAAGCCCCCGGCAAAAAGGTGAACTTGATCACTCTTTTCCGCCTCGGGCCAGCCTCTGCCGTCCATAGCACCATGATAGAGCATTACCAGCATCAAACTCCATGACAGTGCTCATCGAATAGCATTAAGCGTGTCTTCAAGACAAACGCAAAAAGCCCCGCTCATTGAGCGGGGCTTAATAATAAGTGTTTGACTGTGACCTACTTTCACATGGCATCTGCCACACTATCATCGGCGCGGATGCGTTTCACTTCTGAGTTCGGCATGGGATCAGGTGGTTCCACAACGCTATGGCAGTCAAACAAAACTGGCTTTGTAACTGGTGCTGATACCCGGATTCGAACTGGGGACCTCACCCTTACCAAGGGTGCGCTCTACCAACTGAGCTATATCA
>NZ_JBLWUK010000043.1:0-20958 GCF_048268965.1 Oceanisphaera sp.
CTCACGCCTCACGCCTCACGCCTCACGCCTCACGCCTCACGCCTCACGCCTCACGCCTCACGCCTCACGCCTCACGTTGTTTTCCCCACTTTTCGGATCAGCCACAGCACCGGCAGGCCGATGGCGGCGGTGCCAATGAAGAAGGGGGCATAGCCAAACGCATCTACTGCGATACCGGAAAATCCCGCCAGAAACTTGGGCAACAACATCATTACCGAGCTGAACAACGCATACTGGGTGGCAGAAAAAGCCACGTTGGTCAGGCTGGACAGATAGGTAATAAAGGCTGCCGTCGCAATGCCGGCACTCAGGTTATCGAGCGAGATAATCAGGGTGAGCAAGCGCACATCTGGGCCAAACTGGGTCATCAGGGCAAACATCAGGTTGGTGCTGGCCGCCAGCACGGCGCCCAGCATCAGGATGCGCAAGGTACCGAAACGGCTGACCAGAATGCCCCCCAGAGCCGCGCCCACCAACGTCATGATCACGCCATACACCTTGGTGACGGTGGCAATCTGTGACTTGCTGAATCCCATGTCTACATAAAAGGGATTGGCCATGACGCCCATCACCACATCCGAGACACGATAGCAGGCAATCAGTGCCAGAATAATCAGCGCCTGTTTACCAAAACGCTGAAAAAACTCGGCAAAGGGGGCCACCACGGCACTGCGTATAAAGGCCGCCAGACCGGCCAGCAGACGAGGATATCCCCGATCGATAAGTTGCTGGCGATGCTCGGCCTGTTCACTTTCTTGCTGGCGCAAGTCGACGTCGGGCTCGTGCAGCAGCAGGCAGGTAATGACGCCGACCAGCATAAAGCCCGCCATGCACAAGTAAGCCGTTTGCCAGCCCACAGGGTCGTAGCCCAGATCGGATCCCGCCCAGGCAGCGATGGCCAGGGCGCCGGCCCCCGCCAGGATCATGGCCAGCCGGTAGCCGGTCATGTAGGCTGCGGCCAGCGCCCCTTGCAGACGCTCGGGGGCGGCTTCAATACGGTAGGCATCAATCACGATATCCTGGGTGGCCGAGGCAAAGGCCACCGCCAGCGCAAACAAGGCTAAATGGACGATTTGCGTGTTGGGGTCGGAATAAGCCATGCCGACCAGTGCCGCCATGATAATCAGCTGTGAAAACAGCATCCAGCTGCGCCGCCGACCCATTAACCGCGACAAACCGGGCAAGGGCAGGCGATCGACCAGGGGCGACCAGAGCCACTTTACGCCATAGGCCAGGGCCACCCAGCTGAAAAAGCCGATACTGGTGCGACTGATGCCTGCCTCGCGCAGCCAGAACGACAGGGTGCCGAATACCAGCAAGATGGGCAAACCGGAAGAAAACCCCAAGGCAAACAGGGTGAGCACCCGGCGTTCGGCATACAGCGCCAGAAGTTGAGACCAGCTGCGCTTGGGCTCCTGGGTGGCGTGTGACACCTTAGTGCCTGGTCTGGTCGTCATTCAGGCGCCTAACCTGCTGCAACACTATGTCTTGCTGTGGTACGTCTCGCGCGCGCAACGTCAGGTTCATGCCGGTGTCTACCCCGGCCATTTTTGCCAACACGGCGTCGCCCGCAATCACCTTGCCAAATACCGTATAACCGGCCTTGCGACCACCGTTGAGCGACGGGTTATCGTTCAGGTTGATATAAAACTGGCGGGTGGCACTGTTCGGATCCTGAGTGCGCGCCATGGCGAGGGTGCCGGTCAGGTTATCCAGGCCGTTGTTGGACTCGTTGACGACGGGAGCGTAAGTAGGCAGGCGGTTATAGTCGGCATCAAAGCCGCCGCCCTGTACCACAAACCCCGGGATCAGACGGTGAAAAATGCTGCCGTCATAGCTGCCGTCATCGACGTAGCGTAAAAAGTTGGCCACGGTGGCCGGCGCGGCGCTGTCGTTCAACTCGACTTCCAGGGTGCCCATATTGGTCACCAGCTCGACTCTTGGGCCGGCCAGGGCCGCGGTAGCGGCCATTAATCCGGCAAGCAGGATGAAGGCGCGCTTCATGACTGGCCACCGATAAACTGCTGTACATCAGCGTCGGCCAGCATGTCCTTGACCATCAGGCTAAGCTGCTCGTTCAGGGCGTCTTTTACCTTGTCCAGCTCCGGGTGCAGGCGACCAGGGAACTCGGCCTGGGCACTGCGGCGATATTGTTTGGTAATGGTGCGGCCATCGCGCGTGAGCGTCAGCTGCATGCGCAGTTGCTGCACCACGTCGTAACTGATGTGACCGCGGATCACCCGGGCCAGTACTTCCTGCAGCTCCAGCGAGACCTGGGTGGGCGCGCCGTTTTCAACGAAGGCACCCTGATTGCTCAGGCCCTGGGCCAGCGCCTGCTCCATTTGTACTCTGATATTGTTGCTGGCGCCCACGACCACGGGAGCCTTGTTGTTCTGCTCAATCTGAATCACGTAATCGTTTTTGCGGCTGTCCTGGCTGCTCAGGGCTATGGCCTGGCCGCGGTAAACACCACCTTTGGTATCCACCGTCGGCGCCACATCAACGGCGATGGGGTAGTAACTGGCACAGGCAGTCAGGCTCAGGGCCAGCATACCGGTCATTAACCATTTAACGGGTTTCATAATAGCTTCCTTAAGAGGTTTTAATGGCCTTGAAAATAACGAATTTATGATTGGATGCCACCACCGTTTGATTACCGAACAGACGCTTTAACTTGATATGGTAATCAAGGTGGCGGTTGGCGACCACCCACAATTCGCCGTCAGGGCTGAGCGCGCGCTTGGCATCAACAAACATTTGCCACGCAATATGGTCGGTAATGGCCTGCTGCTGATGAAAAGGCGGGTTGCACAGTATCAGCTCGGCGCTGTTAACGGCGGCGCCATCAAGACAATTATTGACCACAAAGCGGGCACGAGCGGTGTTAGAGGGCAAGTTATGGCTGACCGTCAGTTCGGCACTGGCAATGGCCATGTAAGACTCATCGACAAAGGTCACGGTCGCCTCAGGGTTTTGCACCAGGGCCATCAGGCCCAGCACACCATTGCCGCAGCCCAGATCCACTATGTTCCCGGTGCGCTGGCTCGGCAGGTGTTGCAGCATAAAGCGGGCACCAATGTCGAGGTTGGCACGGGAGAAGACGTTGGCATGGTTATAAATGCTGAAGTCCGTGCCCTCTAGCGGCCAGGACAGGGGCAAGGGGAGCTCGCTGGCCGGTTTGTTTACATCGCGTTTACTGAACACCAGGCGTGCTTTTTTCCAGGCCAGGCTGGTTCGGGTGTCACCAATATAGCGCTCAAACAGCTTGAGGGTTGAGCTGTGAATGTCCTTGGCTTTGGCTGCGGCAATAAACAGCGTCTCGGGCCCCATAATCTGGCTGAGATAGGCCAGCTGATATTCCAGCATGGCATTGGTTCTGGGTAACTTCATCAGTACCAGGCCAGGGGCCTGTTCAGTCCAGGGAGCCAGACTGGTCAGTGACTGCCCGGCTGGTTCCAGCTGATTATCCTGGGCATTGGCGGCCAGTGCGAGTTCACTGATGCGCGAATCTGTCATGCTGATGGGCTTATGGTGATGCAGAGCCAGGGTAAGGGCGCCAAAGGCATCGTTTACAATCAGCAGCGGGGCGTCTGTATCCCAGCCATGATTTTGCAGTTCGTTGATCAGATATTCATCGGCCGCTTCCCATGCTTGCAGGCCATGCTGGGCTGAGCGAGGATAACGGCGTAGCAGTAGTTCACCGCCTTGAGGCAGGGGGAAATGGTGATTCATGACGGCTTTACTCAATAGAAAAAAAGCATTTTAACAGTTAACGGAGGAAAAGCAGCATGCAGCTATGGACTGACCCTCCGCAATGGCTGGCGCTTAACCAGGGGCGCTTGCTGTGGTGGCCCACCGCCTTTGCAGAAGAAGCCGATAGCTGGCAACAACGGCTTGCCGCGGAGGTCCCCTGGCAGCAGCATCGGCTGACCCTGTTTGGCCGTGAGCGGGATGAACCCAGGCTGTCTTGCTGGATGGGGGAGGGCGGCTATCGCTATTCTGGCAAGACCAGACTGCCTGTGCCCTGGCATCCCTTGGTGCGCGATATTGCCGACCGGGTAGGGGCCATCTGCGAGCAGTCATTCAATGGGGTGTTACTGAATTTATATCGTCACGGCCAGGACAGCATGGGCTGGCATGCGGATAATGAGGCGGTACTGGGCGTTAACCCCATGATTGCCTCGGTGAGTCTGGGGGCCAGCCGTCGTTTCGTACTGCGTCATTCAAGTGGCGAGCGTCGGCAGTTAATGCTGAGTCATGGCAGTTTGTTGGTGATGGCCGGCGAAATGCAGCATCATTGGCAGCATGCCTTGCCGAAAATGGCGGCTAGCGAGGGGGCGCGTATCAACCTGACCTTTCGCTTGTTGAAGCACTCACAGCCATAAAATTGTTCCGAGGTTCACTCGGTCTTCACTTATTGATATTTACCCAGGAGTAAATCATGTCGATACAGGCTCAAATCGAGCAGAAAGTGCAGGCGGCGCTGGCGCCCACGCACCTGGAAGTAATTAACGAAAGCTATATGCATCGCGTGCAACCCGGCTCTGAAACCCACTTTAAACTGGTGGTGGTCAGCGAGCAGTTTGACGGACAGCGGCCGTTGGCACGACATAGAAAGATCAATGCGCTGCTCGCCGACGAACTGGCCGGTGGCGTACATGCCCTGGCCTTGCACACCCTGACGCCTGCCGAATGGCAAGCGCGCAACGGGGTGCTCGACAGCCCGGCCTGCCGTGGTCAGGGTGGGTGATAGATTAACCTGGCGTGTCTTCGCATGAGAATTGCACTGGCGGTGGTCTGTGGGGAGCGAAGAGCTGCCCATATGGGACTAAAGGCTAATAAATGACCCAATATCATGGCCTTATTCTTGCCTGGTTATTGTTTGTACAACATGGATTTATGTAAAGAGGCGGTAAATGTTGGTAATTGCCATGGCAGCCACCGCGTGAAAAGTGCTAGTATTATGCGCCTTTAATTTCGGGCTGGATGTTACCGGACTGTGGTCAGGCTGTTGATGACATGATAGTGGACAGACCGGTAGCGACTCATCAGCATGTTGTCATGTCAGACATGGCAAGTACCTGTCTTCCCCTAACAAGTAGTGCAAGTGAGTATGATTACAATTAAAAAAGGACTGGACCTTCCGATAACTGGGGTCCCAGAGCAAGTAATCTACGATGGTCCTGCCATCAAGCGCGTTGCTACGCTAGGCGAGGAGTTTGTGGGCATGCGCCCTACCATGCACGTCAAGGTAGAGGATCGTGTCAAAAAAGGTCAGGTTATCTTCGTTGATAAGAAGAATCCTGGCGTTAAATTCACAGCTCCCGCCGCCGGCACCGTGGTTGAAATCAACCGTGGTGCAAAGCGCGTACTGCAATCAGTAGTAATTGCGGTTGATGACAGCGAAGATCAGATTACTTTTTCAAAATACGCTTCTGCTGAACTCTCTAAACTGGAACGTGATACCGTTCGCGATCAGCTGGTTGAATCCGGCCTGTGGACGGCGCTGCGCACTCGCCCCTTTAGCAAGGTGCCGGCTGTCGATTCCACGCCTCGCTCCATCTTTGTGACTGCCATGGACTCTAATCCGCTGAGTGCCAATGCCGAACTGATCATCAAGGAACATGCCCAGGCATTTACCGATGGTCTGCAGGTATTAAGCCGGCTGACCGAGGGTCAGGTGCACGTATGTAAGGGTGAAGGCAGCCTGCCTCAGGCGCAGGGCAGCAATATCAAAGAACACGTCTTTACCGGCGTACACCCAGCGGGTTTGCCCGGCACCCACATTCACTTTATCGATCCTATCGTTCCCGGCAAGGTGGTGTGGCACATCAACTACCAGGATGTGATTGCGTTCGGCAAGCTGTTTACCACGGGTGAACTGTTTACCGATCGTGTGGTCGCCCTGGGTGGCCCTGTGGTGCAGAAGCCCCGCTTGCTGCGCACCCGCATTGGTGCCTCTCTGGATGCGCTGACTGCTGGTGAGCTGCAAGACGGCGAGAACCGCGTTATTTCCGGTTCCGTACTGTACGGTACTGCGGCCAGCGGCCCCCATGCCTATCTGGGTCGTTATCACCTGCAGGTGTCGGTATTGGCCGAAGGTCGTGAAAAAGAATTCATGGGCTGGCTGGCGCCGGGTACCAGCAAGTTCTCGGTGACCCGTGCTTATCTCAGCCACCTGACCAAGGGCAAGTTGTTTGACTTGACCACGACCACGAATGGTTCACCACGAGCGATGGTGCCAATTGGCAACTACGAGCGCGTTATGCCGCTGGATATACTGCCAACTCTGCTGTTGCGTGACCTGTTGTCTAATGATACCGAAAGTGCAGAAACCTTGGGTTGCATGGAACTGGATGAAGAAGATCTGGCACTGTGTACCTATGTGTGTCCGGGCAAGTACGATTATGGCAAGGCCCTGCGTCAGTGTCTGACCACGATTGAGTTAGAGGGCTAAGTAATGAGCTTGAAACACACTCTGGAAAAGCTCGAACACCATTTCGAGCCGGGTGGGAAATACGAAAAGTTTTACGCCCTGTATGAAGCGGTAGCCACCGTGCTCTATACCCCGGGCATGGTGACACGCAATGCCTCTCATGTGCGCGACAGCATCGACTTGAAGCGCATCATGATCATGGTATGGATGGCTACCTTCCCCGCCATGTTCTTTGGTATGTACAACTCGGGCGGGCAAACCATCAGTGCCCTGATGAACATGTACAGCCCGGCAGAACTGGCATCCGTTATCGATGGCAACTGGCGTTATGGCCTGGCACAAAGTTTAGGGGCAACCCTGGGCGAAGGTGCCGGCTGGGGCAGCAAGATGCTGCTTGGCGCAACCTACTTCCTGCCTATCTACCTGACGGTATTCCTGGTCGGTGGTTTCTGGGAAGTGCTGTTTGCCAGTGTACGCAAGCACGAAGTGAACGAAGGTTTCTTCGTGACCTCTGTGCTGTTCGCGCTGATAGTGCCGTCGACGCTGCCGTTATGGCAAGCGGCGCTGGGTATCACTTTCGGTGTGGTGGTCGCCAAGGAAATCTTTGGCGGTACCGGCAAAAACTTCCTGAACCCGGCGTTGGCCGGTCGTGCCTTCCTGTTCTTTGCCTATCCGGCCGAGATCTCGGGTGACACCGTCTGGACCGCCGTTGACGGCTTCTCTGGCGCTACCGCACTGGGCCAATGGGCCGCAGGTGGTCAGGCAGCCTTGATGGATGCCAACAGCGGGACACTGATCAGCTGGATGGATGCCTTTATTGGTAACATTCAGGGCTCGATTGGTGAAGTGTCGACTCTGGCTATCCTGATTGGCGGCCTGTTCATCATTTATCTGGGCATTGCCTCCTGGCGCATAGTGGCCGGTGTGATGATCGGCATGATTGCCACGGCGACGCTGTTCAACTTCATTGGCTCCGACACCAACGCCATGTTCAGCATGCCCTGGCACTGGCACCTGGTGCTGGGTGGTTTTGCCTTCGGCATGATGTTCATGGCAACCGACCCGGTATCCGCTTCCTTTACCAATAAAGGCAAGTGGTGGTACGGCGCACTGATCGGCGTCATGGTGGTCTTGATCCGTGTGGTCAACCCCGCTTTCCCCGAGGGCATGATGCTGGCTATCTTGTTCGCCAACCTGTTCGCTCCCTTGTTTGACCACTTTGTGGTGCAGGCTAACATCAAACGGAGACTGGCTCGTGGCTAAGAAAGAATCTGTCGGCAGAACATTTGCCGTAATCGGCGTTTTATGTCTGGTGTGTTCGGTCGTGGTATCTGGTGCAGCCGTGCTGCTCAAGCCCACCCAGCAACGTAACCAGGCACTGGACGTACAAACCAATATCGTTTCCGTGGCCGGTTTGGGCCGTGAAGACGTGGCCGAAACCTATGACCGCTTCATTGAAGCGCGCTTACTGGACCTGAACACCGACGAGTTTTCGGATCAATCGGTACAGGGCTATAACCAGCGCGCAGCTGCCAAAGACCCGAACGCAAGCATCCGGCTTGACGCCAGCGAAGATCCTTCGGGTATTCGCCGCCGCGCCAACCTGGTGCCGGTATACATGGCCAAAGACGAAGACGGCAACCTGGACAGCATCATACTGCCTGTTCATGGCCAGGGTCTGTGGTCAACCATGTATGCTTTCGTAGCGGTAGCACCCGATGGTAATACCATCAAGGGCATTACCTACTATGAGCACGGTGAAACCCCAGGCTTGGGTGGTGAAGTGGAAAACCCCAGCTGGCGTGCCCAGTTTGTGGGTAAGAAGCTGTTTGACGAAAATGGCAAGCCTGCTCTTAAAGTCGTGAAAGGCGGTGCACCGGCTGATGCGCCTTCCAGCGTAGATGCCTTGTCTGGTGCCACCTTAACTTCTAATGGTGTGCAATATACCTTTGAATTCTGGTTCGGTGAGCAGGGCTATGGTCCTTTCCTGGCCAAGGTTCGTAAAGGAGAGCTGAACAATGGCTGATAAAGCTGAAATGAAAAAGGTTCTGTTTAGTCCCATCATAGGCAACAACCCCATTGCGCTGCAGGTGCTGGGTATTTGTTCTGCCCTGGCGGTGACGACACAGATGCAGACCGCCTTCGTTATGACGTTGGCTGTTGTTGCGGTAACCGCGTTTTCCAACCTGTTTATCTCGCTGGTACGGAATCAGATCCCCAACTCGGTGCGAATTATCGCCCAGATGGCCATTATTGCCTCGCTGGTAATCGTGGTGGATCAGATCCTGAAAGCCTACGCCTACGAGATCTCCAAGCAGCTGTCGGTATTTGTTGGTCTGATCATCACCAACTGTATCGTAATGGGTCGCGCCGAAGCCTATGCCATGAAGAGCCCGCCCATGATGTCCTTCCTGGACGGTATTGGTAACGGCATGGGTTACGGTTTGATCCTGCTGGTGGTGGCGACCGTTCGTGAACTGTTCGGTTCCGGTACCTGGTTTGGCATCGAGATCCTGCCGTTGATTAAAAATGGTGGTTGGTATCAGGCCAACGGTCTGCTGCTGTTGCCCCCGAGTGCCTTCTTCATCATAGGTGGCATTATCTGGGTATTGCGTACCATGCGCCCGGATCAGGTAGAGGCGAAGGAGTAAGAGATGGAACATTTTATAAGTTTGTTTGTTCGTGCCGTCTTTATCGAAAACCTGGCGCTGGCCTTCTTCCTGGGCATGTGTACCTTTTTGGCGGTGTCCAAGAAAATCAAGACCTCGTTCGGTCTGGGTGTTGCGGTTGTGGTGGTACTGACGATTGCAGTACCGGTCAACAACCTGATCTATAACTTCATCCTCAAAGACGGTGCCCTGGTTGACGGGGTGGATCTGAGCTTTCTGAACTTCATTACCTTTATCGGGGTAATTGCGGCTCTGGTGCAGATCCTGGAGATGACCCTGGACAAGTTTTTTCCTGCACTGTACAACGCGCTGGGTATCTTCCTGCCGTTGATTACCGTGAACTGCGCCATTTTCGGTGGTGTGTCGTTCATGGTACAGCGGGACTACAACTTCGCCGAGTCCATCGTATACGGCTTTGGCTCCGGCATTGGCTGGATGCTGGCAATCGTATTGCTAGCCGGCCTGCGTGAGAAAATGAAGTATTCAGATGTACCTGACGGTCTGCGTGGCTTGGGAATTACCTTTGTCTCTGCCGGTCTGATGGCGCTAGGCTTCATGTCTTTCTCTGGCATATCCCTGTAAAACCCGGTGATAGAAAAGGAATAATCGATGGAAATCATTCTAGGCGTGGTCATGTTCACCGTGATCGTGCTGGTCCTGGTAGGCATTATCCTGTTTGCCAAGTCCAAGCTGGTCGCGGAAGGGGATGTGACTATCAGCATCAACGACGATCCCGACAAGGCGATTACTACGGGTGCCAGCGGCAAGCTGCTGGGCGCGTTGGCCGCTAACGGTATCTTCGTATCTTCTGCTTGTGGCGGTGGCGGTACTTGCGGCCAGTGTCGTGTACGTGTTCTGGACGGTGGCGGCGAAATTCTGCCCACCGAGCTGGATCATATCTCCAAGGGCGAAGCGCGCCATGGCGAGCGTTTGTCTTGTCAGGTCAACGTCAAGCAGGACATGAAAATTGAACTGCCGGAAGAAGTGTTTGGCATCAAGAAGTGGGAGTGTGAAGTGTTGTCCAACGACAGCAAAGCCACTTTCATCAAAGAGCTGAAACTGAAAATTCCGAACGGCGAAAGTGTTCCCTTCCGGGCGGGTGGTTATATTCAGATTGAAGCGCCACCGCATCACGTCAAGTACAAAGACTTTGATGTACCCGAAAAATACCGGGAAGACTGGGACAAGTTCAAGATCTTCGAGTTGGAGTCCAAGGTAGACGAGGAAACCATCCGCGCCTACTCCATGGCCAACTACCCGGAAGAAGAAGGCATTATCCTGCTCAACGTGCGGATTGCGACCCCGCCGCCACGTAACTGGAGCGCGCCTCCGGGCAAGATGTCTTCCTATATCTGGTCGTTGAAGCCGGGTGATAAAGCCACTATTTCCGGTCCTTTCGGTGAGTTCTTCGCCAAGGATACCGATGCAGAAATGGTGTTTGTGGGCGGTGGTGCCGGTATGGCGCCTATGCGTTCGCATATTTTCGACCAGCTCAAGCGGTTGGATTCCAAGCGCAAGATCAGCTTCTGGTACGGTGCTCGTTCTCGTCGTGAAATGTTCTATGTTGAAGATTTCGACGGCCTGCAGGAAGAGCATGACAACTTCCAGTGGCATGTGGCCCTCAGTGACTCACTGCCGGAAGACGAGTGGACCGGTTACACCGGCTTTATCCACAACGTCCTGTATGAAAACTATCTGAAGGATCACGAAGCGCCTGAAGATTGTGAGTACTACATGTGTGGTCCACCGGTAATGAACGCAGCCGTTATCAATATGCTCAAAGAGCTGGGCGTAGAAGAAGACAACATTCTGCTGGATGACTTTGGTGGTTAAACCCAGATGAGTTCTTATGTAACTAAATGGCTGGCCCCTTTGGGGCTGGCCTTTTTATTGGTCGCGTGCAAGCCGGCCGATACTCCCGAGCCCCTGGCTACCCCGGTGCAACATCTGACCGGTAATACCATGGGCACTTATTATTCCATTAAAATCACCGATCTCGACGAGGGCAGGGCGCAAGAGCTGCAACAGGAAATAGATCGCCGCCTGGAGTTGGTGAACGAACAAATGTCGACCTATCGGCCGGACTCCGAGCTGAGTCGCTTTAACCAGTTTGATGACGGTGGCCGTTTCCCGGTGTCTGCGGATACCGCCAAGGTGGTGACTGCCGCTTTGCAACTGGGGAAACTGACCGAGAGCAAGCTGGATGTGACCGTGGGGCCGCTGGTTAACTTATGGGGCTTTGGCCCGGATGCCAGACCGAGCCGGATCCCCAGCGAGCAGCAGTTAAGCCAGGTGAAAGCCCGTACCGGGCTGTCGTTCTTGAGTGTCGAGTACGATCTGGAAGGTGCGTATCTGCACAAGCAGATACCGGATCTTTATGTCGACTTGTCGTCCATTGCCAAAGGGTTTGGCGTGGATGTGGTGGCAGAGTATCTGTCGGCACAGGGGCTCAACGACTATCTGGTGGAAATTGGCGGTGAGCTGCGTTTGAGCGGCGTGAACGGCCACGGTAAACCCTGGACGATAGCGGTGGAAAAGCCGGGTAATGGCACAGGTGCCATACAGCAGGTGGTAGTGCCGGGCAATAACAGCGTGGCCACCTCGGGTGATTACCGTAATTATTACGAACTGGATGGCCGGCGGTTATCGCACACCATAGACCCTGAGACGGGCCAGCCGATCAAGCATGCGTTGGCATCGGTGACAGTGATCCATCCCTCCTGTATGATTGCAGACGGGTTAGCCACGGCGCTAACCGTGATGGGGCCGGAGCAAGCCCTTGCCTTTGCCGAGCAACACGAGCTGGCGGTGTATCTGCTAACCAAAACGGAAGATGGCTTTAGAGTAGATATGACCCGTGCCTTCAAGAAGTATTCAAGAGGTTGATATGCTGTATTTTCTGGTAACGTTTGCGGTCTTTGCCCTGGTCATTTTTGCGATGGCCATCGGCTATATAGTGCAGCGCAAGACCATAGCCGGCTCCTGTGGCGGCCTGGGTGGCGTGGGCATAGAAAAAGCCTGTGATTGCCCCGATCCTTGTGCCAGTCGCAAGAAAAAGCTCGCCAAGGAAGAAGCTCGTCGTCAGATGCTGGAAGAAAACCGCATCATTTAAGGTTGGTGAAAGGTAATGAGTAAAGGGTGAGGTGTAACCGATAAAGTGCCAAGCTCTCGGCACCGTCTGTTAACAAGGGCGGTGTTTTACTCTTCATCCTTTACACTTCACTCCTCACAGTCTGTTATTGATGCGTAAAATCATTCATGTCGACATGGACTGCTTTTATGCCGCGGTGGAAATGCGTGAGCACCCCGAGTGGCGTGATATTCCCCTGGCCATTGGTGGCAGTGCCAGCCGACGTGGCGTGATCGCGACCTGTAATTACCCTGCTCGTGCCTTTGGCATTCACTCGGCCATGTCCAGTCATCAGGCGCTGCAACGCTGTCCGCACCTGTTGCTGGTGCCGGGCAATATGGCGACCTACAAGGCGGTGTCGCAGCAGATACGCGAGATCCTCCACCGCTATACCGATCTGGTGGAACCCCTTTCTCTCGATGAAGCCTATCTGGATGTCACTGACAGCCCCTGGTTTGCCGGCAGTGCGACCCGCATAGCCCAGCATATACGCCAGACCATCAGCGAAGAGTTACAGCTGACGGCATCGGCCGGCGTCGCCCCCAATAAGTTTCTCGCAAAAATTGCTTCCGATGAAAACAAGCCCGATGGACTCTTTGTGCTGCCGCCAGCGGCGGTCGCCGACTTCGTGCGCGACTTGCCGCTGGCCAAGCTGCCCGGAGTCGGGCACAAGACGGCGCAAAAGCTGAGCAACCTGGGGCTGACCCATTGCGGCCAGCTGGCCGGGGTGGGGGAGGCCGAACTGGTGCGCCGCTTTGGCAAGTTTGGTGCATCTTTATGGCAGCGTGCCCAGGGGATTGACGAGCGTGAGGTGCAGCCCCATCGCATACGGAAATCCGTGGGCGTAGAAACCACACTGGTCACCGATATTCAGCGGGTTGAACAGGGCATAGAAGTACTGTCTGGTTTATGGCCCGAGTTGGTCAAAAGGCTCAATGACAGAGCCATCAAGGGACTCTGTATCAAGCTCAAGTTTGATGACTTTACCCAGACCACGCTTTCTCGGCGCTGCAGTCTGCTTGATGCCGCCCTGGCCGAGCAGTTGTGTAGCGAAGCCTGGCACCGCGCCAATGGACGGGGCGTACGACTGGTCGGCGTCAGTGTCGAGCTGGATCATGACTCGGAGGACGAAGCCGTTCACAGCGAACAGCTGAGCTTTGACTGGTGATCAGGTGAAGTATTACAAAGCCGCGTCTTGCAAGGCAGCAGGCTGCTAAACCACGGGGAGTCTGAAGGCCAGGGCTAGGTGTCGTGCTCTGCCTTGTTGTCGGTTGGCTCTGAGCTTGTCGTTTTTTGTGATGCTATTTGTTGTGATTCAAGCTGGCTTGTTTCATCACCGTGAGCGATGGCTTCCTTGCCCATGACTGCTTTTTTATCCGTAATCGGGTCGGCCGTTGCGGCACCGAGATAACCCGCGCTCAGTGCAAGAAACAGGGCAATTGAAGGGGATTTCATGTTTGCTCCTATATTATTCTATTACTGATGTTTAATTAGCCTAACAGCTTGGTTGGCAATATTAAACCCTGAAATATTAAGGTTTAATGACGAAAATAGTACAAGGCGTGAATGGTGAGGGGAAAAGGGTGGGCAGATAAACAGCCAAGTCTCAGCTAATTCTTGCAAAGGGTTAAGTGCGAAGGCGAAGCCAGCAGGGACGGTGTTTGGCCCCTCCCGCTTCACTATTCACACCTCACCTATAACGTCTACTTCAGGTGATCTTCTTCCACAAACTGCCAGCCATGATTGGCTGCAGGCGAGGCGGGCTGCATGGCCGGTGTTTCGGCTATTATAGCCTGGTTATGGCGATTGGCTTGCCCGGTATTGATGTTTGATCCCGGCGACTCCAGCGCCGGATAGTCTCGTCCGTCATCCGGGTTGGCCCTGACCGTGGCCGACGTTTCGTGACGGCGATCATACTGAATGCCGGGCGCCAGCTTGCGCGTTTCATCCAGCACTTCGCGACCAAAGTTGATTATGCCGCTGAAAATATTATCGGCCATGGCCGGTGCCGCCAACAGCGACAGGAACAGGCAAGTATAGGCAGGCTTGAAAGAGAAGATTTTCATGGCAGAAACCTCGAATGGGAATGGGTGAAATCATAAGCTAAAAGCCGCGGCTTTAACACTCGATAATCACCCATTTGGTCGGGCTCTGACGTGATATAACAGCGCCAGGACCAACACAGAGGGGGGGCTATGTTTTGTATAAAGAGGACTCGACCAAAATGGTGACCCAGCCTAAAAGCGGTCGAATGAATTCGACCCTACCACCCGCTTTGACAGCTTCTGGCCTGTGAATGTTAGCTGCCTACAGCACAAAGGCCATGAAGAGGCGGCTGGGAGAGCCTCAGCCGACCATCACATGACAGGGACGTCATGTGCTGAGCGCCACAGGGAGGTGCTTGAAGCGTGTCGGAGGAGGTTACCCAGCTGTCTCTGAACGCTGAACAGAGTTGTGCCTAAGGGGCTTACCGCCTCTCGCTATGCTGAGTCCGTTATGCTTCCGGGATCTGGCGTAATACCCGCACCAATAATTGCCAGAAACGCGATACGGCTTCAATGTGCACCCGCTCGTCCGGTGAGTGGGCGCCCTGAATCGTCGGACCGAACGACACCATATCCCAATCCGGGTAGGTCGCCTTGAACAGGCCGCATTCCAGCCCCGCGTGAATGACCTTGACGTCCGGCACCACGCCAAACAGCTCTTTATGGGTATTCAGTAACAGCTGCATCACCTTGGAGTCGGGATCCGGCTGCCAGCCAGGGTAGGCACCGTCGAACTGACAATGAGCGCCGGCCAGACGAAAAACGGCAGCGGTCATGGCGGCCACCCGATCCCGGCCGGCATCGCTCAGTGAGCGGATCAGACACTGCACATGAATATGCTCGGGCTCGGTACCAATGACGCCCAGGTTGGTCGAACTTTGTACCACACCTTCCATGTCGCGGCTCATGGCCATTACACCGTGGGGGCAGGCCAGCAGGGCGGCACTGAGCTTTTGCTGCAGGCTGCTGCTCATTACGCGGGTGGGCAATTCGGCTGGCACCAGCTCCAGGGTGATAAAATCATCGATGCCGTTAAACTCTTGCTGGTACTGTAGCTGACGCCGTGCCACCAGCTCGGTGAGCACGCCTACCGCGTCGGCTGGCAAGGTAAGCAGGGCACTGGCTTCCCGGGCGATGGCGTTGCGCAGGGTGCCGCCACTGACCTCGGACAGGCGAATCATCTGCTGCTCGGCAACATCACTCAGCAACTCGGCCAGCAACTTGTTGGCACTGGCTCGCCCCTGATGAATATTAATGCCGGAGTGGCCACCCCGTAAGCCTTTAACATTCAAGCGCATCGCCTGATGCTGAGCAGGCACGGATTCAGCCTGGTAGGGCAGCGTAATATTGGCATCCACGCCACCGGCACAGCCCATGTAAACGTCGCCATCCTGCTCCGAGTCGGTATTCAACAAAATACTGCCTTGCAGCATGCCCGGCTCCAGGCCAAAGGCGCCTGTCATACCGCTTTCTTCATCTATGGTCAGCAGCACTTCCAAGGGGCCGTGTTGCACTTTTTCATCTGCCAACACGGCCAGGCAGCCGGCCAGGCCGATGCCATTATCGGCTCCCAGCGTCGTACCACGAGCCCGCACCCAGTCACCATCGATATAAGGCTGTATGGGATCGGTAGTAAAGTCGTGATCGGTGTCGGCATTGGCCTGAGGCACCATGTCCATGTGTGCCTGCAGGATCACCCCCTGGCGTTTTTCCATGCCCGGGGTGGCGGCCTTGCGGATAATGAGGTTACCCACTGTATCTTGCACCACGGTCAGCCCGCGATCCTGTGCCCAGTCGGTTATCCACTGGCGGACGGCAGCTTCATGCCCGGAAGGGTGCGGAATGCTGCACAAGGTGTCGAAAAACTGCCATAACAGGCGTGGAGAAAGCTGGCTAATTTCGGTCATCAATACATACCTTACCGTTAAAACGACATGCAGAAGGGGCCAGCTTACCGCCGACACTCCCCTGTTAACAACCCCCGGAGGGCGAACAAGTGTGCTGCTGGTGCCGGCCTGGTTATCATTGCAAATTAACATGCCCTGCAGAATGGAGCGGGCGTTTAATCTTGCTACCCAAGGGGCGGTTCTTGCGCTTTACCAGGTGCCTCAGCGCTAAATAGACGAAAGCAATCCAATAAAAAGCTGTAACTCTGGTCAAGAATGGGCGGGATCTCTATAATATGACCATTGTTTGCTCGCGATTGGCTAAGACGAGTCCATTGTGGCTATGTTTAAGTACAAAAAGCGGCAGCGGTGACCATCTTGTCTCGAAGCTAACACCCAAAGGTTCTTTTTATGTCCAATAAATTCGTCGTCACCTGGGACTCATTTCAGCGCGAAACGCGTAAACTGGCCGAGCGTCAGCTACCCGCCAGTCAGTGGAAAGGTATTATCGCTGTGAGCCGTGGTGGTCTGGTGCCTGCTGCCATTATGGCGCGCGAGCTGGGAATTCGTCATGTCGATACCCTGTGTATCTCCAGCTATGATCACAACCAGCAGCGTTCCGACTTGCAAGTACTCAAGCAGGCCAATGGTGATGGAGAAGGCTTCCTGATCGTGGACGATCTGGTGGACACGGGTAATACCGCTCGCGTGATTCGTGAAATGTACCCCAAAGGTAAGTTTATTACCGTCTTCGCCAAGCCCAAAGGCGAACCACTGGTCGATGATTTTGAAGTTCGTGTTGGCCAGGATACCTGGATAGAACAGCCCTGGGACATGGGCGTGGTCTTTGCCACTCCCCTGTGCGAACAGGAAAAGAGTGATCAAGAAAAAGCATAAGTCACCCGCTCAGACATAAAAAAGGCTCCTCTGGAGCCTTTTTTATGTCTGAAAAATGGCTGGAGCCAGGTATTCATGGGGATGGCTTCAAGAGGGGATGGTGCACTTTGTGCGGCTTCTTGCCTATCAGACTTCACAGCTCGCCAAAATATCGGTGTTTTTTCTATCAACTACCCTGAGCGGCCTTTACCCCCGAGCCAAAAAGCGTTACATATAGGCAAGTTAACACGGAGGTTGCATGTCTACAGATAAGGTTACTCATCGTAAATTAGTACGTAAGTTTACCGCCATAGGTCCGTATCTGCGGGAGCTTAAATCGAATGAATCACAGTATTTTTTTGATTGTCTGTCGGTGTGCGTGAGTGCGAAAGCAGAGCCACAAGCACGGGAGTTCTGGGGCTGGTGGCTAACGCTAAGCACCGAGGACGGGCAGAGCTTTGAATTTAATTATCAGCTTGGCTTTTTTGACGCCAAGGGCGATTGGCAAGAGCGGGCCTTGCCCAAAAAACATCAGGCAGAAGTAGCGCGTACCCTGCGTGATTTTTACGACAAGCTGGATGCCTGTCTGGAAGGCTTGTCACTCAGCGCTCGCCCATCACCTGCACTAGGAAAAGATCATCTGTTAAGTTTGGCCTAGTTTCATTATTGCTTGCAGTGATCACCGTGACTTCTGGTTCATGGCCTGGATGCGCCTCATTTTATTATCTTGCCGGCTCTGCCGGCATTGCTGTTAGTAAGGAGCCGTAAGGCGTTCCATGAAAGGCAAAACCATAGTGGTAAAACTGGGTACCAGTGTACTCACCGGCGGTACTCGTCATTTGGATCGTGCGCACATGGTCGAACTGGTGCGTCAATGTGCCAGCCTACACCGGGCTGGCCATCATATTATTGTGGTCACGTCGGCGGCGATTGCCGCAGGACGTGAGCATTTGAACTTTCCAACCCTGGCCAATACCATGGCCAACAAGCAAATGCTGGCCGCCGTGGGCCAGGCCCAACTGATCCAGACCTGGCAGTCGCTGTTCAATTTATATGGGCTGCATGTGGGGCAAATATTGCTCACACGCGCCGATCTGGAAGACAGGGAGCGTTATCTTAACGCTCGTGATACCCTGCGCGCCTTGCTGGATCAGCGGATTATTCCGGTGATCAACGAAAACGATGCGGTTGCCACCAACGAGATCAAGGTGGGGGATAATGATAACCTGTCGGCACGGGCGGCCATTCTGGCCGAGGCCGAGTTATTGATCCTGCTGACCGACCAAAAAGGGTTGTTTACCGCCGATCCACGCAACGACCCCAAGGCGCAACTGATTGAAGAAGTACAAACCATAGATGATACCCTGCGCAAGCTGGCCGGTGGCAGCATTGGTGGTTTGGGCACAGGTGGCATGGCCACCAAGCTGCAGGCGGCAGACGTCGCCCGTCGTGCCGGAATCGATGTCGTGATTGCCACCGGCCAGGTGCCGGAAGTCATCGGCCGCCTGGCGGATGGCGAGCGTATCGGTACCCGCTTTCCCGCGTTGGCTACCCCGCTGGAAAGCCGCAAGCGCTGGATTCTGGCCGGGCCGCCGCCGCACGGTGAAATTCATATCGATGCCGGCGCCGTCCAGGCGGTACATGAAAAGGGCTCGAGCCTGCTGCCCAAGGGGATAGTACGCATTGAAGGGCGTTTTCGCCGTGGCGAAGCGGTGCGCATCGTCAACCCGGAAGGGCGCGAGGTGGCTCGAGGTATTTGCCGTTACGATGCCCTCGACCTGAATCTTATCAAAGGACAGCATTCAGAGCAGATTGAGTCCTTGTTGGGGCATGGCTACGGCAGTGTAGCCATTCACCGCGACGACCTGGTGCTCTTGTAGGAGATAGTATGAACCTGGAACAGATGGGACAGGCGGCGCGCGATGCCGCTTACGTCCTGGCCGACAGCTCTACCCAAGTAAAAAATCAGGCGCTGCTGGTGATGGCAGATGCGCTGGAAGCCGCTGCCGAGCGTATTCTGGCCGCCAACCAGCAGGATCTGGACGCTGCCCGAGACAGTGGCATCAGCAAGTCTATGCTGGATCGGCTGATGCTGAACCCGGAGCGACTGGCCGCCATTGCCAACGACGTACGCAATGTGGTGTCACTGCCCGATCCGGTCGGCAGCGAGCTGGACAGCCGGGTGCTGGAAAATGGCATGCGGTTGTCGCGGCGGCGGGTGCCGCTGGGCGTAATTGGGGTGATTTATGAAGCACGCCCCAACGTGACCATCGATATTGCAGCCCTGTGCCTGAAAACCGGCAACGCCAGCATTTTGCGCGGCGGGCGGGAAACATTTAATACCAACCAGGAGTTGGTGAAAGTGATCCAGCAGGCGCTGGCGGCCAGCGGGCTGCCCGAAAGTGCGGTGCAATACATCAGCGAGCCCGGTCGAGAGTGGGTAAGCGGCTTATTGAAGCTGGATCAGTATGTCGACATGATCATTCCGCGTGGTGGCGCCAACCTGCACAAGTTATGCAAGGAGCAGGCGACCATACCGGTGATTATCGGCGGTTACGGCATCGGCCATATCTTTGTCGACGACAGTGCCGACTTGCTGCGCGCCATCGAGGTTATCGATAATGCCAAGACCCAGCGTCCCAGTGTGTGCAATACCATAGACACCTTGCTGGTGCACGAGGCCATAGCAGCCAACCTGTTGCCGTTAGTCAGTGAGCGGATGGCCAGCAAGGGCGTTGAGCTGGTGGCTGATGCCGATGCGCAGGCCTTGTTAAGTGCAGGCCCTGCCAAGGTGCGAGCGGCGGCAGAAGGCGATTTTGACACCGAGTGGCTGGGGCTGACCCTGGGCGTGAAGCTGGTGCCTAATGTGGATGCGGCACTGGCGCACTTACGCCGTCATAATGCCAGCCATTCCGATGCGATTCTTACCAATAGCATGGCGAGTGCCGAACGCTTTATCAATGGTGCCCCTTCGGCGGCGGTCTATGTGAATGCCTCTACGCGCTTTACCGACGGTGCCCAGTTTGGTCTGGGGGCCGAGGTGGCGGTATCGACTCAAAAACTGCACGCCCGCGGCCCCATGGGGCTGGAGGAGCTGACCAGTTACAAGTGGATAGGTCAGGCGGATTATTTGATCCGTCAGTAACGGTCAATGACAAACGGTTATGTAGACAAACAGGCGGCTTTGGCCGCCTATGCCTGTTGAAGAGAGGATATTATGCCATCCAAGCTGTTGGACGCCCTGCTGCTGGCCATGCCATTGCCGCCAGCTCTGGAATCCTGGCGGCAGCACCTCAAGAGCCAGCTGCCTTATCCGGTACAGGGCGCACAAACCTTGTTTATTGGCGACCCAACTTTGGTCATAGTGGCATTTCAGCACGACAAGGTTGAAGTACTTCTGCCTGCCATTCAGTGGCGACATCACGATATCCATACCGCCAAGCCCACCTCTCAGGGGGTTGTGGATGCGCGTAATGGTACCCTGGAACAGCTGCTGGCATTGGTAGAAAACACCATAGCTCTGCGTTTGAAGTCTTTTCGAGAATGCAGCTGCTGCGGTAAACGCAGCGCCCCCGAGGTGCTGGGCTCATTACAGGGCGAACCTGTCTGTCGCAATTGCATCAAAGGCCGGCGGGTGCTGTTTTAAGCGATTTCCTGGAACCTGAGATAGACAAAGGCCGCACTCATCACGAGCGCGGCCTTTTACTTGTACAAGCCCAAAGAGATTGTTGCCACGAAATACACGGAACAGCACGGAAAAATGAAGACCAGGAGCTACAAAGAGATTAATTACTAAGTAACAGGATTGGCGCTGGCGTCATTCCCACGCGCCCTCTCTTGTCATTCCCGCGAAGGCGCTGAGGGATCCCCAAAAAAATAGGCAGGCATGGTAGATTATCTCTTTTGTTAATCGCCA
>NZ_JBLWUK010000044.1:0-20522 GCF_048268965.1 Oceanisphaera sp.
ACCTGTCGGGCAACGCGCCGTTGGCCGGCAAGGATTCGGCCAACTACGCCATCGACACCACCGAGCCGGTGGTGAGCCGCGTAACGCTGTCCGACTCAGCGCTGAAGGTGGGCGACACCGCCACATTAACTATCGTGTTTTCCGAGGCGGTGAAGGACTTCGATAACAGTGATGTCACCCTGGCCAATGGCACCCTGAGTGCGGTGACCAGCAGTGACGGTGGCATCACCTGGACCGGCACCTTTACCCCGAGCGATAACATTGAAGCGGCCGAGAACGTCATCAGCGTCGGCACAACCTTTACCGATCTGGCGGGCAACGCGCCGCTGGCCGGCAAGGATTCGGCCAACTACGTCATCGACACCAAGGCGCCGAGCGTCTCCATCAGCAGCAGTGCCGCGGCACTGAAAGCGGGTGAAACGGCCACCCTGACATTCACCTTCAGTGAGGCACCGACTGACTTTAGCGCTGATGATGTCAGCGTTGACAGTGGTGCACTGAGCGCGTTTACCGTAACCGGTGATCCTCGGGTGTACACCGCGAACTACACGCCGGCCGTTGACACGGAAGACGCCACCATGGCGGTGTCCGTGGGCAGCGGTTATAGCGATGAGGCGGGCAACACCGGTACCGGCAACAGCCTGCAGCTGGAAGTTGACACCCAGGCGCCGACCGTCGCCATTACCAGCAGTGCAGCGGCACTGAAAGCGGGTGAAACGGCCACCCTGACGTTCACCTTCAGTGAAGCACCGACCGACTTTAGCGCTGATGATGTCAGCGTTGACAGTGGTGCACTGAGCGCGTTTACCGTAACCGGTGATCCTCGGGTGTACACCGCGACCTACACGCCGGCCGTTGACACGGAAAATGCCACCATGGCGGTGTCCGTGGGCACCAGTTATAGCGATGCAGCGGGCAACACCGGTACCGGCAACAGCCTGCAGCTAGAAGTTGACACCAAGGCACCGACCCTGACCTCCTCCAGCCCCGCGGATGATGCTACCAATGTCGCAGTAGACAGTGATATCACGCTGACTTTTAACGAGGACATCGCCCTGGGTACCGGGAATATCGTTATAACCGACGGCACTCACACCATCACGATCGATGTCGCCAATCATGGAGGGCAGTTAAGCGTTGCGGGCAAAGAATTAACGATAAACCCTACGGTCGACCTGGCTAACCACGGTGCGACCTACAATGTGCAGGTTGCGCCCGGGGCTGTCACCGACGCGGCGGGTAACGGGTATGCGGGTATAACGGACGAGACGACACTTGATTTTGAGACCGCCCCCATCAATGTAGTGTTTGATTTAACCTCGGGCAAGAGTAGCAGTGGCGGTGATTCAGAGAGGAACTTCGAGGCGGGACAGAAATATGTCATCTATATAAAGGTGCATAGTACGAGTGAGGCGCTGACCTGGGACGGCACTGAGCAGTGGAACGGTGCCACTCATCTGGGCGCTGACGATAAAATCGTGTTGACCGGCAACGGTGCAGAGGTAGGGGGTAAGCTTAACAATAGCGTAATAAACCACGAATTAGCAGCCAACAGTGTAGCCTGGAGGTCAAGTCAACATCAGGCATTTGCTATCCATAATGACGGGAGAGTTGAACGCTACTTTGGTGGTGAGACGGGCCAGGTGATATCGGTAAGCGCCTTGTGGACAGGTAACTGGGGTGTTAGACCCAACTCTAACGTCACACTAGGTCAGGCTTATATGACCGCTTTACCTACATCTATCGCACTGCCAGTGTAAGTTAACGAGTCTATAAACTTGTCTGCATATGGCTGTAATCCAGCCGCTAGCCATCGCGCCGGGCTGGTACCTAATACTATGAGGTTTCAGCGCGTGTTGTTATAAGGTTCCGGGGGCGCGTCACAGAGCCCTGGTGATTAAAGGCATAGCCGAGCCAGGCTGTACCTTTAATCAGCCTGGCAATACCGATTTTTCGGATGTTGGCAGAAACCAAAGAAATTAAAAAACTGATTGATTTGTTTCATTACGCGGCGTAACAGGTGGCGTGTTTTGCACAACATGAACCAGTCATCCCTGTAGAGAGCCATGTAACGAACAGGGTGAAGTTGAGGTTGTTAGCTGCAGTGTTTGTCAACAGATCCTAATTGAAACGGGGAGAACAAGGGCTAAGTACACACCCTCTGCGGATGCATAATCGAGGCGTGTGAATATTACGCCACCTTCACACTGTAATTAAGGCGTCGGCCTGATAAATTTAGCACTATGGGGCATTTATATAGTCGGCCAGTTGTTCTAACCATTGGTGTTTATTAAGTGTATGTCTCTTTTTTTAAGGTTTTTCCAAGTGGTAAGGTCTTACCAAGTCAACGTTTGTTCTTGGGCCTTTATCTTGATTTTCTGAGAGTTGTGTGAATTCCGTGGCAAAGAAGCCTCTAACCTTTAAAAGAACTGACCACTTACTGACCTCATTCTCGAAAATCAATGAAACAAACAGGATTTTATTAACACTATCAGCAGGTTACGATTTGTAAAATATTAATTAAGGGCAATTAGGTCAGTAGTCAATATGGGTTGCGTCATGTTACTTAAGTCATGCCGCATAATCGCTGTGGTCTGAGTATACAGTGTGGCCACCGATTGTTTGCTACCACGGTGGTCTGTTGGGTGAGTGCAGCAGGTTGGGCTGGGCAGCATGTACTGTAGAGCCTGAGTCAGGATTTTAAGTGCCAGAACGATGCAGGTTCTATCTGTGTTTTTCAATAAAATATTCCCCGTGACGATGAAGTAACTAAAATGGACTGACGAACCAAGGTAATTAGAGCAGGCCATTGCAAAGGTAACGCACTTCATTCGTCGGTGCCCTTATTAAAAAATATTACTAAAATATTATCGGTGGGTGGTCGCGAGGGTAATAAATAACTATGCGTTCAAGTGAATCTTTGGCTAATATACGGTTGTAGCATTACTTAAATTACCCATTCCGGCTGTTTGTTGACTGTGTTAGTGACTATTTTTTTGCGCTTGTTGCTAAGCAGGTTTTTTGTCAGAAGCCTGTAATAAGTCACCATGTAAATGGAGTTTATAATGAAAAACCTGATCCTGATTGAAATACGTGATGGCAAGCATGTGATAGAGCATGCGCTGACACAGCTACAAACTCTGATTGCCCAGCCAGGAGCCGTTTACACCCTGGTTGATAAAGACAGTCAGACTCCACCGCAAGAACTGGTGCTCAAGCGTAAGGGGAATAACCTTGAAGCGGAAGTCGAACAGCAGCTGGTGGCGCGTATCGAGGGATTTTATGATGAGGATCTTGCGGCAACATATAGCCTTGATGGCTCCTTAACACCCGCCGATGGCATGGTTCTGGGCAGTGCGGATGCCAGTGTGGCGGCGACCGGTGCCGAAGGAGAAGTGGTGTGGCAGGCTGGAGGGGTCGAATCGAGTGGCTTGACGGCTTTTAACAGTGGATTGGGTGCCATCACCCTCATTGGCGGAGGCGTGGCGCTTGCTGCTGCCGGTGGAGGTTCAAGTGCAAGTGAGAGTACGAAAGATAGTACGAGTGCTTCAACGGATTATGAGCTGACGATTGCGGCTGCGGCTGGGCCATTTCAATCGGCCATGGCCGTTGAGGTCTATGACGAGGCCGGTAATCTGCTAGCCAACGGAGAGTACAATGCCGACACAGGCCAGTTCAAGGTATCGATCACCAACGGTTATCGGGGGCCTTTACTGGTCGTGTTAATCGACACCAATGGTGATGCAGGTGACTATCTGGACGAAGCCAGTAATACGCTGGTCAGCCTGGACGGGTCGTTGCGGGCCATGGCCTATGCCGACGGAGGAAGTGATGTTCATGTTAGCGTGACGCCGTTAACGGAGCTGGCCGTGCGCACCGCCGGTATCAGTGGCAACCAGGTGACAGAAGACAATCTGGCGGTCAACGACCAGATAGCCGAATTGTTTGGTGTGAGCAACATCCTGGCACCAGTGGTCACTGTGCTTGAAGGCAGTTACAACCCTGAAGACGGGATCAACGAGGCGGAGCTTTACGGGAACGTTCTGGCGCTGTTGTCGGGGGTGGATCAGCACAGCGGCGGTTTGTTCAACTCTCTCGCTCAGTTACAGAGCGGGATCACGATACAGGACAATGGCAAGCTGGCCATATCCCAGGCGACGGTCGAGCTGCTTGCCAGCGGTGTAGATGCCTTTCAATCCGGTGCCAACGCCGACAAGGCAGAACTGTCCCAAGTGCTGATACAGCCACCAGTGGTCTCGGCTGCAGCCGGAGGCATTAACGCCGCCGAAAAAATGGCCGGTGTCGAGGTGGGAATAAAAGGAGTACAGGCCGGAGACACGGTCACCCTGCAATGGGGAAGCCAGGTCTATATCAGCAAGATAGTGGCGGAAGCCATTAACAGCGCAGGAAGGGTATTGCTCACTGTGCCAGGCAGTGTGGTTGAAGCAGCAGGTGATGGCACTGTGGCCGTGAGCTATCACATTAATGATAAGGCTGAAAGTCCGGCAGTATTGATTGCAGTGGACACCCTTGCGCCAGCGGCTCCCACCATGACTCTGGCTGCCGATAGCGGCAGTTCTGCCAGCGATGGTATCAGTCAGCAAGGTTCCATCAATGTCGGCCTGGCGTCGGATGCATCCAGCTGGGAATACAGCCTGGATGGTGGTCATACCTGGTCTGCTGGCTCAGGTACCCACTTTGAATTGCCCGATAACCGCCGCTATGAAGTGGATGATGTTCAGGTGCGTCAGCTCGACAGCATGGGTAATGTCTCTGATGTGACCAGCAATAACTCAGCGATCACGATAGACACCACCGAGCCGGTGGTCAGCAGCGTGAGTCTGTCTGACAGCGCTCTGAAAGTAGGCGAGACGGCCACATTAACTATCGTGTTCTCCGAGGCGGTGACCGGCTTTAGCAACGCCGAGATCACCCTGGCCAATGGCACCCTGAGCGACGTGACCAGCAGTGACGGTGGCATCACCTGGACCGGCACCTTTACCCCGAGCGATAACATTGAAGCGGCCGAGAACGTCATCCGCGTCGGCACCGGCTTTACCGATCTGGCGGGCAACGCGCCGCTGGTCGGTGGCAGCACCGAGAACTACAGCATCGACACCAAGGCGCCGAGCGTCTCCATCGGCAGCAGTGCCGCCGCACTGAAAGCGGGTGAAACGGCCACCCTGACATTCACCTTCAGTGAAGCACCGACTGACTTTAGCGCTGATGATGTCAGTGTTGACAGTGGTGCTCTGAGTGGTTTTGCCGTAGCCCCCGAAGATCCACTGGTTTACACCGCGACCTACACACCGGCCGTTGCCACGGAAAATGCCGCCATGGCGGTGACCGTGGGCACCGGTTATAGTGATGCGGCGGGCAACACCGGTACCGGCAATAGCCTGCAGCTGGCCGTTGATACCAAGGCGCCGACGCTATCCTATTCGTCGATGGTGCAACTCGGGGCCAACGGTCGTGGTACTGATCCCCAGGTCAGCGCCGTCGGTAGCGACGGGGCCTATGTCGTTACCTGGCGCCAGGGCTACGACAGCATCTTTGTGCAGCGCTTCAACGCCGACGGCACCATAACGGGCAACGCGCCGGTTCAGCTCGAGGCCATCAGCAAGCCCAACGGTTACGATACGGACCCCCAGGTCAGCGCCGTCGGTAACGACGGGAGCTATGTCGTCACCTGGAGCGGTGTCGACAGCGAGGGCGACCACAGCATCTTCGTGCAGCGCTTCAACGCCGACGGCACCATAACAAACAACGCGCCGGTTCAGCTCGAGGCCATTGGCAACTCCATCAATAATGATATTACCCCCCAGATCAGCGCCGTCGGCAGCGACGGGGCCTATGTCGTCACCTGGAGCGGTGTCGACAGCGAGGGCGACTGGAGCATCTTTGTGCAGCGCTTCAACGCCGACGGTACCATAACGCATAACGCACCGGTTCAGCTCGAGGCCATCGGCAACCCCGACGGTGGTAGCGATACTGACCCCCAGATCACCGCTGTTGGCAGCGACGGGGCCTATGTCGTCACCTGGCAAGGCTACTACCACGAGTGGGACCACGGCATCTTCGTGCAGCGCTTCAACGCCGACGGCACCATAACGAACAACGCGCCGGTTCAGCTCGAGGCGATTGGCAGTAGCAACGATCGTGATTATGCTGCCCGGGTCAGCGCCGTCGGTAGCGACGGGGCCTATGTCGTCACCTGGTACGGCAACAGCACGAAGGGCTACGACAACCTCTTTGTGCAGCGCTTCAACGCTGACGGTAGCACAACGAACAACACGCCGGTTCAGCTCGAGGCGCCTGTCAACCCCTTGACGTCTTACCGCTATATCCCCCAAGTCACTGCCGTCGGCAGTGACGGAGCCTATGTCGTCACCTGGCACGGCTACTACAACGGGGGGGACCACGGCATCTTCGTGCAGCGCTTTAACGCCGACGGCACCACAACAAACAACGCGCCGGTTCGGCTCGATGCCATCGGCAACCCCGACGGTTACAATGCTGCCCCCCAGGTCAGCGCCGTCGGTAACGACGGGGCCTATGTCGTCACCTGGTACGGCACCGACAGCGAGGGTGACAGGAGCATCTTCGTACAGCGTGTTAATGCCGATGACACGATTGGCAACAACGCGCCGGTTCGGCTCGATGCCCCCAACGGTCTTGATACTGGTCCCCAGGTCAGCGCCGTCGGTAACGACGGGGCCTATGTCGTTACCTGGCAAGGCGTCGGCAGTGAGAGCGGCACCAACACCAGCATCTTCGTGCAGCGTTTTTATGCCGACGGCACGCTGGACAGTCCTGTCACCATCAATGCCGCCAGCCTCGCGACGGCAACCACCCGCGTACAGAGCAGCGAAGCCGGCACCGCCTACCTGGTTAACAGCAGCGTCACGGTAAGCGAACTGTCCGACATCACCGGTGCGGCAGACAACCTGTGGAACGAGGCGACCATTACCGAAGCAAGCACGGTCACCGAACTGGCCGCCGCCGGTCTGGCCGATGGCGACTATGTCCTCTATACGGCCGACGAAGCCGGCAACCTGTCCGCGCCATCGCCGGTGCGGATGACAGTCGACGCCACAGAACCGATGGTCAGCAGCGTTGTACTGTCTGATACCGCCCTGAAGGTAGGCGAGACTGCCACATTAACTATCGTCTTCTCCGAGGCCGTGACCGGCTTTACAAACGACGATATCGCCCTGGCGAACGGCACCCTGAGCGATGTAACCAGCACTGACAATATCACCTGGACCGGTACCTTTACGCCGAGCAACGATATCGAAGCTGCCACTAACGTCATCAGTGTTGGCACCACGTTTACCGACCTGTCGGGCAACGCGCCGTTGGCCGGCAAGGATTCGGCCAACTACGCCATCGACACCACCGAGCCGGTGGTGAGCAGCGTAACGCTGTCCACCACGGAACTGAAGGTGGGCGACACCGCCATCCTGAGCATCGTGTTTTCCGAGGCGGTGACCGGCTTCGATAACAGCGACATTAGCCTGGGCAATGGCACCCTGAGCGACGTGACCAGCAGTGACGGTGGCGTGACCTGGACCGGCACCTTTACCCCGAGCGACGATGTGGAGAATGCGTCCAACGTGATCCGCATCGGCACCGGCTTCACCGATCTGGCGGGCAACGCCCCTGAGTCCGGACTGGATACCGCTAACTACACCATCGACACCACCGAGCCAGTGGTCAGCAGCGTTGTATTGTCTGATACCGCCCTGAAAGTGGGTGAGACCGCTACATTAACTATCGTCTTCTCCGAAGCCGTGACCGGGTTTGGTAACAGTGACATCACCCTGGCCAACGGCACCCTGAGCGCAGTAACCAGCAGCGACGGTGGCGTGACCTGGACCGGTACCTTTACGCCAACTGATGATATTGAAGCTGCCACTAACATCATCAGTGTCGGCACCACGTTTACCGACCTGGCGGGCAATGCGCCGCTGGCCGGCAAAGATTCGGCCGAATTTGAGATCGACACGAAGGCACCGACAGTCAGCAGCGTTGCCATCAGCGGCGCGACCGGCGCGTTAAACAATACCCTCAACGCCGGCGATGTGGTGAGCGTCACCGTTACCATGAGTGACGCCACTAGCATTGATATCACTGACGGCATCCCCCAACTGGCGCTGAACATTGGCGACACTATAGTGCAGGCGGTTTACGACGGTGCCAGCAGCACCAGCACCGCGCTGGTGTTCAAGTACACCATCCTCGCCGATCAGGCTGACGCCAACGGCATCAGCATCGACGCCAACAGCCTCGACCTTAACGGTGGCACGCTCACCGATGCGGCCGGCAATACGGCTAACCTGGACCACGCTGAGGTAGCGGATAACGCCGGCTACCTGGTAGACACCACGGCACCGACCGTCAGCAGCGTTGCCATCAGCGGCGCGAGCGGTGTGCTCAACAACACCCTCAACGCGGGCGATGTGGTGAGCGTCACCGTTACCATGAGTGAAGCCACTAGCATTGGTACCACTGACGGCACTCCGCAACTGGCGCTGAACATTGGCGGCACGACCGTGCAGGCGATTTACGCCTCCGGCAGCGGTAGCACCGCGCTGGTGTTCCAGTACACCATCAGCAACGAAACTGACACCGACGGTATCAGCATCGACGCCAACAGCCTCGACCTTAACGGTGGCACGCTCACCGATGCGGCTGGCAATGCGGCCAACCTGAGCCACGTTGCGGTAGCGGATAACGGCAACTTCATGGTCGACACCACGGCGCCGACGCTATCCTATTCGACGATGGTTCAGCTCGAGGCCATCGACAAAACCGACGGACATGATTCTAGCCCCCAAGTTAGCGCCGTCGGCAACGGCGGGGCCTATGTCGTCACTTGGTATGGCCGCGACAGCGAGGACGACTTCAGCATCTTCGTGCAGCGCTTCAATGCTGACGGTACCACTGACGGCAACGCGCCGGTTCAGCTCGAGGCTATCGACAAAACCGACGGTAATGATTATGCCCCCCAAGTCAGCGCCGTCGGCAGCGACGGCGCCTATGTCGTCACCTGGTACGGCCACGACAGCGACAACAGTATCTTCGACAACAGCATCTTCGTGCAGCGCTTCAACGCCAACGGTACCACTGACGGCAATACGCCGGTTCAGCTCGAAGCTATCGGCAACACCACCGGTGATAATCGAAACCCCCAGGTCAGCACCGTCGGCAGCGACGGCGCCTATGTCGTCACCTGGTACGGCCACGACAGTGAGGGCGACTACAGCATCTTCGTGCAGCGCTTTAACGCCGCCGGCACCATAACCGGCAACGCACCGGTTCAGCTCGAGGCCATCGACAAAACCGACGGACATGATTCTAGCCCCCAAGTCAGCGCGGTCGGCAGCGACGGGGCCTATGTCGTCACCTGGTCTGGCACCGACAGCGAGGGCGACTCCAGCATCTTCGTGCAGCGCTTCAATGCCGACGGCACCATAACCGGCAACGTGCCGGTTAAGCTCGAGGCCATTGGCAACACCAAGGGGGATGATCTAAACCCCCAAATCACCGCCGTCGGCAACGACGGGGCCTATGTCGTCACCTGGTACGGCCAGGACAGAATCAGAAGTTCCGGGGGGCTTGGCACCCGCAACGGCGACTACAGTATCTTCGTGCAGCGCTTCAACACCGACGGCACGGTTGGCGACAACGTGCCCGTTAAGCTCGAGGCCATTGGCAACACCAAGGGGGATGATCGAAACCCCCAAATTACCGCCGTCGGCAGCGACGGGGCCTATGTCGTCACCTGGTATGGCCACGACAGGGGGGGCGATCACAGCATCTTTGTGCAGCGCTTCAACGCCGACGGCACCATTGACGGTAACACGCTGGTTCAGCTCGAGGCCATTGGCAACACCAGTGGTAATGATTATCGCCCCCAAGTCAGCGCCGTCGGCAGTGACGGGGCCTATGTCGTCACCTGGTATGGCCGCGACAGCGAGGGCGACGACAGCATCTTTGTGCAGCGCTTCAACGCCGAAGGCACCATAACCGGCAACGCGCCGGTTCAGCTCGAAGCCATCGGCAACACCACCGGTTATGATCAAAACCCCCAGGTCAGCGCCATCGGCAGCGACGGGGCCTATGTCGTCACCTGGCAAGGCGAAGACAGCGAAGGTGACTACAGTATCTTCGTGCAGCGCTTTAATGCCGACGGTACGCTGGCTGACTCTACCACCGTTAATGCCGCCAGCCTCGCGACGGCGACCACCCGCGTCCAGAGCAGCGAAGCCGGCACCGCCTACCTGGTTAACAGCAACGTTACGGTGAACGATCTGGCCGACATCACCGGTGCGGCAGACAACCTGTGGAACGCGGCGACAATTACCGGGGCAAACACTGACACCGACCTGGCTGTCGCCGGTCTGGCCGATGGTGATTACGTCGTCTATGCAGCCGATGCTGCCGGCAACCTGTCCGCAGCATCGCCGGTGCGGATGACTGTCGACACCACAGCGCCGGCGGCACCAGCCATCACCAGTGTCACCGACAACGTCGGCAATATTACCGGTACGGTCAGCAGTGGCGGGCACACTGATGATACTGCCCTGGTGGTGCGTGTCAGCCTGTCCGGCACTAACGCGGTCCCGGGTGACAGGGTGCAGCTGTATAACAATGTCGCTCTGTTGGGTAGCGCTGTGACTCTGAGCGGTTCTGATATCAGCAACGGTTACGTAGATATCACCACTCCGGCCTTGAGTGATAGCAGCAGTTACGTTTTTAACGCCGTGATTACCGATGTGGCCGGCAATGCCAGCCCGGCGTCGGCCAATCATACGGTGACGGTGGATACCACGGCGCCGACCCTGAGCGCATCCTCGCCAGGCGATGATGCCACCGGCGTGGCGCTGGACAGCAATATTACACTGACCTTTGACGAGAATATCGCGCTTGGCAGCAGCGGCACGATCACGGTAACTAACGGCTCGGATGAGCACATCATCAATGTGTCCAGCCATGACGGCCAGTTGTCGGTGTCGGGCAGCACCTTGACCATCAACCCAACGGCAGATCTGAGTGCGGGTGGCAGTAACTACCATGTGCTGGTCAGCGATGACGCTATTACCGACACGACCGGCAATGCCTTTGCTGGCATCAGCGATAGCACCACGGTGGGTTTTACGACAGAGATAGTGTTTAGCGGTGATACCAGCGTGGTGGTGTTCAATTTGGTGGAAGGAGTGTCGTCGGATCATAGCGACCGCACCTTCGACGCGAATACGACATACACCATCTATATCCGTGTTAATAGTACGTCATCGGCGTTGAGCACTGACGGCATAGGCCCCGTTGACACAAGCACATGGGGAAAGTGGTCGGGTGCTGAGAATCTTGGAGCCGATGATGTTGTGGTTTTGGTTGGAACCGGGAATCCGGTGAGAGGGTTTTGGAGTAGCACCGTGTCGAATATTCAGGGATCCGGGAATACGTTTGACTGGAATACCTCCTCAGAATGGGCAGCAAGGGTTGAGGATAATGGCTTTTTCCAGCGTGCTTATATGTTTGCTAAAGGTAACGTCGATCTTTGGAACGGGGTGGCTGAGATAGGCCTTCTAGGGCCAGGGAAGCAATTCGGTGATGTTTACAAGACCAACATGCCTGCAGGCATGCTCACATCGCAGGGACTGGCCTGATGGCGCCAGAACCGCGGGACGGGTAAATGCCGGCCTGTACGGCCGTGCACCAGGTTTGCCAGCGTATCCGTTATGCCACCGCCCGCCACTGTATTTGTTGTCTTGAATAACGTAGCTGGCGGGCCTGCTCATAAAACCGGTGTCAGCAGATCATCCATCAAGTGCAGGTAACGAAGCTGTCTACGTGTGCTCGGTTTTTTGTCCAGCGTCTGCAGATGATAATCCGCCAGCTGTGGGCTTAATGGGCAACATCTCTTGTTAACCACTATTAACCAAAAGAGTCTTGATTTGGCTTACCTCAATATTCTCCGCCAGTTGGCGGATCAACAACAGTATGAGCTGCTGCAGGCGAATGCGCAGGGTTACCTGGATGAAACCGGTGATCATCAGGTGCTGCCCTTGCTCGCTCTGGCTCATGCTCACATGGGGGCGCGCAGCGAGGCCGAAGCGGTACTGGATCGGGTGCAGGCTGCTCGGGAGCCGCTGGCGCTGGATGCGCGGGTGGATCTGGCCGGGGTTTATTGCCTGCTGGGGCGTATTGACGAGGCCGAGGCGGTGCTGGAGCATGCTCTGGCGAGCGAGCCCGGCCATGCGTTGGCGCTGGCCAGGCTGGCCTGGTGCCGACTGCAGCAAGGGCAGTTGGCACAAGCCTGTACCCTGTATCAGCGCTCTGCCGCGATAGCCCCGCAGCGATTACTGGTGTGGATGGCATTGACGCGTTTGCAGTTGCAAGCCTGTGATTACCTGGCTGCACAGCAGGCACTGGACAGCGCAATCAGTCGTATTGAAGCCACCATCACCGAGCTGCCAGAAGGGGTGGCCCGCGAGTTCACCGCCCAACTGCGCGGTCTGCAGTTGGAGATCTGGGTCGCTACCGATGCCCTGGCACAAGCCGAGCAGTGGCTGGATGCGCGCCGCGAAACGCTGCCGGAGGATGAATGGTGTGGCCTGGTACTGGGCTATTCGACCCTACTGGCTGGTAAGGAGCGCCATGCCGAGTCGGAAGAAGCGCTGGGTAATGGCTTGAAGTACTACCCGCACAATCTGGCGTTGATATCACAACTGGCCGAGTTGGCCCAGCTGCAGGGGCGTACCATGCAGGCGGTGCAGCTGCTGCGGCGTTCGATCCGGTTAGCCAAGACGCAGGATGATACGCAGCAGAGCAAACAGATCGGCCTGTGGGTGCGCCTCTCCAGTGCCTGTTTGCAGCAGCTGGACCAACAGGCACGTCACGCCGCCGATAAAGCGATCGAACTGGCCGACGCGTTGCAGGAAAGTGAAACCACCCCCGAGGCGATGATCCGTCAATTACGCCTGCAAGCACGCAATGCCCTGGCGCAGGTCGAGAGCCAGACGCAGAACTTTGACGTAGCAGACGTCCTGTTTCGCGCACTGCTCGATGAAGCTCCCTATTTTTTACCGGCACTGCAGGGGCTGGGGCAGCAGCAGATGCAACGGGGTAACATCGATGAGGCCGTGGAGTTGTTTGAGCGGATCAAACAAATTGATCCGGCCAAGGGCTACTCCTCGCTGATCAATGCCCGGCGCTTTCCTGACGACGAAGCGACCCTGGAAAAAATCGAACGGGCCGCCCGCCAGCCGAGCCTGGAAGGGGAGGTGCGTAGCGGGCTGTTGTTGCAACTGGCCGCCGCCTGGGAAAAACGCCAGGACTATGACACAGCCTTTGCGCTGGCGAGGGAAGCCAACAATGCCAGCAAAAAGCGCCTGAGTTATGATGCCAAAGCCCACCGCAACCAGTGTGCCAGAATACGCCATGCCTTCTGCAAGGCCCTGTATCAACACAGGCCCGAACGCGGGGTGGATTCGACCTTACCGGTATTCGTGCTGGGCATGCCGCGCTCGGGTACCACCCTGGTGGAGCAGATTCTGGCCGGTCACAGCCGGATCTTCGGCGCCGGCGAGCTCGGGGTCATTCCCAGTCGGATCCAGGGCCTGAATCGCTGGGAACGACATGTGGGCTCGGGGCGCAGCTATCCCGATTGTGTGGATGATCTGACCCCTTATGTTAGTGCCGGGATTGCCAACGGCATACTGGATGAGCTGCGTGAACTGGCAGCGACCGACAAGCCGGAAGCCTGTCATGTGGTGGACAAGCTGCCGCACAATTTTGAAAATATCGGCCTGATCAAATTTCTGTTCCCCCATGCCCGGATCATCTCGGTACGCCGCGACCCGCGCGATATCGCGATCTCCAACTATTTTACCGATTATCAGGCCAAGCACGGCGGCATGGGCTTTGCCTACGATTTAACCTGGATCGGCGAGCAACTGGCCGATCACAATATGATGATGCACCACTGGCAGCAGCTGTTTCCCGGTGAGATTCTGGAGATCAACTACGAAGATGTGGTCGAGGATCTGGAAGGCAGCGCCCGCAAGATGCTCGATTATATCGGCGTCGACTGGGAGCCGCAGGTGTTGGCCTTCAACGAGCTGGATCGCCCGGTCAAAACCGCCAGTGTCTGGCAGGTGCGCCAGCCGGTGTATAACACCTCCAAAGCCAAGTGGCTGCGTTACAAAAACCAGCTGACACTGCTGATTGCCGGCACCAATGCCAAGATCTGCCCCGAGCCGATTGATGACATGATCAGCCTGCCCGAACCCGGTTTTCTGACCGATGGTGTGGCGCTGTTTCGCCAGGGCGATCTCGACGGCGCCGAACTGAGCTTTAAGAAAATGCTGCATCACAACCCTGACCACGCCGCCTGCCGTTACATGGTGGGACTGATCTACCTGCAGAAGGGCCATTTGCAGGACGGCATCGAGTTTATCGAAACTGCGCTGGAAAAAGCCCCCTGGCAGAAGGAGTGGCGTGAAAACCTCATTAAAGCCTATGAACTGGTGGGCGAGCCGGATAAAGCGGCGGCGATGCAGGCGAGTAGGGCCCACCAACAGGCAGACACAAGGTGGACCGATAACATGGATCTGGATACGCAGCCGATGACCCTGTCACAGAGCGATTAACCGTTTTTTCAATTCAAACACACGAATATTCAGGATGTTAAATATGATAGCAGTACGAACAGGGTTGTTCGTCGTGTGCCTGTCGGCAAGCCATCTTGCTGGTGGTGTTGTGCAGGCCGCCCCGAATGTCACTCAAGCACAAGTCCAGGTTCAGGCCGCGCCCGATGGCTTGCCCGCCGCGCTGCGCGCGGTCATTCGCCACCACCCGGCAGTAAAAGGTCAGCTGGCCGAGCGGGATGCCCGGCAGTATGCCATAGACAGTGCCAAGGCCGGGCGTCTGCCCTCGTTGTCGGCTCAGGCCAATAACCTGGATGATCAATATGAACAGGCGACGTTGCGACTGCAACAGCCGTTGTGGGCATTTGGCAAGATTGATTCCGACATCGCGCAGGCCCAGGCCAGCTTTAGTGCAGAGCAGCTGGCCGTGCTGCAAGTAAAGCGACAGCTGATTGAAGAGACTGCTGCCGTCTATGCCAAGGTGCAGGGGATACGGCAGCGAATGTTGGTGTCTGCCGAGAATGTCAGTGAAAACAACAAGCTCTATCGGCGTATTGAACGGCGTCAACAAGGGGAGCTGGCATCGGAGGCGGATGTGCGACTGGCCTATTCCCGGTTGTTGCAGGCACAAACCCTGCAGGCCACGGTTGAAAGCGAGCTGGCGGTGACCCTGGCCGAGTTGCAGGCACTGACGCAAGTTCCGGTGGCCGCCAAGACGGCGGTCACCGAGGAAGCACTGCGGGTGCCCTCGTTACCGATGGCAGAGCGGCAAGCTCTGGAGCACAGTGCCGAGGTAAGGGTAAAGCGTGCGAGGCTTAATGTGGCCTGGCTCGATATTGAAAAGGAAAAGGTGGCATCGCTGCCCACCGTGTATTTTCGGGTAGAGCAGGATCTGCTGGATAACCCCAGCGTCAGCGATGAAACCCGTGCCGGCCTGGTGATTGAAGGCAGTCTGGAAGGCCTGGGGCTGGTGGCTCGTGGCCGGGTGAGAGGTGCTCAGGCTCATCAGGAGGCGGCACAGCAGGATCTCGAGGTGGCCATGAACGAGGTCAGGCGACGCATTCAGGTGCTGATGCTGGATCGACAGGTAAAGCAGTCGTTGATGTCGTCCCAGCAGCTGGCGGTAGCCGCCGCCGAGGCCACCATGAACTCGTTTATGCGCCAGTACGAAACCGGCCGCAAGTCCTGGGTTGAACTGCTTAACACCCAGCGGGAATTGACCGAACAGCGTCTTCAGCTGGCTCAGCTCCGTAGTGAGTGGCAGATACTGTCGTTACGGGTGGCCGCCCTGACCGGTGGCCTGGATCAACTTGCAGAGGTGGATGCCTGATGACACATGCGATAAACCGGGAACCGGTACCGCCCGCCGCCATGGCTGAAGGAACTGAACATGACGCCGACACGGCGCAGCTGTTACAGCAGCCGATACCGGCACCGGCACTAAAGCTGTTACTGGACAGGCTCAAGGTATCGGTAGAAATGGGGGCGCTGCACCATGCCTGTGAACAGGCCCAGCAGACCTTGCCCGCCACACCACCGGCACAGAGAGCGGCCTTTATTTTCAAGGCATTGCAGCTGAAAAGGGTGCAGGTGGTGGCACTGCGTTGGCGCCGTTTTGATCAACGCCAGCTGCCGGCACTGGTGTTTTGTCAAAACCGATGGCAGCTGGTTGAACGGGCAGAGGATGGCAGGGTTACCCTGACCGATGCGCAGGGCCACAGCGAGCAGCACAAAGAAGCAATACTGGAAACGGCCACCGTGTTGTGGCTGCGGACAGCACCACAGCAGGAGTCGGCCTCTGTATTCTCCTTGCGGGGCAATATTGCCGCGCGGCTGGTGTGGGGCGAAATCTTCAAAAGCCGTCGCTGGGTGGGGGACGTGATGATAGCGACCCTGCTGGTGAATGTGCTGGCGATCTCCACCTCGCTGTTTGCCATGCAGGTGTACGACCGGGTGGTGCCAACCCTGGCCTATGCCACCCTGTGGACGCTGGTGATGGGCATGGCGATAGTGGTGGGCCTGGACTGGGTGCTCAAAAGCGTGCGAGCCCGTATTCTCGACAGCGTGGCCAGTGAGGTAGACAAGGCAGTCTCGCAGCAGGTGTTTGATCATGTGCTGCGTTTGCAGCTGGATACCCGGCCTCGCAGCCTGGGTACCCTGGCCGCGCAGGTAGGCGGGCTGGACGCGGTGAGGCAGTTTTTTTCTTCCGGCGTGATCTTTGTTCTGGTGGACATGCCTTTTGCACTGATGTTTATCGGATTTATCGCCCTTATCGGCGGGCATATCGGCTGGGTATATCTGTTGTTACTGCCGGTGGCCGCCATGCTGGGGTGGGTCACTCAGCTGCGGTTACGGCGCTTGATGCAGCAGCAGATGATGCGTGCCAACGAGCGGCAGGGCTTGCTGGTTGATGTGATCCAGGGGACCGAAAGCATACGTGCCAATAACGCCGGTTGGCGGTTTTCTGAACAGTGGCAAGCGCTGACGGCCTCCATTGCTCGCTATAGCATCCAGCAAAAAGCCATCAGTAACCTGGCCACCGTGACCACGGGGAGCCTGTCGACCATTGCCTATATCAGTGCTCTGGTGGTGGGGGTGAGTCAGATTGAAGCGGGTAACCTGAGCATGGGCGCTCTGATTGCCTGCAGCATACTGGGGGGGCGGGTAATAGCCCCGATCGCCCAGAGCGTGCAGTATCTGGCCCAGTGGCAGAATATTGCCCAGTCGTTGCAGCTGGTCAATCAGGTGCTGAAGCTGAACACCGAACGCCGCCCGGATCAGCAACTGCTGATGCCGGATCAGGCCCCGGAGCATATCGAGCTGGAGGGGGTACGTTTCAGCTATGCCGATTCGCCAGTGCAACAGCTGAATATTGACCATCTGCGTCTGAATGCCGGTGATCGCATCGCGCTGCTGGGGCCGATAGGGTCGGGTAAATCCACCCTGTTGAAAGTGCTGGCGGGGCTATATCGGCCCACGGCCGGGCGGGTGCGACTGGGCAATGCCGACCTGTGGGAAATCGACCCCAATGTGGTGGCCGATCAGGTTGCCTATTTACCGCAGGCGGTGCATTTGTTCAAGGGGACCTTGCGCAGCAACCTGGCCTTGTCCGGGGCGGTGAGTGATTCTCGTTTGTTACAGGTTGCCAGACAGCTGGGCATTGACAGAATTGCCGACGACAATCCGCACAGTATGGATCTGGCCATCAGTGAAGGGGGAGAAGGTTTGTCCGGCGGCCAGCGCCAGCTGGTGGGCCTGGGGCGGGTGTTTTTGGCGCAGCCCAAAATCTGGCTGCTGGATGAGCCCACGGCGTCACTGGACAATGACAGTGCACAGCAGGTTGTGCAGGCGCTCAAGGCTCATGTTCAGCCGCAGGATATTCTGTTGATTGCGACTCACAGACCGGCGCTGGCCAGCCAGTTGGCCAACCGGGTGCTGCTGATGCAAGGTGGCGAGGTGATTGCCGACGGCAAGCCCGAACAGGTGTTGCCACAGATCATGGCTACTCAATCCCGGCATGCAACCAGGAACAAGCCACCACAGATGCCGGAAGGTTATCGACCTGGCGGTTTGAACAAGGGACCCAATCATGTTATTTGACCGTTTTTTTGCTGATGATGGCGACGCAAACAGCGCCACCGTTGCCCGGTTGGAAAATTACCATCGGCGCCGTTACTCGCTGGTTTTGTGGCTGTTGTTGGCAGGGCTGCTGGCCTTTGTTGCCTGGGCCTTTGTGTTTCGTATTGATCAGGTGGCTCGGGCCACCGGTGAAGTGATTGCCAGCAGCCGGGTGCAGATCATTCAGGCGGTGGATGGTGGGGTACTGGCCACGCTGAATGTGAAAGAAGGCGATAAGGTGGAACCGGGGCAAGTGCTGGCCGAGCTGGATAAAACCCGGTTTGGGGCTTCGGTCAAGGAGATTGAAGCCCGCTTGTCGGCGTTAAAAGCGAAGGCGGTTCGCTTGCGGGCCGAAGTGACCGAGGCGAAGCTGCTGGTGTTTCCTGATGCTTTGCTGGGGTTTTCCGAACAATTGCGGGTAGAGCGGGCGTTGTTTCAGCAACGACGGACCGGTTTGGCGGAGGAGTTGAGAACCCTAAAGGTAGCGATGAATCTGGCTCGGGAAGAATTGACTCTGGTCAGGCGTCTTGCGAGGACGGGTGACGTGAACCGTTCGGAAGTGATCCGTGCCGAGCGGGCGGCCAACGATGCCGAGTCACAGTTGATTATCCGTAAAAACCGGTTTATGGAAGAAGCCAGTGCCGAGTTGACCCGGGCCGAAGACGAGATTGCACAAAACGAGCAGGTGCTGGCCCAACGTCAACAACAGCTGGATGACAGTGTGTTCAGGGCGCTGGTGCCCGGCATTGTAAAAAATATTCGCGTCACCACGGTTGGCGGTGTGCTGCGGGGGGGAGAGGAGCTGATGCAGATCATTCCCGTAGGGGATGAACTGGTGATCGAGACCAAGGTTCGTCCGGCAGATATTGGCCAGGTTCACCCCGGGCTGGATGCCACCATTCGTTTTGATCCCTTTGATTACACCATTTACGGCGGGGTAAAAGGGGAGGTGATCTATGTGAGCGCAGACACCCTTAAAGAAGACACCCGGCAGGGGGAGGAAATTTATTACCGGGTACATGTTTTGACCCACACCAACCCGGTGACCACCACCACAGGGCGTGAACTGGATATATTGCCTGGCATGACCGCCCAGGTGGATATCCGTACCGGTGATCGTACCGTACTGGATTTTTTGCTGAAACCACTGCGAAAAACCCTGTCCGAGTCATTTGGCGAGAGGTAAGGGCGTTCAGGAAGACAGTGGCCTGCAAAGTCACTGGCCCCCGTCCCCGAGTGTGATACTCCCGTCAACTTCCTGCCGTCTTTCCCGTGAAGACGGGAATCCAGGGCGGGTGGTGCAGAACGGTCAGCCTGCGAGTGGCCTGCAAAGACGCTGGGCCCCGTCCCCGTCCCCGCCTTCGCGGGGATGACGTTCCTTCGCGAGGATGACGTTCCTTCGCGAGGATGACGTTCCTTCGCGAGGGGATGGCTTACGTATGATACTCCCGCGAACTTACTGTCGTCATTCCCGTGAAGACGGGAATCCAGGGCAGGTGGCGCGGAACGGTCAGCCTGCGGGTGGCCTGCAAAGTCACTGGACCCCCGCCTTCGCGAGGGTGACGGTGTAAGTGTGGTATTCCCGCGCATCCACTATCGTCTTTCCCGCGAAGGCGGGAATCCAGGGCGGGTGGTGCAGAACGGTCAGCCTGCGAGTGGCCTGCAAAGTCACTGGACCCCCGCCTTCGCGAGGGTGACGTTCCTTCGCGGGGGTGATGACTTACGTATGATACTCCCGCGAACTTACTGCCGTCATTCCCGTGAAGACGGGAATCCAGAGCAGGTGGCGCGGAACGGTCAGCCTGCGGGGGCCTGCAAAATCACTGGACCCCGTCCCCGCCCCCGCCTTCGCGGGGATGACGTTCCTTCGCGAGGGGACGACTTACGTATGATACTCCCGCGAGCTTACTACCGTCATTCCCGTGAAGACGGGAATCCAGGGCTGGTGGCGCAGAACGGTCAGCCTGCGGGGGCCTGCAAGGTCACTGGGCCCCGTCCCCGTCCCCGCCTTCGCGGGGATGACGTTCCTTCGCGAGGGGACGACTTACGTATGATACTCCCGCGAACTTACTGCCGTCTTTCCCGTGAAGACGGGAATCCAGGGCGGGTAGCGCAGAACGGTCAGCCTGCGGGTGGCCTGCAAAGTCACTGGACCCCCGTCCCCGCCTTCGCGCTGAGGGATCCCCAAAAAAATAGGCAGGCATGGTAGATTATCTCTTTTGTTAATCGCCAAAAAAACAAAGAGGA
>NZ_JBLWUK010000045.1:0-19438 GCF_048268965.1 Oceanisphaera sp.
CGCCAAATAGTAGTAATAGATCAAACTGGCGGATCGGTGTCAAGCACCAAAAATCAGAAAATTAGGTGCGGAATGACGGTTTAATAGCAGATCGCGTCATGTTAGCTGCATAAACTAAATATGCACTAACCCCGAAACCCACTGAGTACCGCATTAAACCTTGGGTGAGGCCATTTTTCTAAGTTGTGCAGTAGCAACGATAGTTTGGTCATTTCTTGCTACTGCCGCCCTCAAACCCAGGCGTAGCGCGGCTCATATGAGGGGATGACTAAGGATAAATGACGGAGAAACGCGAAATGATTGAGGATGGGCTGCTACTAATACAGCAGCTACACGCGATCGCTGCGCAGCACTCATTCACTCCGGTAGGAATGTGGAAACGTACGCAAGATTCAAGATACGGCTAAGTCGTCAGTTTTGCCAATGTCGGCAGCTACTTGCATGCGCAACCCGTTTCTTGTCTAAATGCCTACAGTAACGGCTGAGGTCTTCGAGTGTGCCTACCGAGCCGGTGAACAGGGTTTTAAATTCATCGGATATTTTAAGCCAGTTCTCCAGCGGAATATTCAGTCGGCTCAGGGTGTTGGCACTGCCTGGTTGAATGGCTCCGTGTTTGTCACCACGCAGTATTCGGCCGGTATCATCACTCTCGGGCTGTCGGTTACCGCTACCTGAAGACAGCTCGGTGCTAGCCGGAAGGTACAGGGTGTCTGCTCAGCCGACCATCACATGACAGGGACGTCATGTGTTTGAGCGTCACAGGGTGTGTGCTTGAGCGAGTCGGGGGAGCAGTGCCCTTTACCTGACTGTCATACCAGTATTAAAAGCGAGGGGGCATTCCCGTCATTGAAGGCTGTGCCATCTCGATAAGTGCCTATATCGGCTATTTTAGGTGGGTAGGCTGAACAATTGACCTCGCCGAAATCCGGTTGATATACCTGACATTATCGACGCACTTTCACCAAAGTGGACGGGTAAAACCGCACTGAATGAGGAGTAAACACGATGCAAAATGAAAAAATCGTACTGATTACCGGCGCTTCCAGCGGTATAGGGGCTGCCACCGTCGATAAGGTCATCGAAGCTGGGCACAAAGCCGTGATCACGGCGAGAAACACCGACAAACTCAATGCCATCGTCAAACGTTGGGGTGAAGATAAAGTGTTGGCGGTCACGGCAGACGTATCCAAACTGGACGACATTGCCAAGGTGGTGGAACAGGCTAAACAGAAATTTGGCAGAATAGATGTGGTGTTCGCCAATGCGGGCACCGGTGTTAACGCGCCGGGCATCGAAAATGGCGATCCCGATGAATGGAAAACCATGCTTGATGTCAATATCAACGCGTTATTGTTTACTGCAAAAGCCAGCTTGCCCTCATTAAAAGAAACCCAGGGTCAATTTATTATTACCAGCTCGATTGCAGGCAAGATAACACTGAAAGGCTCCGTGTATGGTGCCTCTAAATGGTTTGCTTACGGATTTGGCCAAAATTTGGCAGCCGAAATGGCTGAGTGGAACGGGCGCTGCACCACCATATGCCCGGGCATGGTTAACACACCCTTTTTTGATGAAGCCAAACCTGACAAGTTAGACCCCAGCGATGTCGCTGATGCTGTTGTGTATGCTATTTCTGCCAATACCAGATGCGATATACGCGAAATTACGCTGATGCCAACCAAGTAGTTGGTATGCGAAAACTTTGCAGCTAAAGCGGCGGCTACAAAAGACGGTATTCTGCAGGTATTGCAGACTGATAACCTTAAACGAGCAATACGGTGCCTCTGAGGCACCCTTTGCGCTTACTTAACTTTGCAGCTTGGCATCCAGCGTAATGTCGGCATTAAGCAGTTTGGATATAGGGCAGCCAACCTTGGCTTTTCCGGCTATCTCATCGAACCTGGCTTGATCAATACCAGGAATGCGCGCTGTCATCTCCAGGTGTACGGCGGTCACGGCAAAACCATCACTCTGTTTGTCTAACGTCACCGTGGCTTTGGTATCAATACTGTCTGGGGTAAATTTTTCCTCCCCCAGCAGCATGGAAAAAGCCATCGAGAAGCAACCGGCATGGGCCGCACCAATCAACTCTTCCGGATTGGTTCCCGGTGCACCTTCAAAACGGGTATTGAAACCGTAAGGATTTTCTTTAAGCGCGCCGCTCTCGGTCGAGATAGTGCCCTTGCCCTTTTTAAGGTCGCCTTCCCAGTGAGCTGATGCAGTCTTTTTCATGATGCGTCCTTTTTTAGACTTCTAAATAGAAGCCAGCTCTATGGCCAGCCCCGCGGGTCGTTCCGTATATTCACGGAGTTTGACCACTCGAACCGAAACCCATTAGGGAGGGTGTCGGCGGTTGGAGTAAAATCAGGATTTGATAGCAGGGTCAGGCGAAGGCGGCGACGACCTCTCTGTGAGATGATCCGCTCAAGTTTTTATCGATATCCTTGTACAGCGCCTTGCGCAGGTGATCGTCCATGGCATCGCGCAGTAAACCAAGAAACTGGGGAGGTGCAGACAGATAAAAGCCCCGAATTTCGTTGGTGTCCAGGGCATGACGAATTTTGGCGATAATGTCACGCGCGAAGCGTTGGTTCTCGGTATGACAAGGGTCGCTTTTCGACGGTATGGTTTGCGCGTCGCTTACAAGATCACTCGCTTTGAGCCGTGCTTCCGGATGGGCAAGATCCATCACCTCTTCAAACACACCTTCAAGCTTGTCTTGCAGGTAAACAACCGCTTTTGAAGCATCAGCCACTACGATCCAGTCTGCCATTCGGCACCTCCTGTTGATGATAGGAATATCCAAGAATAGTGAAGACTCCTAAGTATCGTCCATTTTTCACAAACCGCATCGAGCCCTTGGTACGAAACTGGAAATTGGGCCTCACTAGGCCCCATATATGAGCTCCTCAACCCAAGCAGGCGACGGTTAAAAGCGGGAATCCAGGACTTGTGGCGCAAAACGGCCAGCCTGCGGGGCGCCTGCAAAGACACTGGACCCTCGTCCCCGTCCCCGCCTTCGCGAGGGTGACGATAAAGGCAAACTAGCCCCAGCATCTACATCAGTTATGAGGTATTGCTTACTCCCGCAAAGTCGGCTCTGCAGGCTGATCCAGGCTGGCCAGTTCGTTCAGGGTGAGGGGTTTGATCGGGGCGCGCAGGCGGTAATAGCCGCCCTGCTCTACTGCTTGCCCCTGCAATCGGGCCATTAACTCCGAGACCACCAGCCCGCATTGGCGGCCCTGGCAGGGTCCCATGCCGCAGCGGGTAAAGCTTTTCAACTGGTTGGGCCCCATGCAGCCCTGGTTAACGGCGCGGCGGATCTCGCCTACACTCACCTCCTCGCAGCGACACACCAGCACCTCGTCCTGTTCGGGCAGGCGCAGGGCGTCCGATGGACGATAGAGCAGGTCGATAAAACGACGAAAGGCCATTTCTCGCTTCAGCTGGCGACGAGGCGCCTGGGTCGCCTTATCGCGCTCGGCCCGGGTTTGACGGCCCAGGGTATGGGCCAGCTGCTGTACCGCCAGCCGCCCTTTCAGCGCCGCCGCCACCGCGCCCCCTATGCCGCCGCCATCGCCGATAATGCGGATGTGCGGCTGTGAGCTTTGCCCCCAGTCATCCAGCACAGGTTGCCAGCACAGCTGCTGTTCGCTCCACTCGTGTTGACAGCCGCTGGCCATGGCCAGGTTGACACTGGGCACCACGCCCTGATGCAGGAACAGTTGCTCGGTTGCAAGCTGCTGTTGCCGCCCGCCGGCCTTATAGGTCACCCGGCTCAGCACGCCGTCTTGGGCGCTGGCAGCCAGCTCGGTCACCCCGCGCACAAAGGGAATGCCGGCGGCACGAATGTCCCGCAGCAGTTTCAGCCCCTTCCACAAATACCCGGCCCCGCGCAGGGCACCATTGAGGGCGACCAGAGCCTGACGATAATTGGCGGCCGGCGTGGTATCCAGCACAGCCGCCACCTTGACCCCGGCCTGCAAATATTGCCACACCACCAGATACAGCAGGGGCCCGCAGCCGGCAAACACGGCGCCGTCGGCCGCCAGCCCCGGGGTTTTCAGCAGAATTTGCGCCGACCCGGCGGTCATGACGCCGGGCAGGGTCCAGCCGGGGATGGGAAAGGGCCGCTCCTGGGCACCGTTGGCAATCATCACCTGACCTGCCTGCAGTGAAGCAGCCTTGCCTTGCTGGGTGTAATACACCCGGCCTTCGCGGTCGAGCTGCCACACCTGGGTGTTCGGCAAATACCGACAGCCGCTGGCGATAAAGTCGTCAGCCAGGGTGCGCCCCGCATAATAGTCGGGCCCCAGAATGCGGGGGTCAGCCAGCGAGGGCTGGCCTATGTTGCGATAAATCTGCCCGCCCACCCGGGGTTGTTCGTCCAGCAGCACTGCCTTCAGGCCCAGACGCCCCGCCTCTATGGCCGCCGCCATGCCCGCAGGCCCGGCACCGACTATGGCCAGATCAGCGTCCATCATCGACCTCCTCACCAGAGTCCTGCTCTTGCGATAAGGACAAGCGAACCCGCATCTCCGGCTGCACCTCGATCAGACATCCCTGTCGATTGGGGATGCCGTCGATTTCCACCAGACATTCAAAACAGACCCCCATCATGCAATAAGGGCCCCGCGGACTGCCGGAAACCGGGCTGGCCCGATTGGCCTTGTATCCCAGCGCCAGCAAGGCAGCGGCGACCGTATAGCCGGCGGGGATCTGCCGGGGTTGATTGTCGACATACAGGGTCTGCAAGGGGCGCGGCTGCCCGCTGACATCCTTGAACATGGCTTAATCCTTGAATCGTTGGGGAGTAAAGGCATCCAGTAGCGGACTTAGCCGAGGGGCCAGCAGCATGGGCGCCAGCGTCAGGGCATGCACCGCCGCCAGGGTAACGCCGCTGTGAGAGCTGAAGGCATGGGCCCGCGGCCCCGGAGCCTGGTTTTGCTCATACACCGGATAACCATCCGGACTCAGCACCCGGAGGGCGCCCCAGCCGCGCACTATGTTGCGGTGGCGCAAGGCGGGCAGCAGAGAAATGGCGCGCCGGGCCAGCTGTGCCATTACCTGCGGGGTATTGCCGTCATCCAGGCCGACCTGCTCGGATGAATCGCCAATCTGGATGGTTCCTTCCCCGGTCTGACGCAGATAGATGGACGGATAATTCAGCAATTTGGGCAGGCGCTCGGTGATCAGCAGCTGGCCCCGCTGGGGAATAAGGGGTTGCGACAAGCCGACCATGGGTGCCAGCCGGCGATTATCGAGCCCCGCCGCCAGCACCAGTTGCTCGGCCCGTATCGGCCCCTGCTCCGTCTGCAGTACAAAACCATCCTGGGTGGTTTCTATGTTTTTTACGTGATGACGGGGTCGGTAGTGGCCACCCCTGGCCAGAAAGCCCGCCTGCAGGGCGCGCAGCAGATACAGCGGGTTAACGTGACCGTCGTTGGGCGAGTAGCAGGCACCGGGAATATTGACGTTGATATGGGGCTCCAGCCTGGCCAGCTGGGTGGGGCTCAAAAACTGATACTCGAAGTCGCCGTCACTAACCGCAGCCTGTTGCGCCAGTTCGAGCCGATAGGCCTCCAGCTCCGGCTCGTCCAGGCAGTAATGTATACCGCCGCGCTGGCGAAACTGCACATCTATGCCGGTCAGCTCGGCCAGTTCGGCGGCAAACTCCGGCCACAGTCGACAGGAGTCCAGGGTCCAGCGGGCATAGGCAGGAAACTCCGCCCCCTTGCCCTGCACCCACAGCAACCCGAAGTTGCCCCGGGCCGCCCGCAGCCCCTGGTCGCCCTCGTCCAGCATCAGCGTCTCTATGCCCTGGCGGGCCAGGCCATAGCCCAGCGCCGCCCCCACCATGCCGCCGCCGATCACCACGACCCGGCTATCCCTCATGCTTAGCCACCCTTTTATTCGCCGCCCTTCTATTAACCACTCTTTTATTAGCCACCATAGATATCAAAATCGAAATACTGGTCCTGGATTTGCTGATAGACACCGTTGCTACGGATGGCCTTGATGGCATCATTGAGTTTTTCGCGCAGCTCATCATCCTGCTTGCGCACGGCGATGCCCACGCCTTCACCAAACCATTCCTTGTCGGTAATCAGCGGACCGGTAAAGGCGAAGTCGTCACCCTTTTCCTTTTCCAGCAGACCACTTTCGATGGCCGGGATGTTGTTGAACACCAGATCGACCCGACCGGAAATCAGATCCAGAAAGGCATTTTCCGGGGAGCCATAACGTTTGACATCCACTCCCTCAAAATTATCGTCGACGTATTTCTCATGGGTACTGGAGCCCTGTACGCCCACCGACTTTCCTTTGAGGCCCGCTTTATCAAAGCTGAATTCGGTGCCCTTCTTCGCCACGAAGCGGGACGATATCTGGTAGTACTTATCGGTAAAGTCGACCTTGAGCTTGCGTTCTTCGGTAATCGACATGGAGGCGACGATGGCATCGTACTTTCGCGCCAGCAACGAGGGGATCATGCCGTCCCATTCCTGGGTCACCAGGGTGCATTTAACCTGCATCTGCTCGCAGAGGGCGTTGGCGATGTCGATATCAAACCCTTTCAGCTCCCCTTCGGTGGTGGTCCAGCTGTAAGGAGGATAAGCACCTTCTACCGCAATCCGCACCTGTTTCCATTCCTTGGCAGCAACCGGCCCTGCGGTCATCATGGTGGCCGCGGCCAGGGCAATTATTTTCATTTTCATCGTGAACTCCTTGTCATGGGTGACAGACGCTTGTCAGTGCTCAATTTATATGCGCGCCGGTCGTCGGGTGCCAATGCCATTTGGCACTCAGAGTATGATCAAATGTTATAGCTTGTCACGTTCGTCACAACTCAAGCGGATCCCGGCGGCCTCTGCCTGACAGAACAGGGAGTCGACGAAGGCGCGCGCCAGATCGGATATCGGACGAAATGCGGGATACAAAATCTGGAACCGATAGGGAATGCGAGGTTGAAAGTCGCGAATGACGATGTTCAGCCCACTGCGCTGCGCATGCTGGGCGGTGAAGGGGTCGACCACCGCCACCCCCAGCCCTTCGGCCACCAGGGATGCCGCAACCGAGGCGAAGGAAACCTCAACCACATCCAGGCTGTGGATGCCGGCTTGCTGCAGCTCCCTGTCCAGTGCCTGCTGGGACGCATCGCTGTTTTCATAGCGAATAAACGGGACCCCGGACAGATCCGCCGGCGTCAGGCAGTCAGCCTGCGCCAGCTGGCTGTCGGCCGGCACAATACAGACACAGTCGCCCCACACCGGAATGGCCGTTACGCTGTCGCTGTTGATCTCGGTATCGGCGAAGCCCAGATCACAAGACTGGATCTCGGTACGCCTGAGCACTTCTTCCGAGCGATAGCTCTTCAGCGACGCCTTAAGCCCCGGAGTGTCGCGCATCAGCCGCCCGAGAATCGCCGGCAGAAAGCTGTTGGACAACATGGGGAAGGCGGTGATGTGCAGGCTGCCATGATGCTGCTCGGCAATGTCTCGCGCACTGTGTTCGAGATTTTCCAGCGCCAGAAACGCCTTGCCCACCTCCTGGTAGAAGGCCCGGCCCTTGTCGGTGGGCACCAGCCGCCCCCGTATACGCTCAAACAGGGCAAAACCCAGCTGATGCTCCAGGCTGGCCACCAGTCGGCTGATGGCCGGCTGAGTGACATGAATATGCGCCGAGGCCGCCATCATGGTGCCCAGCTCATAAACGGCCTTGAAGGCGTTAAGCTGTTGAAACTTTATCATCGAATACATCCCTTTCCGTCACTGTCATCCACCCGCTTCTGTTGCCGCCGGCCATCTTACACCTTGAAACGCTCCTATGGCTCAGGCGGGATGCTCCCTGCATGCGGCTTTTGTTAGCAGCACTGCAAAACAAGCAGATAGCAGGAGCTTCAAGGCTGTTAATGCGGCGAGCCATTGATTCCCGGATGACCTATCTTATTCCATAATGTTATCAAAATGTATATTGTTATACCATTTTACTGGAATGATAATGCCCGGTTACCCTCTTCATCAATTTATTAGCTCGGCTGCCGCGCATGCCGATATTCGGAGACTAGATGTCCGTTACTCGTCAGATCCTGTTTGCCCTGGTACTGGGCATTATCACCGGCCTCGCCCTGAATCTGGGGACCATTACCCTGCCCGAAGGCAGCATAGTCTGGCTGGATGCCAACCTGCTGACCCCGGTGGGCAGCATCTTCCTTCGTTTACTGCAGTTTGTGGTCGTGCCCATGGTGTTCAGCGCGTTGATCCTGAGCCTGACCAGCCGCGAAGGCGGGGCCGAGGTAGGCCGTCGTGCCGGCCGCCTGCTGATCGGTTATGTGGTGACCAGTGCCATAGCCCTGGCACTGGGCATGCTGGTCGCGCAATGGTTGAGCCCGGGCAGCGGTGCCGAGGGGCTGGTCAGTCACACTACCACTGGCCGCCCGGCTGACAGTCTCAGCCAGTGGCTGGTGGGGCTGGTGCCCAACAACCCGTTCACGGCATTGGGCGGTGGCAGTCTGTTGCAGGTTATTCTCGCCGCCGCGTTAATCGGCACCGCCATGCGCGCCCTGCCGGAAGAGAGTGACCCCTTGCGCCGGGTGATTGAAAGTGGTTACAAGGTCACGCTCAAGGTGCTGGAGCTGGTGCTCAAACTAGCGCCGCTGGGCGTGTTTGCCCTGATCACCTCGGTGATTGCCACCCAGGGGTTCGACTTACTGCTGCGCCTGGGCATGTATGTTATCGGCCTGACGCTGGCACTGGCGTTGATGGCCCTGCTCTATCTGGTATTGCTGGCTGTTACCGGTGCTCGCCCGCTGCACTTCATTAAACATTTTGGCCAGAGCCTGGGCTTCGCCTTTGGCACCGCCAGCTCCGGCGCCACCCTGCCGCTGGCACTCGGCAATGCACGCAGCTACGGCATGAACGACTCTCTGGCCAACTTTGCCCTGCCTTTTGGTACTGCCCTCAAGCGTGATGGCGCCGCCGTGATGCAAGGCTTTAACGCGCTGTTCGTCGCCCAGCTGTTCAACATCGACATAACCACCTCGCTGGTGATCACCGTATTCACCACCGGCCTCTTGGTCAGCTTCTCCACCGCGGGTGTACCGGGAGCCGGCCTGGTGGCCATGACCACTGTACTGGGTGCCGCGGGCCTGCCGCTGGAAGGGGTCGCCGTGGTCGCCGGCGTGGATCGCTTCACCGATGGCCTGCGTACCGCGCTCAACGTCATGGGCAACTGTGCCAACGCCGCCCTGCTGGACCGGCTCGATGGCCACCGCACCGAGTCGCTTTCACCCGCCGATGCGAGTGACAGCCCGACAGCTCAAGCACATAAAACAGACACGGCAGCGGTTCACACTCTATAAATTCGGAGAAAAGTATCAGCTTCGCGCTTTACCGTCACCCTCGCACCTTACCGTCACCCTCGCGAAGGCGGGGGTCCAGTGCAGGCAGCACCCATCTCAACAATGGCTTTGGGTCTACCAAAGACGCTGGATTCCCGTCTTCACGGGAATGACGATAGTAGATGCACGGGAGCACCACACTTAAGCCGTCACCCTCGCACCTTACCGTCACCCTCGCGAAGGAACGTCATCCTCGCGAAGGCGGGGACGGGGGTCCAGTGACTTTGCAGGCAACCCGCCGTTTGCTACTCAACATCAAGGGTTAGCGGTATCACTACCTCGACGCCGGGCATCATTTCGTGCAGTTTGGCCTGCAGGGCCAGCTTGGCGTCGGTTTCGCCGTGCACCAGACGAATCTGTTTGGGTGGGGGATCTATCGCCATGGCAAAATTGACTAAATCGGTTTGTCCGCCGTGCGCCGAGTAGCCGCTCATTTTATGTATTTGGGCGTTAATTTCGAACTCTTCACCGTCCAATTCTACCCAGGCAGACATGTCTTGCTCCGGCTCGCCAAAGCGGCGGCCGCTTTCTACAATCACTCGCCCCGGGGTGCCTTCGGCCTGAAAGCCGACAAAGATAATATCGTTGCGTGGGTCACCCAATAGTGCCTTTAAATAATTGACCACGCGGCCGCCGGCACACATACCGGAGCCGGCGATGACCACTACAGGTTTGCCGGATTTGGCGATATTCTCCACTGACTTCAAGTGATCCTGATGGCTATCTATGACCGTAAGCTGATCAAACGCCAGCGGGTAGCGACCTTGTTTGACCAGATCGCGCGCTTCCTGATTCCAGTACTCCTTCAAACTGCGATACAGCACCGTCAACTTGGCCGCCAGTGGCGAGTCGACGATAATTTCCAGCTCGGCCCAGGGCAAGTCGGGCGCCGCTTCGTCCTGGCCAAAATCTTCAATGATGCCTTCCAGTTCATACAATAAATCCTGGGTGCGCCCCAAACTAAAGGCCGGTATCAATATGGTGCCGCCGTCGGCAAAGGCATGTTCCACCACCGACTTTAAACGCAAGCGTCGATCAACACGGCTTTCATGATCCATATCGCCATAGGTGCTTTCCAGCACCAGCACATCACAAGGGCTGGGCGGCGTGGCTTCAACCAACAGCGGCGAATGGGGCGCGCCCAGGTCGCCACTAAAAATAACCCGCTGCCCCGCTGCCTCACATTCCACATAGGCCGAGCCCAAGATATGCCCTGCCCGCTGATATCTGAACTTGATGTCGGTGCCCAGCAGCTGCTGCCACTGATCATAAGGCAGCGGTCGAATTTGCCGCTCCACCTGCTTTAAGATTTGCTTGTCCTGCTGCTTGCTGTGCTTGGCACTGAACTTGAGCGCGTCTTCCAGCATCACCGGCAGCAGCTCGGCCGAGGGCTCGGTACAAAAAATGGGGCCTTTAAAACCCGCCATCAACAAATACGGGATCCGGCCCACGTGATCCACATGCACATGAGTGACCACCAGCGCGCGAATGTGTTCGATGGGAAACTCGATATCCAGATCGTCCCGGAAGTCATTGCCCTGAAACAAGCCGCAATCTATGAGTATTCCCGAGTCGCCGACCCGTAACTCATGACACGATCCCGTAACGCCCAACACGGCGCCATGGTGTTTGATTTCGACATTGGTAGTCATCGTTATCCCCTCGAATTAGAGAAGCACTCATCTGCAATAAGCGTAGCAACGATGGGGATATAAAATGCTGGTACCAGACACATTAATAGCCTGACACCACACTCAATTCAGCCATGCCCAGCTTCATTGGCAGCCCTGCGGTTCGTAGGCGTGAAGGGGAAAAGCTTTATCAAAAAGCAGCGTAAAAATGAAGGTATAGACCAGAAAGAAAATCAAGATCGCGGCTTCCATCGTCATTGCTGTCCAGAGGCCAACATCAAACCAGAACATGTAGAGCGGCAGGCAAATCAGGAACAGGCCGGCTTCAAAGCCGGTGGCATGAATACTGCGGATCTTGAAGGTACGCGCGACAATTTGTTTACGACGTTCCCAGCATTCGAAGCCTGTATTATAAATAAAATTCCAGACCACCGCGGCGCTGGAAACGATAACCGCCACCGGCAGCGACTCTTGTGCATCCCCCTCGCTCAACACCATCAGGATGAGCGTGGAGAGTACAATGCCGAAAAATTCGAAGAGACCGACGTAAAGAAGACGACGTTTGATGGGGCTTAAAGATATCAACTGAAACTCCACTGGGCCTTGTCTGGCCCTTTAATTGAGTAAAGAGCCGGCCCGTCCCGGTTGATAATAAACTGTGGAATGAGCATCCCCCAGTGCAGTGCCACGGTTTCCGCCTGCGGCACGATTTTAACAGTGCTCCGACCTGAGTCAAACTCCCCCCTGACTCAAGTTGGACCAACCCCACAGGACCACTTCATCCACCTTGCCTCTCACTTATTCACTTTTGCAATTGCCCTCTCTCATCTCTACGGCCAAAATAGACGCATTTGAAAACTGGTGTTGCACGGAATGGCGGCTTGAAGCCTCGGGAGGCTGTATGGGGGATGACGCAACCTCTCCAATACAGCCATTTAGACGGCTTTGATGTGTACAGTATATTTGGCCTGTATCTCCAGCAGTGCGTGAAATCACCCTAAACGATGCGCGTTTATCATCTGCCGGAATAAAAAATGCCAATGAATCAGCTGGTTAAGAAAGATCAAATGGTGATACTGCGCACATCTTGGAACAAATACGCGCATGTGAGCATGTGAGCATGCACAGTATTAAAATGTTAAATTTCAGGACAAAGAATCGTGCTAGAAACGAGAAAAGTATTTATTGATACACAGTCTTTCGTGAAAGCTGGGCTTCACTTTGATGGTGCAGCCTTTAAATCGTTTAGAAAATATTGCGAGGCTAATGAACTATTTCATGTATCTACCAGCGTAGTTGAGCGTGAAGTAAAGTCAAAAATTGAGCTTTCCGTTAAAGAAGCCATTGCAGCCATCCAAACTTTTCGAAGGAAAGCACGACTTCTGTCTTCGCTCGATGATGAGAAGATTAAGGGGCTTTTTCAGGAAATCCCAGATGAGGATATATACAAAACATCAGAGAATGTGTTTGATGAGTTCATGAAAGCATGCTCTACCGAAATTGCAGAGGCTGGCGGAGTTGATGCAGAGGATCTGCTGTCTTTATATTTCGATAAAAAGCCACCGTTTGGTGAAGGAAAGAAAAAAGCTGAGTTTCCTGATGCAATTTCCATCCTGTCATTGAAATCATATCTTCGAGATAACGAGAAAATATACATTGTATCTGATGATGGAGACATGAAAGCATTTTGTGCTAATGATCCCAATTGCATTTCAATTGAATCCTTAGACAAACTTCTAGATATTTACACGACGCATACAAACGTAAGACACGAACAGGTAAAGCAATATTTCATTGAAAACGAGGAATCAATTAAACAGCAAATAACTGAATTTCTCGAAGGCTGCGATGTATACAACTCATCGACATGGGAAGATGCAGAAGTTGATGACGGTCTATCAGTTTTAAGCTTAGGAGATATTGAGCCATCAGTACTGTATATTAACGACGAAGAAAGCCAAATTACCTTCGATATAGATGTCGAGTTTGAGGTAACCGTGACTGGCCCCGATTTCAATAATGGAATCTATGACCGCGAAAGTGGCCGAGTTTACACGTTTGATAGTACCTCAAGAACTAGCACAATTTCAGCAACATTCACTGTTGAAGTTTTCCTGCACTATGAGTTTGTTGATGGAAAAATAGTAAATGCGGAAGATGATGGTCTTTATATTGCCGGCACATCGGGAGGCATTGAAGTTGACGTTGAAGAAAACGAACCAGACTGGTACTAGAAATTTAACAAGCGCATTAATTAGGACGCTCGCAAGCTCGCGCCTATTATGCGAGCGTTATCAGGTTTTGAAATATCGTCATATGTCAGTCATTTGGAGTTGAAACTTGTTTCGTATGTTAATAAATACCCCTAAAATATTTTCAATTTATCTCTGGTTGAAATTTGTTAAGTTTAATAGGGAGAGTAAGAAATTATTACTAATTCCTTCGTATATAACAATTTTTATTGTTATGCTCGCTTTTTTTCTCGCAGTTAAAAAAGACTTTGGTAGTCTTTCTCTGAATGAAATAGGTGATTTTTTTGCTGGATTTGCTGGCGTTCTAGCATTCTTGTGGATAATTGTTACTGTGCTTCTGCAAAATAGGGATTTAAATCTTCAATATGAAGAAATTAAAGATATGAGGGCGGCAACTGAAAGCCAAGCTCGATCTCTCCTCTCTGCGGAAGTTTTTAAAGCACTTGAATATGTAAATCAGCAATTTTCACAAAAATCTCCATATATAAAAGAGAGGAGGAATGTTGTTGATCAGGAAATTAAAGATTTCATGATCCAGTTTCCATCAGATCGCAGGCTAGAAATCGCGTTCAAAGCTAAATTAGATATTAGTGAGGTGTGGGGGTATTTCAAAAGTAAAGGTGTTACCAAACTATATTTGGATTTAGAAGATTTGAAGTCAGACTTTGATTATGAGGCTTTTCTGAAATTACAAACGATAAACTATCAGATAGATCTGGTGTTGAGTTCTATTGATGCAATGGTTGTAAATATTTCTCCTGATATAGAGAAGCAAATTTGGGAGAGTATTGTCACTACAGAAAAACAGCTAATGATCGAGTGGTATAGAGAGTTTTCACCAATATTGAAGCATCTAGAATTGAGTGTTCGCCAAGCAATTGTAAAGTATAAAATCGGTAATGAGTTTAATCGACAGTTTATCGAGGCGGCACTAAACTTAGAACAAACTGATAACAATTCAAAGCAGCCGGACAGCGCAAGTGCTGCCGCTGTTTGAGGCGCTATTTCACCCTCTGCCTGTAACCACACCCAACAAAAAGCGGGAAGGTCGCCCTCCCCGCTTTTTTTTCAGCCTGCACTCACGCCAGCATTTAAGTTCGATTAGCCTTAATCAAGCTGCTTGTCTTTGGTCACGGACAAGATGCCGATGCACACCACGGCGACGGCGATAAATCCGGCCAGGATAATCACGGGCATCGCGGCATATCCAAATATATGCCATATAACGTATTCCAAGGTACTCATTCGCTTCCCCTTATTACTTGCGGTTTCCGGTGCTTATTGCCAGCCTTCCACGTCTCTCATGTCCGGCAGTTTGTGGGCAATCCCCTTGTGACAATCCACGCAGGTTTTATCGCCACCGGCCAGCGCGGTTGAATGCTGCCTGACGGCCCGCGGCCCTTGCTCCGAGAAGTCCATGTAATCGAACTGGTGACAGTTACGGCATTCCTGCGAGTTGTTTTCTTTCATCCGTTGCCATTCTCGATGGGCCAGATGCCCACGGCGTTCCTTGAACTTTTCGTCGGTATCGATAGTGCCAATGAAGTGAAAGGCCAGCTCTTTGGAAGCCTGCACCTTGCGCACGATTTTATCGGTCCAGTTATGGGGCACGTGGCAGTCGGAACAGATAGCTCGTACGCCCGAACGGTTGGAGTAGTGAATGGTTTCACGGATCTCTTTTACTATCGGCTCGTGACAACCGGAACAGAACTGCTCGGTGTTGGTGGCTTCCATTCCGGTGTTAAAGGCTCCCCAGAACAGCAAGCCCCCCATAAAGCCCATAAACAGGATGAGCCCTGCCGCGGCCTTGCTGGGTGTGGATAAACGCTTCCAGAATCTTTTTAATAATTTCATGGCTCTCACTCTTAAGTCGCGTTTTATTACCGCAATGAATCGACGCTCTGGAAGGTGCTATCAACCAGCGGCTTGGCGTCTGCTTGTGGAACGTGACACTGCAAACAGAAGTAACGACGCGGCGACATATCCGACAGCACTTGTTCCTGGCGATTCACATAGTGAGTTACGCTGATTTTGGTGGCGCCCATTTCCTTGGCGTTTTTCCAGCTATGACAAGAAAGACACTTGTTGGCGTTTAAAGACACCTCATAGTTACGAATGGTATGGGGCACCAGGGGTGGCTGATACACATAGCTCGACTCCAGATGGTGATCTTTGGGGAAGCGCTTAAAGTCGTCCGCCGGGCGAGTGGTTTCAATTTCGCTCATGCCCCGTAAAGAAGCCACTCCCCCTATGCCGCCCGGATTGCTGGTGGCCTGGCTGTAGATATCATTTGCATCTTCTGCTTGTACTGCACCGATCAGCAGCGCACTTGCCGCGCCCCATGCCATGATGATTTTTTTCATAACCTGCTCCGATTCTTTTTGATCACCCAATGCCACTGTCATGCATTGGGTGAGGGTCGGTTTAGCTGCTTGAGCTATTCCACTCCAGGATGATGTTACACACTCGCGACCTTGGTTATCTTCACCGGACATTTTTTGTAGTCTGTCTGTTTGGATAACGGATCCGTGGCATCCAGAATCAACTTGTTGATCAGAATGCGTGCATCAAAGAAGGGAACGAATACCAGGCCCTGGGGCGGACGGTTACGGCCACGGGTTTCCACACGGGCACGCACTTCACCGCGCGGTGACTGAATAAGCACTTCGTCCCCCCGGCGCAGGTTACGCGCCTGGGCATCATCCGGGTGGATATAGCAATTGGCATCCGGTACCGCTTTATACAGCTCGGGCACCCGACGGGTCATGGTGCCGGTGTGCCAGTGTTCCAGCACGCGGCCCGTACACAGCCACAGATCGTACTCATCATTGGGCACTTCTGGTGGTGCTTCGTAAGGCGCCGAAATGATCAGGGCCTTGCCATCGGGATGACCGTAAAAGTCTCGCCCTTCACGCTTGGCGTAGGGGTCAAACTCGGGGTTGAAACGCCACAGGGTTTCCTTGCCATCCACCACCGGCCAACGCAACCCCCGCACGTTATGATAAACGTCGTAGGGGGCCAGATCGTGGCCATGGCCGCGACCAAACTCGGCATATTCTTCAAACAGGCCTTTTTGTACGTAGAAGCCAGCAGACTTGGCATCGTCGTTCAGCTCCTGTGCTTCGGACAGTGGGAATTTATCCACCTTGCCGTTGGCAAACAGAATGTCATACATGGTCTTGCCACTAAGCTCAGGTGCCTTGGCCATCAGCTCTTCGTCCCACACCTCTTCTATGTTGAAGCGCTTGGCGAATTCCATGATTTGCCACAGATCGGATCGTGCCCCTTCAACCGGCGACACCTGCTGGTACCACACCTGGGTGCGGCGCTCGGCATTACCATAGGCGCCCTCTTTTTCTACCCACATGGCAGTGGGCAGGATCAGATCGGCGGCTTGTGCGGTGACCGTTGGGTAGGGGTCGGAACACACGATGAAGTTGTCGGGGTTGCGGTAACCCGGCAGGCGTTCGTCGTTGATGTTCGGGCCCGCCTGCATGTTGTTGTTACACATCACCCAGTAGGCATTCAGTACGCCGTCTTTCAGCATGCGGTCTTGCTGAACGGCATGAAATCCCGGCTTTGGCGGTATGGTGCCTTCCGGCAGCTGCCAGATTTTTTCTGCCATCTTGCGGTGTTCCGGGTTGGCGACCAGCAAATCTGCAGGCAGGCGGTGGGAAAAGGTGCCCACTTCACGGGCCGTACCACAGGCCGACGGCTGACCGGTTAACGAGAACGGGCTGTTACCCGGCTCCGAGATTTTACCGGTGAGCAGGTGCAGGTTGTACACCAGGCTTTGCATCCACACGCCACGAGTATGCTGGTTCATGCCCATGGTCCACAGCGACATGACCTTGGTATTGGGGTCCGCATATTGTTTGGCCAGTGCTATCAGGTCTTCCGGCAACACACCGGACATTTCTGCCGCTTTTTCTACCGTGTAGGGCGCAACGGATGCCTTGTATTCTTCAAACGAAATGTCCGAAATATCGCCCGAGTTGGGGTTTTTCGCGCTCACCTGTAATGGGTCATCATCACGCAGGCCATAACCAATGTCGGTCTGGGCTTGCTTGAAGTGGGTGTGCTTATCCACAAAGTCCCAGTTAACCGCATCGTTTTCAATGATGTAGTTGGCAATAAAGTTGGCAATGGCCAGATCGGATTGCGGATGAAAAATCATGCCCCGGTCGGCCAGTTCGAAGCTGCGATGATAATAGGTGGACAGCACGTTCACCTTGACGTGGGAATAGCTCAGGCGACGGTCGGTGATGCGTGTCCAGAGTACCGGGTGCATTTCGGCCATGTTGGAGCCCCACAGCACGAAGGAGTCGGCGTGTTCAAAGTCGTCATAGCAGCCCATGGGCTCATCGATACCAAAGGTACGCATAAAGCCGACCACGGCAGAGGCCATGCAGTGGCGGGCGTTGGGATCCAGGTTGTTGGAGCGGAAGCCCGCTTTCATCAATTTAGAGGCGGCGTAGCCTTCCATGACGGTCCACTGGCCCGAGCCAAACATGCCCACACTGGTGGGGCCTTTTTCTTTGAGGGCTTTTTTGAATTTCTCCGCCATCACATCAAACGCCTGATCCCATGACACCGGGGCGAAGTCACCATTTTTATCGTATTGGCCGTTCTTCATGCGCAGCAGTGGCGTGGTCAAGCGGTCTTTTCCGTACATGATTTTCGACAGAAAATACCCTTTAATGCAGTTCAGCCCCTTGTTGACGGGCGCTTCGGGGTCGCCCTGAGTGGCAACGACGCGACCTTTCTGGGTGCCGACCAGCACGGAGCAACCAGTGCCACAAAAGCGGCAAGGTGCCTTGTCCCATTTAATGGCGGTTTCATCCGAGCTGACGATCAGGTTGGTAGCGGAAAGCGGGAGGCTGATCCCGGCCACTGCCGCGGCAGAAGCGGCTGCATTTGCTTTTACAAATGCGCGTCTTGTCATTTTCATACTTCACCCTCAAGCGTCGAATTCACTGTTATTTTTCCTGTGGTACTCACTTCATCGTCGAGGTCACTCTCTATTTGATGAAACACCAAGGCGGTGCTGAGTACGTGCTCTAATTGATTTATCGCGTCGATAGTGTCGGTGATATAGCCCTGGTTTCGGGTTTCTATTACCACCACCAATTTGCCTGCTTCGCTTTCGCCATATATTTCTGCACCGTCAAAAGATTCAATCTGCTGTTTGATGACGCTCAAATGTTCTGGCACCGCGTGAACCACTAAACTTGAAATATGAACTTCATTAAGTGACATGTGTGCTCTCTTGTTGAATGTTTTTAATGGTGATGGCCGAGGTCGGGCAAACCGACACACAAGCACCACACCCGGTGCAACTGGCTAAGTTTATTTGGGGTTGTGCAACTGCTCCTACCGCCAGTTTGAAACTGATGGCGAAGGGTTCGCAGCTGTCACCACAGCTTCGACAATCAACGTTTTGTTTAGCCAGGCAGCTCGCTTCAATCACCGCCCTGGCGTGCCAGGCCGACTCGGTTTTGGGCAAAAATAACGGTTCGGGACACGCTTCTGCGCATTGATAACAAAAGGTGCATTCGCCGTGTTCAAAATCAACACGGGGAAAACCGCCGTCGGAAGGCCGAATAATGTTAGTTGGGCACTGCTTTATGCATTCTCCACACTGGGTACATAAATCGGTAAATTGCGTTTCTTTTACCCATGGCAGCGAGGGGCTGTCCATGATTTTTCGACGGGTAAACAATTGGCGCCTGGAAAGATTCAGCTGAGAATGTGACATACCCAATACCCTGTCGAAATAGATAGTTTGAACACAATTTAAAAAACGTTGAAATACAAGTCGTTACTCACCTTAGTACAGGGTCGCTTTAATTGCCAAGGCAGAATAATCACAAAGAGGTATTTGAGAGGGAGCTTTGATTTGGATCAATTAATTCATCAATAAAGGTAATAGCAGTGGATGGCTGGAAAGCCAAAAGCGGGAAGGTCGGCAAGAAGTTCACGGGAGTATCACACTTACACCGTCACCCTCGCGAAGGAACGTCACCCTCGCGAAGGAACGTCATCCCCGCGAAGGCGCTGAGGGCTCCCCAGTTTTTTGCTGATCATGCCGAAACACCTGGTGAGAATAAGTAAAGGCGGCTCAACCTTGCCAAGGCTCGCTCCAGTAGCGAGCTTGT
>NZ_JBLWUK010000046.1:0-17528 GCF_048268965.1 Oceanisphaera sp.
AGCAAAGTAAATCGAAGCAGGGCAAGGGATTACGTGACATTTACGATTTTTTTAATGCTTAAGAACCTGGCTATGAGTAGCTCCAACTTATAGTCTTCTTTTCGCATTGAATATACAAGCGCCGTGGTAGCCACTCCCCATAATGCGATCATAGACATAACCATTACAATAATTGCGTCAATGCTCATGGTGCTTCCTCCCCATAGACGTAATCAACATTCAAGCTTCTTTCACGTTTATCCATAATCCACATGCACAAGGGAATGGTAAGTGTCAGTACAATTAAACCACTAATAGTTTTCCACGGTGAGGTACTGAAGTTACTGTATAAAAAGTAACTCATAATACCCAGCATGATCAGCGGGATTTGATAGCGAACAATTGCTTCCCAGGATCTTGGGACATAAATGTCGGCACCACGGTTCAGGCTGATAAGGCGCAGGCGTTTAGCATCGAACTTCCAGCCAATGGTAACCATAATAATAAAGGTGGCCAGAGGCAGTCCCCAGTTGCCCAGTACAAAGTCCAGGTAGCCGAGAATATCCGCGCTCATGGCGCTGGGAATTCCCAGCAGCCATACAATACCGCAAATGGTGATCACGGCTTTGCTTCGCGAAACATTACGTTCTTCTTTATAGGTGGTGACGCCTACTTCAGTAATGGCAATAGCGGTAGTCATGTTGGCAAAAAAGAAGCCAACAAAGAATAACAATGCCCAGAAATAACCACCGGACATGTTACCAAAGGCGGTAGCCAGTGCCACAAAGGCCAAGGCCGGGCCCGAGGTAGGCTCCAGGCCGTAGGCAAACACGATAGGAAAGACGGCAAAGATCGCAAGCAGACCAAAACTGGTATTCCCCACAGCAGTAAAGATACCGCCGCCCAAGGGTAAGTCATCGTTACGGCCCAAGTAGCTACCATAGGTAAGTGCAATACCCCAGCCAAGGCCGGTAGAAAACAAGGCCTGGCCCAAGGCGGCTAACCAGGTCTCTCCGCGAGCCAAATACTCCCAGTTGGGGGAGAAGCTGAACTCCAGGCCTGCCATGGCGCCAGGTAAGGTAAGGCCTCGAATAGCAATGGCAATTAATGACAGCGTCAGTATGGGCATCATCCATTTAGATAAGCGCTCAATACCGTTTTTAATGCCAAATAGCAGAGTGCCGGTCACCATTAACATGGAAATGGTATGCATGGCCACGTTAAGCGCCTTGTTTTCACTAAAGGCTTGCCATAATGCAGCAGTATCAAAACCGGTTTGGGTAAAGGTACCAATCACCGCATGATAGGCATAATAAATGGTCCACCCCACCACTGAAGAATAGTAGGACATCAGTAAAACGTTAAAAACTACTATCACCAGCCCCAGGCCAACCATTTTATTATTGCCGTAGATCTTGCGAAAGGTCCCCAGTAACCCCTGGCGGGTATAACGCCCCAGGCTGGTTTCCCCCATTAAACCGGGAACGGCAATCAGATAAAGCAGCAGGAAGTAGGCGATAAGAAAAGCGCCCCCGCCATTTTCTCCGGTAACATAGGGCATACGCCAAATGTTACCTGCACCGACCATGGCGCCAATAACGGCCATCATGTAACCAAAACGGCTACCCCATTGTTCACGGGAAATAGTTGCTGTCATTCCATGACTCCTTAACGGAAGTTAAGAGAAACGAATAAAAACGCCACCCAAAAGGGTGGCGGTCATTATTATCAGTCGAACTTGATACCCTGAGCCAGTGGTAGCTCGCGAGAATAGTTAACGGTGTTGGTTTGGCGACGCATATAGCTCTTCCATACGTCTGAGCCTGATTCGCGACCGCCACCGGTTTCTTTCTCACCACCAAAGGCACCACCAATTTCGGCGCCGCTGGGGCCGATGTTCACGTTGGCAATACCGCAGTCACTGCCTACATCCGAGACAAAAAGCTCTGCCTCTCGTACGTCTGTGGTAAAAATGCAAGAAGACAAGCCCTGAGGCACGCCATTATTCAGTGCCAGCGCTTCATCAAAGTCCTTATAACTGAGTACATAAAGAATGGGGGCAAAGGTTTCGCTTTTAACCAGGTCGTTTTGCTCCGACATTTCTACAATGGCGGGTGCAACATAATAGCCATCAGGGTAGGAGTCGGCCAACTGGCGCTCGCCACCAAATACGGGGGCACCCAGATCGCGGGCTTTACTGAGGGCGGTCTGCATTTGATTAAAGGAGTCTTGATCAATTAGCGGGCCTACCAGGTGACCTGCCATCGGGTCACCAATACTGATGCCCGAGTACGACTGCTTCAGGCGAGCCAGTACATCGTCGCGTATAGACTCGTGCACAATCAGGCGGCGCAACGTGGTGCAGCGTTGCCCGGCGGTACCCACTGCCGAGAACAAAATAGCGCGCACCGCCATGTCGATATCGGCGCTGGGCGCTAAAATCATGGCGTTATTACCGCCTAGCTCCAGAATACTGCGGCCAAAGCGCGCTGCTACTTTAGGGGCAATTTCGCGACCCATACGGGTGCTGCCTGTCGCACTGACCAGTGGAATGCGCGCATCCTGGGTCAGTAATTCACCGGCTTCTCTGTCACCAATAATGACCTGGCTCAGGCCTTCGGGCGCATCGTCACCAAATTCGGCAATGGCTTTGTCCAGCAAGGCCTGACAAGCTAAAGCGCTAAGCGGGGTTTTCTCGGAAGGCTTCCACAGTAAGCTGTTGCCACAAACGAGGGCGAGGGCGGCGTTCCAGGCCCAGGGGGCAACAGGGAAGTTAAACGCAGTAACAATGGCTACAGGACCCAGTGGGTGCCAGCTTTCGCGCATGTGGTGCCCTGGGCGCTCAGAGGCAATAGTCAGACCGTATAATTGACGGGACTGGCCCACAGCCAGATCGCAAATATCAATCATTTCTTGTACTTCGCCCAAGCCTTCCTGCAAAATTTTACCGCACTCCAGCGTGACCAGCGCACCCAAATCCTCTTTGTGTTTGCGCAGTTGCTCGCCAAACAGGCGAACCAGCTCACCCCGGCGAGGGGCGGGGATTTGTCGCCACTCGGCAAATGCCTGATCGGCTTTTTCAATACGCTTTTCTACCGCCTCGGCACTTTCCAGCGTGACCTTACCGATAGTGGTGCCATCGGTGGGAGAGGTTATTGCGTAATCTCCCGCACGGTATAACGAGTCAGCTACTCCAAGACGCTGCATGATGGATTCAATCATATTTCCTCCAGGCTGTTTTTGTTAACAAGTTGGTAATAAACAACCGCAGTATCATCTTGGAGCTTGATTTGTTTCAAGCGAGACTTTATAACGACATCATTCATTTTTTTCATGAAGTGGGTTTGTTATGAGTCGTCGTTGTTTTCCTACCCTGACCTCTATGCAGTGTTTTGAAGCGTCAGCGCGCCACCTGAGTTTTACTCGCGCCGCCGATGAATTGAACCTGACACAAAGTGCGGTCAGCAAGCAGGTGGCCCAGTTGGAGTCAATTCTCGAACAGCCGTTGTTTCGGCGTGTGCGCAAGCGCCTTCATATTACGCCGGAGGGATCGCTTTATCTGACCGAGGTGCGCAAAACACTGTCCCAGGTCGAGATGTCGACGCGCTATATGCAGTCGTACGGTGGCCAGAGCGAGGTGTTGAATGTCACGACCACTATGACCTTTGGTGCCCGCTGGTTGGTGCCGCGATTAAACGGATTTCGCTTTCGACATCCCAATGTGTATTTAAACATTACCAACAGAACCGAGTCGTTCGACTTTGAAGCCGATAATGTAGATGTGGCCTTTTTTTACGGTCGCGGCGCTTGGCCCAAGTCGGAATGCATCAAACTACTGGATGAAGAAATGGTACCGGTTTGCTCGCCGGCGATTATTCCGCCTGCCGGTATTAATGCGCCCTTAGACTTGATTCCGTTAGTGTTGCTGCAAAATTCGACTCGGCCCGAGGCCTGGCATGACTGGTTTAAAGAGCAGGAGTGTTATACCAGCCACAGTTATCATGGCCCGCGGTTCGACACCTTTTATATGGCTCTGCAAGCGGCGCGAGCGGGGTGTGGCGTGACTCTGGTACCGCGCTTTCTTGCCGAAGAAGAGCTGAATGCCGGGCAGTTGGTGATCCCCTGGTCTTATTCATTGCTCAGTGATAATGCCTACTATCTCGCTTACCCTGACCATAAGGCGGAGGTAGCGAAAGTAAAAAACTTTGTGGCCTGGATACTGGAAAAAAGGGATACGGTCACGGACGCGATAACCCCCTCGGCCAGTTGTGTTGTTAATGACATCTGATTGCAAAAACAAGGCGTAGCAGAAGCAGAACGCTTGGCTGTTTTCGCCTGTTCAGTCCTTTTTAGAATGTACTGACGTCTTTTATTCGTTTGAACCTCACCTTTGGCTCTGCTGTGATATCTCTACTTTTATCTTTGAGTTTACGGTGTTGCAACATGGATTTATCACACGTTAGTCAATCACTGGGTATTGTTCATCCAATATGTTTAGCCCGCGGCCTTAATGCCGAAGTATGGGACGAGCAGGGAAAGCGCTATGTCGATTTTGTAGGAGGGATAGGAGCGCTTAATCTGGGGCATTGCCACCCCTTGGTGCTAGAGGCCGTCAAGACTCAGCTTGAGACGCTAATGCACTCGGCCTTTAATGCGATTCCACATCGCGGCTATTTGAGCTTGGCCCGCAAACTGGCCGACTTCGTGCCCGTGTCTTATTCCTTATCGTGCATGCTGACCAATAGTGGTGCCGAGGCAACGGAAAATGCCCTTAAAGTTGCTCGCGCCTTTACTCAGCGCCAGGGAGTGATTGCCTTTGATGATGCATTTCATGGGCGCACACTGGCGGCCTTAAACCTGAACGGCAAAGTCGCGCCTTACAAGCAGCAGTTAGGCGCCTTGCCCGGCCCTGTTTACCACCTCCCTTTTCCCAGCTCAGACGGCGACGTAACCAGCCAACAAGCCAAACAGGCCCTGGCCCGTTTGTTTGAGGTAGAAATTCCGGCCAGTGAAGTGGCTTGTATCATTGTTGAACCTGTACAAGGGGAAGGCGGGTTTCGCTTCTTATGCCCAGATTTTGCGGCTCATTTGGCTCAGGTGTGTGAAGCCAATGGCATCGTACTTATCTTTGACGAGATACAGTCAGGTTTTGGTCGCACCGGAAGTCGCTTTGCGTTTACGCATCTGGATGTGGAGCCCGATCTGATCTTAATGGGGAAAAGCATGGCGGCCGGTTTGCCGTTGGCGGCGGTGGCGGGGCGTGCAGATATCATGAACGTGCTTCCTAAAGGCGGTTTGGGCGGAACCTATTCTGGAAATGCGCTGGCCTGTGCAGCCGCAAGCACGGTAATAGAGTTGATGTCCGACGACACCTTAATGCGTTTGGGGGCACAACAGGAGCAAGCTATTCAACAGGCTTACGATAAATGGCAGGCGTCGGGCCGTTACCCCATGTTGGGTCGATTAACCGGTGTAGGCGCCATGCGGGGCATTGTGTTTAACGACACGGCAACCGCCACCGGACGTGAACACCTGGCCAGACTATTGAGTGCAGGTCGAACAGAAGGAGTGCTGTTAATGCCTAGTGGTCGACATCGGCATGTGTTGCGCTTATTAGCGCCTTTAACCACAGAGCCCGCCATTATGGCTGAAGGATTGGCCTGCCTGGAGCGCGCGCTAGATTCGCTCACCGAGTAAGGTACTTGCCTGATGTACCTGTTTATTGTGTCCTACCGAGCCGGAAGGCGTGGGCACGATGAGTGATTGGACTGCTATAAATGGAGAAGGAATCACCATGGCCACTTATTTGACTGACGATGATATTCGTGACCAATTTTCAACGGCTATGTCTGCCATGTATCAAGCTGAAGTGCCGCAATATGGCGACTTACTCAAGTTGGTGGCTGAAGTAAACCAGGATACCTTGACCAGGCAGCCTGCTTTGGCTCAGCAACTTAGCGCTAACGGCGAGCTGGCGCGACTTGGTGTGGAGCGACACGGTGCCATTCGAGTGGGGAGTGCCGACGAGCTGGCGATGTTAAGGCGCTTGTTTGCCGTTATGGGCATGTATCCTGTGGGTTACTACGACTTGTCCACCGCCGGTGTGCCGGTGCATTCTACTGCGTTTCGCCCCATCGATAAGGCCGCCCTGGCCCGAAATCCGTTTCGAATATTTACCTCGCTGTTGCGTTTAGAGTTGATCGAGAATGCCAGCCTTCGCGAACAAGCTGCCGCCATTTTAGCCAAAAGGGATATTTTTACGCCCAGAGTGCGAGCACTCATCAGTATGTATGAACAACAAGGTGGGCTAACCCGGGCACAAGCGGATGAATTTGTTGTTGAGGCATTAGAGACATTTCGCTGGCACCAGGAGGCCACCGTCGATCTGGCGACTTACGAAGCCCTGCAGCATGAGCATCGTTTAATTGCCGATGTGGTGTGTTTTCGTGGTCCGCATATTAACCACTTAACACCCCGAACACTCGATATTGATGAAGTACAAAAACGCATGCCCCTGGGGGGGATGGACGCTAAAGAGGTCATAGAGGGGCCGCCGCAGCGCCAGTGCGCCATCTTGTTGCGCCAAACCAGTTTTAAGGCGCTGGAAGAGTCTATTTGTTTTGCCGATCAGCAACAGGGGGCTCATACCGCCCGCTTTGGTGAGATTGAACAGCGGGGGGTGGCACTCACAGCCAAGGGAAGAGCGCTTTATGATGAGTTATTAGCCAAGGCTAGACAGCAAATCGAGGGGCAGGAAAACCTGGCTCATCAACAAAAGCTCGCCGAGATATTCGGTGACTTTCCAGATGATGAAACCGAGTTACGTCGTAAGGGACTGGCCTTTTTTGAATACAGTTTAACCGAGGCGGGTAACGCGGTTAGTGGCACTTATGAGCAGCTTGAGCTCCACGATAAAGAAACATTAATCGCAAACGGCTTACTGGTGGCAACCCCGCTAACTTATGAAGACTTTTTACCAGTGAGTGCAGCGGGTATTTTTCAGTCCAACCTGGGTGAGTCACAGACCCAGGCTTATCAGGGCAATGCCAATAAAGCGGAGTTTGAACATGCCTTAGGCGCCAGGGTGGTGGATGAGCTGGCGTTGTACGCGGAACAAGAGCGATTGACATACCAACAGTCAATGCAGGTATTAATGGGTTAACACTACTTTCATTGGTTACTTTTTTCAGATAAGCCATACCTACATTTTATAGAGGTGTTTATGCAGATGATATCCGCCGAGCAAGTGGCTCGACAGCTTCCCTGGGTTGCCTTGATTGATAAAATTGAACAGAGCTTCCGGCACGCTGATGTTGTGTCTCCACCACGACATCACCATGCTTTACCCGGTTCGAAAGGGGAAGCGACTTTGTTGCTGATGCCGGCCTGGCAAGAGCAAAAATATATTGGGGTTAAGTTAATTAACGTATTCCCTAACAATTCGGAGCAAGGCCTGCCCGCCATATCCGGCACATATTTACTCAGTGATGGCCAAACGGGGTTGCCGCTGGCCTGTATCGATGGCTCTGAATTGACGCGCAGACGTACTGCCGCCGCCTCGGCGTTGGCCGCGCGTTACCTGGCTCGAGATGATGCTGATACTCTGTTGCTGGTGGGTACCGGTCAGCTGGCACCTATGCTGATAGAAGCCCATGCCGCCACCAGGCCTATCCGTCGGGTGCGTATTTGGGGGAGAGATCCCGCAAAAGCGCAACGGCTGGTTGAGCAATATCAAGACTACCAGGGTGGACTGGCGCCCTTTAGCAGTGTGGAGGTGGTGACAGATCTGGCCGCCGCCTGCCAGGGTGCCGATATTATCAGCAGTGCGACCTTGTCCAGTGAGGCGCTGATCAGGGGGGACTGGCTATCACCAGGCTGTCATCTGGATTTGGTGGGTGCATTTCGCCCCGACATGCGAGAAACCGACGGCGCTTGCGTGGCAAAAGCCAAGGTATTTGTTGACACTTATGCTGGCGCTCATGATGAAGCTGGGGATCTCCTCCAGGCGGTGACTGAGGGGCAGTTTGATATGTCTCGTATCTGTGCCGATTTGTATGAGCTGACTCAACAAAAGCGACCCGGGCGCGAGAATGCAGATGAAATTACTCTGTTCAAGTCGGTAGGAGCCTCACTGGAAGATCTGGCTGCGGCTATTTGCCTGTGGGAAGAAACCCATGGAGACGGCGCTAAATAAATGCTCGTTAAAGGGTTGTTGTTCGAGTGAAACGCGTTTATCTCGAACCCGAAGGGCAGTGCTTGTGGCGTCTTGCTATAGCGCTGCCTTGTATCATCCGGTCACGGCTTCCTGCTTGTGCTGCCCTTTCTCATCATTCCCGCGAAGGCGCTGAGGGAGTCCTGGGCTGTGGTGCAGAGCAGTCAGCCTGCGCTTCTCCTGCAAAGACACTGGCCCCCGTTCCCGCCTACGCGAGGATGACGTTCCTTCGCGAGGGTGACAAGATAGGAAAGCTAGCCCCAGTGTTCACATCAGTTATGAGATATTACTTAAAGCAATCAAGAACAGGGGCACACTCTGCCCTGTGTCATGGTTTTAGAGTAAAAGTTCGGTGTTGGTAAAATTTTTCTGTACACTCCTCATATGCGTCTTGAGTGCTAAATTTAAATGGTAATGTATGCCTGAACTCAGGTTTGCACCGCTCATGCTTGAGCCTTGCATTTACATTGCTGGGTTGTCTTGCTTATATATCAAATAGTTGTAGCATTTGAGCGTTTTATCTTTTCTTATGTACCAGGTTGCTAGGAAGGCAGCGACCAGCTTTATGGGTCATACAGGATTGTAAGAGGATAAAATGACAATAAAAATTCCTTTGGCTAAGTTGATTATCTCCGCCAGTTTACTCATTATTCCTGCCGCCTCGCTTTCTGCCACCCAACAAGATAATTTATTGACCGTGGTCCAGGAGACCCTGGCGACCAACCCTGAGTTGCAAGTATATCTAGATGCCTTTAACGCCTCGCTCCATGATGAACGACAAGCATTTGGTGGGTTCTTGCCCAGTGTTGACCTGAATCTATCCGCCGGGCAAGCCCAACGTGAATTTGATAATCGTGGTAATTATTCGCGAAACTATGCCGAAGTCTCACTCACGCAAATGTTATTTGATGGATTCAGGGTACGCAGTGCCCTGGCTAAGGCAGAGCACACCAGCCTGGTGCGTTATTACGAGCTGTTAAATGAGGCCGAAACCAAAGCGTTGGAAGCCAGTGAGGCCTATGTGGGCGTGCTTCGCTATCGTGAATTGGTAAAGCTGGCTCAAAAAAACGAGGCCAATCATCAACGAGTCTACGAGCAGCTAAGCCAAAGAGTCAGCCAGGGGGTGAGTAACAAGGCCGATTTGCAGCAAATTAACGGTCGCTTGTCGCTGGCACGCTCTAACTTGCTGACAGAAGTGGCTAATTTACAAACGGTGACCGCACGCTTTCAGCGTTTGGTGGGGCGTTTGCCGGCAGAACAGCTGGCGGAGCTGGATATTCCCAAACAAATGGTACCCAGCGATCTGGCTGCGATACTGAATAGGGTGTATCGCAATAATCCAGCCTTGTATAGCGCGGCGGAAAATACCCAGGCTGCTGCGGCGTCTTATCGCGAAACCCAGTCAAACCGCTACCCCACTTTAGAGCTGGGGGCCCGCCACGGTACCTACTCAAATAACAACAGTTTTGACAATCGTACCGACCCCGGCGGCTACGGTGATGAAAGCATTGTAGAGCTGCGTGCCCGCTATAACCTGTATAGCGGTGGCAGTGACAAGGCGGCCGAATATGCTGCTTATACCCGCATAGAGCAGGCAGAAAGCCAGCACAACAAAACCTGTGTCGATTTGCGGCAAACCGCCACTGTTGCGCACAGCGATATGCTGAATCTTGAAAAAAAGCGTGCTCTGCTAGCATCGCATCGCGATGCGGCTGCCAGTGTGGTGGTGGCTTACCGACAGCAATTTAATATTAGCCGCCGCAGCTTGCTGGATGTGCTGGATTCTGAAAACGAAGCATTTCAATCTGAGCGAGCTTATCTAGACGGTCATTACGACTTGCAACTGGCGCGACTACGTACCTTGCACACCATGGGTAACTTGCTAGATGCCTTGTCGGTATCAAGTGAGAAAATCCCGACGCTGAGTGACTTGAATGGTTCGGCGTCTCCCGGTAATTCGCACTTTTGTACCGTCACCCAACGCGCGGAGTTGAGTGACGAACGCTCCCCGGTAGCCAACATGCCACGGGTCGTCAAAATGCCGCCGATCGTCGAAGTACACCAGGCCGTTGAAATGCAGCCGGTAGCCAAGGCAGAAACGCTGAACTTAAGTACCGATGCCTTGTTTGATACTGACAGCACCAATATCAAGCCCGAGTTTCTTGGTAAAATACGGCAGTTTGTTCAGCCTGAAACCGAAAAGGGTACGCTACAAACCATTAGTGTAATGGGGCATACCGACAATGTCGGGGCTAACCGTTACAACTGGTCGCTTTCTTTAGCGCGCGCCAAAGCCGTATTTGATGCTCTTATAAACAGCGGAATTAACCCGGCTATTTTAACTGTATCCGGTGCTGGGCCTGAACGGCCAATAGCCACCAATGATACCGAGCAAGGCCGAGCGCTAAACCGCCGTGTTGAAATAACGGTAACGCGAACCCCTCACCATGTCATTCCACAACCTGAGACTCAGGCTGTAGCGCCGCATTCACTCGTTCAGGACGCAACGCCGCGACCCGTGATGAAGGAAGTAGCCCCGCGCCCTGTGGCTCAGGCCGAAGCACCACGCTCAGAGGCTAAACAGGTGGCTCCGCGGCCAGCCGCTCAAGCTGTAGTTCCACAGTCAGTGGTCAAGGAAGCAACGCCTCGCACGGTAGCCAATACAGAAGCGCCGAGCCCAGTGCTGCAAACAGTCTCTCTTCGTACAGCGCCGGAACCTGTTGCTGTGACTTCAGAGCCGCAGCCAGTTGCTCCGCAAGCACTAGCCAAGGCAAACGCCGAGGCTGAAGTGCTATTTGTTATCGATTTTAAGGGCAGTCATGCAGATAACTGATGATCCAATAAGCGCTTGCTTGCTGTGGTTGGCCAAGGCGAATGGCACCGCGCTGACCCATGACGCCCTGATAGATGGGCTGCCCCTGGTCGATGGTCGTTTATCCCCCTCCATTACCGCTCGGGCGGCCGAGCGTGTTGGGCTGAACGTTAATCTGGTACGCCAACCCCTAACCCGGCTTAACAGCTTGCTGTTGCCCTGCATTATCTTGCTGGAAGGCAATCGCGCCTGTTTGCTGGAAGCGGTCGATCTGGAGCAAAAAACGGTACAGCTGCGCTTGCCCGAGCTGGACATGCAAGTGCAACAGCTTGCCCTGGATGAAGTCAACGCCAGTTACAGCGGTATTGCCCTCTATTGTCGGCCCGGCTTTCGGCTTGCCGACGGCCAGGTGCGCAACCCTGACCAGCCCGAGCAAAAAGGGCATTGGTTTTGGAGTGTTATTCGAGCCAACCGGCGGGTATATCGCGACGTGTTAATAGCGGCGTTTTTCATTAATCTGTTAGCGTTGACCATGCCGCTGTTTGTGATGAACGTATACGACCGAGTGGTGCCCAATCAAGCCACCGACACCCTGTGGGTGCTGGCCATTGGTGCCATAGTGGTGCTGTGTGCCGACCTGCTGCTACGCATGTTACGCAGCTGGTTTGTAGAATTGGCGGCCAGCCGTGCCGACCTGACCTTGTCGTCCCGGATCATGGAGCGCATATTGGGCATGCGGTTAAAGCACAATCCTGCATCTGTGGGGTCGTTTGCCGCCAACGTACAATCGTTTGAGTCGGTGCGCTCCTTCATTGGCTCCATGACAGTGACCGCACTTATCGACCTGCCTTTTTTTCTGCTGTTTGCGTTAATTATTACCCTTATCTCCTGGACCATGGTGCTCCCTGTGCTGGTGGGCGCCTTGCTGATCATCGTGTATGCCTTGTCGGTACAAGTCAAAATGCAGCAACTGTCAGAAGTGTCCAGCCAGGCCAGCGCCCAGCGAAACGCCGGACTAATAGAAAGCCTGTCCAGCGCACAAACCCTTAAAAGCTTTAATGCCACTAGCCGCATGCAAACGCGGTGGGAGCATGCCACCCAGTTTTTATCGGGGTGTACCGGCAAGCAACGCCTGCTGGGCGCCTCGGTAGGGGCGGGTGCAGCCTGGATCCAGCAACTGGTGGCGGTCAGCATGATCATCGTTGGGGTGTATCTGGTGATTAACGGCAACATGAGCCAGGGGGCACTGATTGCGGCTTATATGTTGTCGTCACGAGCCATGGCGCCGGTATCGCAAACGGCTTCGTTGCTAACCCAATATTATCAGGCCGCCACGGCGCTCAAGTCGGTAGAAGACATAATGGCGCACGAGCAAGAGCGCGATAACACCCTACAGCCAGTCAGCCGTGGCCGACTGCGTGGTGAAATCGAGTTTCGTAACGTGTCTTTCACCTATCCCGGAGAAGAAACCGCGGTACTGCATAAGGTGTCGTTTCACTTACGAGCCGGCGAGCGGGTGGGCATTTTAGGCCAGGTAGGTTCGGGGAAAAGTACCATAGAAAAATTAATACTGGGCCTCTATCAACCTACGGAGGGCAGTATTTTTATTGATGGCGTTAACCAGGCACAAATAGACCCCGCCGAACTGCGCCGCCACATAGGTTATGTGCCGCAAGATGTGCAGCTGCTGAGTGGCTCGGTTTATGACAACGTCACGCTTGGCCAGGTTCAATCCAGCCAGGATCGACTAATGCAGGCAGTGAATGTGTCGGGGCTCACCCGACTCATCGGCCCTCATGCCGATGGGCTGGCCATGCAGGTGGGCGAGGCGGGCAGTCGCTTGTCTGGTGGACAACGACAAACCATTGCCGTCGCCCGCGCGGTGATGGCCGACAGCAGCATGCTGCTGCTGGATGAACCCACCAGCGCCATGGACAGCAACCTGGAAAGTCATGTCAGCAAGGGGCTGGATCAATTTAGCCAGGGCAAAACATTGCTGCTCATTACCCATCGCACCGGTTTGTTGAACATGGTTGAACGCCTGATTGTCATGGATGCGGGCCGCGTAGTGGCCGATGGCAACAAGCAACAGGTGCTGCAGGCGCTAGAGCAGGGCAGCATTCAACGGGCGGCGCCATGAGCACACCAGAGCAGGGCCCAAGAATGGCTAACAAACAAGCAGAGCAACAGGTCTTTGAGCAGCTCAGCAAGAGCAACGCCGTTGGCTTAACAGGAAAGCGTTGGGTAGACCGCTTGTTTCGGCCTTTGTTTGCCGGTTTTAGCCAGCACTCAAGCCACTGGCAGCAAGATGCGGCCAATGCCATCGATCGCCAAAAAGAACTGCGTGCCCGGGGTTTGCTGTATGTTATTGCCATCACTTTTATGGTGTTACTGGTGTGGGCGGCCTTTGCTCCCATAGACGAAGTCACACGGGGCGAGGGCAAGGTGATCCCCTCTCGGCAGTTGCAAATAGTGCAGTCACTGGATGGCGGCATGATAGAAGAACTGCTGATCAAAGAAGGCGACCAGGTTACCCGGGGGCAGCTGCTGGCGCGCATCGATCCCACTCGTTTTGTGGCCAACCTGGAAGAAAGCAGCACCCGCTTGTTTTCGTTAACGGCCAAGGTGGAACGGTTAACCGCACAAATAAATAATCAGCCATATGAACTGGCGTTTAGTGAGGAACTAACAGCAGAGCAACAGCGGGTGCTAAAACGAGAGCAAAACCACTACCTGGCCAGCCTGAATGAGCTGAAAAAACGCGAGGCCGTCGTACAGGAGCAAATAGCACAACGCCAACAAGAATTAAGCGAGACTCAGGCACGATTACTCACCGCCGGACAAGCCTATCGGATGTCGAGTAAAGAGCTGGCTGCCACCCGCCCCTTGCTGGCTACCGGAGCCGTATCTGAAATTGATATTTTGCATCTGCAGCGCGATCAGTCAGCGGCTAATGGCGAACGTCGACAAGCGGCGGCCCGGGCGGAGCAAGTAAAGGCCAGTATTCAGGAAGCGCAGGCCCGGCTGCAAGAGGTGAAGTTGACCATGCACAGCCAGTGGCACAGTGACCTTAGCAACGCCGCCACCGAAATGAACAGCCTCACTCAGCAGGTAGACGGCCTGGCAGACCGGGTAAAGCTGGCCGACATTCGCTCACCGGTGAATGGCACAGTGCAACGAGTATTGCTTAATACCGTGGGGGGCGTGGTGCAGCCGGGCAATGCCCTGGTAGAAATCGTCCCCAGTGACGATCGCCTGCTGGTAGAAGCCAGAATTGCGCCAAAGGATATTGCCTTTTTGCGCCCCGGTCTGCCCGCCACCATTAAACTGCATGCTTATGACTTTGCCATTTATGGTGGTCTGGAAGCTCAACTGCAACACATAAGTGCCGATACCATGACTGATGAACGGGATAACACCTTTTACTTGGTGCGCGCCATCACCACCAATAACGACTCGACCCGGGATTTATCTGTTATTCCAGGCATGACGGCACAACTGGATGTGATGACAGGTAAAAGAACCGTCTTATCTTATTTACTCAAGCCCTTATTGCGCGCCAAGGCTAACGCGTTAAGCGAGCGATAACACACATTTAAAACAGGCTGCCAAACAGGGCGGGGGCCCAGTTTTTTGCCGTCATCTTCGCGCAGGCGGGGGCCTAGGTTTTGCCGTCACCCTCGCGCAGGCGGGGGCCCAGTTTTTTTGCCGTCATCTCCGCGCAGGCGGAGATCCAGAGCAGGGAGCCCTTTGGTCGATAACGGCTGCTGGCTAGCAGAGACACCGGATTCCCGCCTTCGCGGGAATGACAAGAGAGGGCTCGGGAATGACAAGAGAGGGCTCGGGAATGACAAGAGAGGGCACGGGAATGACAAGGTGGTCCGTGTGTATGCCGTCACCCTCGCGAAGGCGGGGGCCCAGTTTTTTGCTGTCATCTCCGCGCAGGCGGAGATCCAGAGCAGGGAGTCTCCCGGTCGATAACGGCTGCGGCCCGCAAAGACACCGGATTCCCGCATTACTTATAGTTGTTTTCATCAAGAGACTTTCATGACTGCATTTGCAACTGTTGTATTTCTCGTTGGTCAGGTGTGGGCTCAAACCGCGACTGGCCTGCGCCGCTTGCTTAAAGAAGGTGATCGCCTGGCAGCCGATGAAATACTGGTTACCACGGCAGGCGCTCAAATAAGCCTGGATTTTGGGCAGAACCTGCTGATCACCTTTGAGGGGACTCAACTCCCAGCAGTCAACGAAGAAGCCACTGATGCCACTATAGCCACGCAAGCCGTCAGTGTGTTGCCGGCTTTGCACACGGATGTAGAGTCACCCTCTGAAGCGGAAGCCGTTCCCACTACCCATCTTGATGAAGACAGCAGCAATGTGTTTGGCGGGCACGGTTTTGTTCAGCTGGTCCGTATTCACGAAATTATAGAAGCCGACGGTATTAGCTTTCTTACCTTGGCACATATTGAAAAGTTGTTATTGTCGCCAAATGTAGCAATACCCGAATGGCAGTGGGAGGAAGATTATCGTGACGAACCCAAAGGGGAAGAATGCTTCCCAACCGGCATCGCAACGGATAACAAGCCGGCGGATAACCTACCACCCGTTGAAGTCACACCAATGGCAGCCCGAACCGATGATGATGCCAGCGATATCAGCCTGGATATCAGCGGAAATTTCAACGATGCCGTAAGCGGTAAGCAACTCGTTTATCAAGCCGCAGATCTGCCCGCAGGTTTAACCATAGATCCCAACACCGGGGTGATCAGCGGCAAAATTGATACTTCCGCCAGCCAGGGGGGAAACACGGGCACTCAGGGTGAATATAACGTCACCATTACGGTGACCGATCCCGCAGGCAATAGCAGTGCGCATGATTTTACCTGGACGGTGAATAACCCGGCTCCAGTGGCGGCTGACGACGGAGGCGAGGTAACAGCTTACCAACCGCTGGTGAAAACAAAAGAACAAGGTGTGTTGAGCAACGACAGCGATCCGGACAATGACAGTTTGGCCGTTATAGAGGTTAGCAGCGACAACGAGCCAGGCAATACATCGACACCAGGTGTAAATGGCGAGCTGATTATTCAGGGGCAATACGGGCAGCTCACGCTGCATTCTGATGGCAGTTATCACTATCAACGTGCCACGGGCACAGCGGGTGGAAAAAACGATATCTTTCGTTACACCGTAAACGACGGTGAAGGTGGTACAGCTACCGCCACTCTAACCATAAGTATTGCCGACGCTGCGCCCACGGTGACCATTCCTGCTGCCGGTAATGCTTCAACAACCGTCTACGAGTCGGGGCTGGCCAATGGCTCTGAGAGTGGAACAAGCAAAGCCACTACCAGCGGCACCATCAGTTTCACCTCGACCGATGGGCTGGGCTTGGTGAAGCTGGGTGGTCATGAGCTTACTACGGTAGACAAGACGTTTGCCGATGGTCTGACCGCGCATTATGAGTACGACCCGATAACGGGTGAGGGCACTATCCACTACGGCTATACCCTGCAGGCGGCGACCCACGGCGATGACACCAAAGTTGAATTCGAGGTTGAGATCACAGATGCAGATGGAGATGCCGCGCCGGCCGGCAAGCTGGTGATCAGTATCGTCGACGATGAGCCCGAGGCTGCAGACGACAGGAACAGCGTGACCGAAGACAGCGGAGTAACTGCGACCGGTAACGTCATAGGTGGAGCCGGAGCTTCCTCCGGCGACAAGGCCGACACCCTGGGGGCCGACGGTGCCAATGTGACCGGTATTACCAGCAACAACGTCAGCGGCAATACGGCCAGCACCAATGCCGATGGCGACCTGATAATTGACGGTGAGTACGGCACCCTGACGATCAGCCCGGATGGTTCGTACAGTTATGAGCTGGACAATAACAACCCCGATGTTAATGCGCTTAAAACCGGCATTAGTCTGACTGAAAGTTTTACCTATACCCTAACCGATGGGGACGGGGATACGGCCGCTGCCGAGCTGGATATCACCATCGATGGCAACGCCGATGGGGTTCCAAGCATTGCGGCCCAAGACGAAAACGGCACAAGTGTGGATGGCCACATCACCGTCAAGGAAAGTGGCCTGCCGGACGGCACCGATGCGAGCAACGAGAGTGAAAGTACCAATGGCACCATCACGATTACGGCCCCGGATGGTCTGCAGAGCATTACCGTGGGTGGCCAGAGCTTCACTCTGACTCAGCTGAGTGCGCTGAGCAACACCAGTCCATCGACGGCCATCAGCGTGGCGGGCGGCACTCTGGTGCTGACCGGTTTTACCGCCGACAGCACGGTGGGGGGCGTGGCCACCGCCGGTACCCTGAACTACAGCTATACCCTGACGGAACAGCAGAAGCATAGCGGCGCCAACGATGATGCGCTGGGTATACCGCTGAGCGTGACCGACGCGGGCAACGCCACCACCAACGGCACCCTGACGGTGCGGGTGGAAGACGATGCGCCGACGGCGGTAGTTGATACCGGTAATGTCAGTGAAGGCGCGACCCTGACC
>NZ_JBLWUK010000047.1:0-15481 GCF_048268965.1 Oceanisphaera sp.
GCGTGTCGGTGGAGTAGGCCCTTTGTCCGACTTTTATAGAGCAAGAAAATAGATCTGCTATTTAATCTGTTTGGTATAAGCACGGTTTAGTGCTGGCCAGCCTTGGTCGGGGGTCGTTACACTGGTCTTTTACTTTATCGTCAGACTTTTACCATGGAAAAAGATAACGCCACCCAGGGAGCGCTGTTTGCTATCGGCGCATACGTGCTGTGGGGCATAGCGCCCATGTATTTCAAGCAGCTGACCCAGGTGCCCGCTTACGAGATTTTGACCCACAGGGTGATCTGGTCTTTCTTGCTGTTGCTGGTGCTGCTCAGCCTGCTCAAGTATTGGCCCAGAGTCCGGGCCGTGCTGCGCCAGCCCAGGTACTTGCTGATGCTGGCGATGTCATCCTGCATTATTGGTTTGAATTGGCTGGTCTTTATCTGGGCGGTCAATAACAACCATATGCTGGATGCCAGCCTGGGCTATTACATTAATCCGCTGTTCAATATCGTGCTGGCCATGCTGTTTTTAGGTGAGCGCTTTCGGCCGATGCAATGGGTCGCGGTGGCGCTGGCCGCCAGTGGTGTGGTCATTCAATTGGTGGTATTTGGCAGTTTGCCCTGGGTGGCCTTGGTACTGGCCATTTCTTTCGGTTTTTACGGCCTGATCCGTAAGAAGGTGCCGGTCGACCCGGTTACCGGCCTGATGCTGGAAACCCTGGTGCTATTACCGTTAGCCGCTATTTACTTATTTGGTTTTGCCGATAGCACCACCAGCCAGATGAGCACAAACTCGCTGAATACCAATTTATGGCTGATCTCGGCCGGCATAGTAACCACGGCTCCCTTGTTACTGTTTGCCGGTGCCGCCAAACGGCTCAGGCTGTCGACGCTGGGCTTTTTCCAGTATATCGGCCCCAGCATGATGTTTTTGCTGGCCGTGCTCATCTACGACGAACCCTTGAGCCAGGACAAGGTCATCACCTTCGCCCTGATCTGGCTATCACTGGTGATTTACAGCTGGGATGGGGTGAAACAACGAAGAGCCGTGAGGTGTGAGGCGTAAAGAGTGCAGCGTGAGGGGTGAACCGAACTGCAAAAGACGGTTTGCTCCTCACACCTTACTCCTCACGTTTGCCGCTTGCAGTTACAAGGCTTCCAGCCGCGCGTAGGCGGTGACCAGCCATTTGCTGCCGCCATCTGCAAATTGCACCTGTACTCGGCTGTGGGCATCGGCACCTTCGAAGTTCAAGACCACGCCTTCACCAAACTTGGGATGCGATACCCGCTGCCCCAGGCGAAAGCCGGTTTCATTGAAGGTATCCTGCACGCGATCCTGACTGAAGCGACCGTTGGGGACCGCTCGGCTGACCGTGGCTTTAAGGCGTACTTCTTCCACACAGTCGCCGGGCAACTCTTTAATAAAGCGACTGGGGCGATGAAACATTTCCTTGCCATATAAGCGTCGCGTTTCCGCATGGCTGATATACAGCTTGCTCATGGCACGCGTTATGCCCACATAAGCCAGGCGGCGCTCTTCTTCCAGCCGCTGGCTTTCTTCTGCCGACTGCTGGCTGGGGAACATGCCTTCTTCCACGCCCACCATGAACACCAGCGGAAATTCCAGTCCCTTGGCCGAATGCAGCGTCATCAGCTGCACCGCATCATCAAACTGATCCGCCTGGCTTTCGCCGGCTTCCAGCGCCGCATGGGATAAAAACGCCGACAACAACGACATGTCATCGTCTTCGGAAGGCGTGAATTGACGAGTGGCACTGACCAGCTCTTCCAGGTTCTCTACCCGGGCCTGGGCTTTTTCGCCCCGCTCGGCCTGATACATGGCCTTCAGGCCCGACAGCTCGATGACCCTGTCGGTCTGCACATGCAGGGGCAGCTCACGGGTGTCGTCTTCCAGCTGATTGATCAGGGCCAGGAAGCGGCTCACCGCAGAGGCGGCGCGGCCACTCAATACTTTTTCTTCGACCAGGGTCCAGGCGGATTGCCACAGGGTCAGCTGACGGTCACGGGCCGCCTCGCGTATCAGGCCCAGGGTGCGCTCGCCAATACCCCGGGTAGGCGTATTCACGATGCGCTCGAAGGCGGCTTCGTCACCGCGGTTATTCATCAATCGTAAGTAGCCCAGCGCATCCTTGATTTCCTGACGCTCGAAGAAACGCAGCCCGCCATAAATGCGATAGGGCAACCGCGCCTGGATCAGCGCCTCTTCCAGCACCCGCGACTGGGCGTTGTTGCGATACAGAATGGCGGCTTCCGTTAATAAACCGTCTTGCTGACGCCATTGCTTGATGCGCTCCACCACGAAGCGGGCTTCGTCGACTTCATTAAAGGCGCCATACAGCGCAATCGGCTCCCCTTCCACGCCTTCGGTCCACAACTCTTTGCCCATGCGCTCGGCATTATTGGCAATCAGGGTGTTGGCGGCCTTGAGGATGGTCCCGGTCGAGCGGTAATTCTGCTCCAGTCTGATGGTGTCGGCACCGGGAAAATCGCGCAGAAAGCGCGCAATGTTTTCTACTCGCGCCCCGCGCCAGCCGTAAATGGACTGATCGTCGTCGCCCACTATCATCACCCGGGCTTGCTGACCGGCCAGCATCTGCAACCAGGCGTATTGAATGCTGTTGGTGTCCTGGAATTCGTCCACCAGAATATGGCGAAAACGTTCCTGGTAGTGGGCCAGAATATGCGGCTTGTACAGCCACAGCTCGTGGGCACGCAGCAGCAACTCGGCAAAGTCCACCAGGCCGGCGCGATCACAGGTATCCTGGTACACCTGATAAATGCGCTGGTAGGTTTGCTGCACGGGGTCGTGCAGGATTTGAATGTCTTTCGGCCTTAACCCTTCATCTTTGCGGGCATTGATAAAGCCGGCCGCTTGCCGCGCCGGCCACTGCTTTTCATCCAGATTCATGCTTTTGAGAATACGGCGCAGCAAACGTTGCTGATCGTCGGAGTCCAGAATTTGAAAGTCCTGGGGCAGTTTGGCATCCAGGTGGTGGGCGCGCAGCAGGCGATGAGCCAGGCCATGAAAGGTGCCCAGCCATAAGCCAAACAAACGCCCGCCCAGCAGTTGTTCTACCCGGCCACGCATTTCTGCCGAGGCCTTGTTGGTAAAGGTCACCGCCAGAATGGCCGATGCCGGCACCTGCTCCACCTGCATCAACCAGGCAATGCGATGCACCAGCACCCGAGTCTTGCCACTGCCGGCACCGGCCAGCACCAACATGTTCTGGGCCGGGGCGGCAACCGCCTCCCTTTGCTTGTCGTTCATGCCGTCAAGCAGGCTGGATACATCCATTACAACTCCTGAGTTTATTTTGGTTTGTCGTGAAGAGTAAAGGGTGAGGTGTTAGCCATAACCTAAGCCGTTTTGGGTCGTTATTCCCCTTCACACTTTACGCCTCTCTCCTCACGACATTTTGGGCGATTATAACAGCTCCAGCAATTGCTCCAACCGCTCAAGCTCTACATGCGGCAAACACTGCAATGCCGCTTCGCTGCGCCCCTGGTCGTTGAGCCACACCGCCTGACAGCCACTGTGCACCGCCCCTGCCACATCGGTCCTGATATGATCGCCTATGTGCAGGATTTCCGAGGCTTGCACGCCGGTCTGTTCGGCCAAGGCATCAAACATATCCGGTGCCGGCTTCATGCGACCATCAATGCCGGCCCTGAGCACCACCTCAAAATAAGGTGCCAGCTCGGTGTGTTCCAGCGGCAGGTTACCATTGGTGATCACCGCCAGCTGATAGTGCTGGCCCAGCTGGGTTAACACCCGATGACTGGTCTCGGGCACCTGAATCTTGCCGCGTTCGGTTAAAAAGCCCTGATAAAACTCCTCGGCCATGGCGGCGGCCGAGGTCTCGGCCATCCCTTGCTGACGCAGCCCCTCGGTCAGCACCCGCAGACGACAGGCGCTCACATCATGACTCAGCTCGGGTTCGGCCAGCAGCACCTGGCGCTTGATGGCAGCCAGATTGTCCGCACCCAGCAGGGTGGACTCGGGATGATGCTGCTTTAACGCCTGCAACAGCCAGGCTTCCGCCGCCGCAATCACGGGCACGTTATCGTACAGGGTATCGTCCAGGTCAAAACTGATGACCTTGACCTTCGTCAGACGTTTATAAAAGCGCATAGGGGTTCCTTTAATCAATAGCCTTACGTTTTACGCTATACGCCGTAAGTTCAAGGCGGTGTTTTTATGTTTGCCGTCATCCTGATAAAAATCAGGATCTTGTATTTTTATAGGGGCGCCTTATTCGGGTAAAGAATATCTGCACAAGAACCATAACACCGCATAAAAGCGGTCCAATAAATTGGACCCTACACAAGATAAAGCGACGATGTTTTCTGTTTCTTTAACGTACGGCGTATAGCGTACCGCTAGTCTTTTTCGCGTTTCGCTCTGGGGTGGGCCTGATCGTAGGCCTTGGCCAGATGCTGAAAGTCCAGGTGCGTATAAATCTGGGTGGTGGCCAGATCCGCATGGCCCAACAGCTCTTGTACCGCGCGTAAATCGCCGCTCGATTCCAGCATATGAGTGGCAAAAGAATGACGCAGCTTGTGCGGGTGAATATGGCTGGCCAACGCCTGCTTGCCCCCCCACTGCGCCAATCGTAACTGTACGCTGCGGTGGCTGATACGGCGTTGGCGCTGACTGACAAACAAGGCGACTTCCTCGCTGCCGGCCACGGCACCGCGTACCGCCAGCCATTTTTTCAGCCAGTCGAGCGCCATGCGTCCCACCGGTAAAATGCGCTCTTTATTGCCTTTACCGATCACCCGTACCTGGCGTTCATCAAACTGGATATCACCCAGGTTCAGGTCGACCAGCTCCGCCAGCCGCAGGCCGGACGAGTACATCAGCTCCATGATGGCGCGATCTCGCACCGCCAGCGGATCGGATTCGTCAATATTCATCAGCTGGTGCAGTTCGTCGACATCGAGGTTTTTCGGTAGGGGTCGCCCCTGTTTGGGGGCGCTGACGCCGCGGGCCGGGTTGGCCTGCAGCCGTCCCTGCAGGATCAACCAGTCGCAGAAACTGCGCAGAGCGCTCAGCTTGGTGGCGATGGAACGCGGCGACAGGCCGCTTTTGTGCATGCGAGTGGCCAGGCCACGCACATGGCTGATGGTGAGAGCCGACCAGCCGTCGAGCGATAATTCGCTCAACTGCTCGGCCATGGCATTGAGGTTGCGACCATAGCCGCTGCGGGTATTCACACTCAGCTGGCGCTCTACCCGCAGGTATTCAAGAAAATCACTGATGTCGCCCGTGAGATTAACCGCGCTCATTACAGGTCTGTCCCGCAGCCATCAGCCTGGGCAATAACAGCGCCAGCACATCGGCCAACTGGTTAATGAGCAAGGTGTCCATGCCCGAGCCATAATGACTGCCATCGGCACTGCCAAAGGCCAGCAAGCCCTGTTCTCCCTTTGCACCCAGGCGGATCAGGGCACAGGAGTTAACCAGCGAGTCCTGAAACAGTCGCAGCTTTTCTTCTTTGCCCAATCGCCCCAGATACACCAGTTGGCTGGCCATGCGCTCGCGATACAAGCGCTCCAGCTGCTCCCCTGCCGGGCTGGTCGCACTCGGATAGGTTCTGGGATCCAGCACCAGTCGCACCGCCTGCACCCGCAATTGCTGCTGCAGGGTGCTGCGTATGCACGACTCCAGCTCGGACACGCTGGCACATTCAAACAGCCGCGGCATGAGATCCATATAAACGCGAAAAATGCGCTCATTCTCCCCCGCCACCGTCATCAGCTCGGTAATTTCATCTTCCAGCTCATAAATACGCTGGCGCTGATGATCGAGCTTCACTTCTACCAGTGAAACACTGCCGCGCTGTTCATGGGGCAGCCGTAGCTGTTCCAGCAAGTTGCGCTGACGCTCGAAAAAGTGCGGTTGCGCCAGCAAATATTCGGCAATCTGACTGTCGTCCAGGCCCGTTTTTACACATCGACTCGTTTCAGTCACGTTCTCGGTCATAGGTTTATCAGTCCGTCAAATACATGCTCTGCGGGGCCCGTCATATATACCGGCTTGCCCGGCCCTTGCCAGGCAATATTCAGTACCCCGCCCGGCAATTGCACCCGCACCCTGTCCGCCAGCTTGCCCCAGCTCATGCCCATCACCGCCGCCGCGCAGGCACCGGTGCCGCAAGCCAGGGTTTCACCCGCGCCACGTTCATGCACTCTGAGCTTGATATCGCGGGCACTGACAATCTGCATAAAACCCACATTGACCCGAGCCGGAAAACGCTCGTGGTGCTCCAGCTCGGGGCCCAGTTTGGCCACCAGGTCGGTATTAATGTCGCCCACTTCCAGCACGCAATGGGGGTTACCCATAGACACCACGCCACACAAGACCGTTTGCAGGGCAGAGGGCACCAGATAGGTTTTTTCTGCCTTTTGCGCCTTGAAAGGGATTTTGGCGGGCTCAAATTCCGGCACGCCCATGTTAACCGTGACCTGATTATCTTTTTCAAGCTGCAGGACTATGTTGCCTTTTTGGGTACTGACGCTAATCCGGTCTTTATGGGTCAGCCCTTTCAAACGCACGAAGCGGGCGAAGCAGCGGGCACCATTGCCACACTGCTCGACTTCGCTGCCATCGGCATTAAAAATGCGGTAATGAAAGTCGAGATCCGGATCATAGGGTGGCTCGACCAGCAACAGCTGGTCGAAGCCAATGCCAAAATGACGGTCAGCCAACTGCCGTATCACCTCGGGATTGAAAAACACCTTCTGGGTGACGCCATCAACGACCATAAAGTCGTTGCCGAGCCCCTGCATTTTGGAAAATTGGATCACGGATCCCCCCTCAGGATTCGGGTAACAGACTTTCGCCACACCACAAATCGGTTAATTGCTCACGCTCGCGAATAACAAACGCCTGCTCACCATCCACCATCAATTCTGCGGCGCGGGGGCGGCTGTTGTAGTTGGAAGCCATCACAAAACCGTAGGCCCCGGCAGAACGCACCGCCAGCAAGTCGCCTTCGGTGATCGCAAGCTCGCGGTCTTTACCGATAAAGTCGCCGGTTTCACAGATGGGACCCACCACATCATAGATGGCGGCCTGTCGTTCCAGGGTGCTGTCCACCGGAATAATGGCCTGCCAGGCGCTGTACAAGGCCGGACGGATCAAGTCGTTCATGGCGGCATCAACAATGGCAAAGTTTTTGGCTTCGCCTGGCTTCAGGTGCTCGACTCGAGTGAGCAGTACGCCGGCGTTGGCGGCAATGGCGCGACCGGGCTCAAACACCAGGGTCAAATCCCGACCTTGCAGGCGGGATTTCAACTGTTTGACATATTCGCCGGGCTCGGGCGGAGTTTCGTTGTCATAACGCACGCCCAAACCGCCACCCACATCCAGGTGCTGAATATGGATACCGTCGGCAGACAGGGCATCAATCAGCACCAACAACTTGTCGACCGCTTCCAGGAACGGGGACACCTCGGTGAGCTGCGACCCTATGTGGCAGTCCAGACCGTGAATCTCCAGGTGCTCCATGCTCGCGGCCAGGCGATATACGTCTCGTGCCTGCTCGATGGGAATGCCAAACTTGTTTTCTTTCAGGCCGGTAGAGATATAAGGATGGGTGCCGGCATCTATGTCCGGGTTTACTCGAATGGAAACAGGCGCCTTGCGACCCATGTTGCCCGCTACCTCGTTGATCCGCGCCAACTCGGCAATCGATTCCACGTTAAAGCAGAAGATATTCTGTTCCAGCGCAAACTGAATTTCGTCGACCCGTTTGCCCACTCCGGAAAACACCACCTTGCTCGCATCGCCACCCGCGGCCAGCACGCGGCACAATTCGCCCTTGGAGACGATATCGAACCCCGAGCCCAGACGCGCCAGCACGTTGAGGACCGCCAGATTGGAGTTGGCTTTTACGGCATAACAAATAAGGTGCTTAACGTCACCGGCGGCCTGGTCAAAGGCGTGCCAGTGGCGCTCCAGGGTCGCGCGCGAGTACACATAAAGTGGGGTGCCATGCTGCTCGGCTAAACGGCTTAAATCGCAGGCTTCACCGTAAAGGCGGCCATCTTCCTGATAATTAAAATAATCCAAGGTATATTCCTTTACGACTGCTCAGTTTGGGGTTGCTTTTGCTCGGGCTCGGGGAGCGTTAGCGGTCCTTTAAGGCCGCACCCCAACAAACTCAGGCATAAAGCAACCAGTGCGGTTAACTTGAATATGTTCATAGGTTGACTGTGAATATGTTTCCAGACCCTTATAATCTCACTCACACTTTCAAAAGCAATAGGAAGCAGGCGATGAACGACAGTGAATTCCATTCCTTGGCTGATGCCATTTACCAGCATATTGAAGAAACCATAGATAGCAGCGGCGTCGATATAGATTGTGAAACCATAGGCGGCGTCATGACGCTGACCTTTGAAAACGATGTCAAATTCGTGATCAACCGCCAGGAGCCACTCCATCAAATCTGGCTGGCCACCCGCGAAAACGGCCACCACTTTGCCCTGAAAGACGATAAGTGGATCGACAATCGCCAGGGCCACGAGCTGCTGAGCTGGCTCAGCCTGCAGGCCGAGCGCCAGGGCGAAACCAAGCTCGCACTCTAACTCTCGTTTAAACAAGGTCGAGCATCGTCTCGGCCTTCCTTGGTACTTTTGTAAGGCAATACCCTTTGTTGCCCCTGATCCGTCACTATTTCGTAATACTGGGGCAGGTTGAAATGGGCAAAATCACTTTGTCCTGCAACTTGTTGATTTGACGTGTAAAAACGGTTAACACTTTGCACGACCTCATCTTTGCTGCCCGAGACCTGACGGTAGACTTCCACCCGGTTTGCCTCATCCAGAATATACAGATCGTAGTTTTTCCCGCTGTCTTCGAAAAAGAACTGCATCAGGCCTTCGCTGGCATACACGTCGACAATGTCCGGCACTCGCTTGCCAACCTGCTGTTCCAAACGCAAGGTGCTGTGGGGAAGCTGTTGTCGCACCGACAGCTGATCGGTGGCGGCCCGCTTTTGTACGCTCACTCCCCGACGTTCAAAAAAGATGCTGTGCTCTTCGGAGCCTAACAGCAATGTCTTGACGGTACTGCCCTGCTCTCTGGCCAGGCGCAAGTCGATACATTCTTTAATCAGCTGTTCGAAACGAGTCCGGATCAGGCTGCGAAAGTTCAGGCTGTAACAGAATACCTGCAGGCTTTCGGGGGGCTTGGCCCCCTGGTGCATCTTGCCCAGTATGGTGGTGAGGCCCTCTATGACGGCCATGGGGCCGCTAAAATGCAAAGAGCGGATCTCGTCCCAGGAGTTGCGATACAGGATATCGACCGAGCCCACCAGGTTTTCCAGCTGTTGACCAAAGCTGAAGGGATCACTGGTTTTGGCGTTAAATTCAATGGGTCTATGATGCCAGCTAGCGGTGGGGTCCTGTTCCAGATTCAGAAAGATACCGAGCTGGCGAACTTCACAGGGGCGGCTCAGGGCCAGGTTGCTGGGTGAGGGGGCCCGCACCAGAAAAGTACGGGCCAAGTCGCGGCAGAATTCCTGCAAGTGCTGCAGGCTGACGTCCGTATCCTGATTGAACAGCTGCAACTGCGTTTCTTTGTTCAGCAGGCCGTTGAAGTGTGCCCAGGCTATCAGCTTACCCACATAGCCACTGTATTCGAGCGGGCTACGACCAATCAGCTCGGTGGGCGTCAGCCCCTGTTTATAGAGGTACCAGCCGGCTTTATTCAGCCGCCCTGCCGGCACCTGCACCAGGCTGATCTTGGGCTCGGCCAGGTTGGGCGCTATGCTCAGGTTGATTAACTGTACCTTGCCGGGCAGGCTCTCGAAGGCAGCATAGAGCTTGCGCGATAAAATGCCGATATCTTCCGGGTTGATCGACTCACTGATGTTGTTGCGACGGGCAAACTGGATCAGATTGCGATAGCTCTGCATCAGGGCTTCCAGCAACTCGCCATAAGCGGATTTAACCTGCTCCACCTTCCAGTTAGCCCGGTTGTTAAGGAGCGCCACCTTGTCTGCCGACCAGCCCCAGGCCGCTATCAGCTGATTAATCTGTTCGATACGCGAGGCATAAGGCTCGTGCCGGGTTGGCGAAAAGTCGAACCCTTCGGACACTTTTAAATAAAAGCAGCGCCGTACCAGATCCAGCCGCTGCTCATCGCCAATCGATTTAAGGTAGCCGGTCACCTTTTCCAGCATCAGCATATAGTGATCCTGGCGCTCATCGAGCCGGTCGGCACTTTGAAAGTGCCCTTTAAGATGGCGACACAGTAACTGGGTATCGGGGTACTCGTGGGAATAGGCTTCCATCAGCACGGTTTTCAGCACCGCCTTGTAGGGCGAGTCGATGCTTTTATACAGCTGCCACAGTGCCGAGCCAAAGTACTCTTCTGCCGGTATACGGGCAAACCCGCCCAGATCCAGCCATTCATCGTGATTAAGGGTGCCGTTGGCGAATTGCTCGGCCACAAAACTATCGTAACGCGGGCCCAGCTTGCCCGGGGCAAACATCCACACCAGTCGCTTGCCGGCAATGCACAGGTGGCTACGATAAAACTCGTCAAGCAACAGCAAGTGCTGGGCACTGCCACAGCTCTCGCCTTCTACCGACTGCTGATTGTCGGTGCGAAACTTGTTATCCGGGATCAAAAACAGATTCAATTCGACCTGGCGCTGCTCGGCCCATTGCGAAATCAGCAGGCATTTTTGTTGCAGCCAGGCCACGCGCTCTGGCTCCATCTGGTGGGAATAGCACACCCAGACGTCGAGATCCGACTCCCGGCTCTGCCCTATGGACGAGGTGCTGCCCATGGAATAGAGACCAAATATTTCACCTTCCCCGGATGCCAGCCCCTGATGGCCGTTCGCGGCCTGGCACAGCTCATCAATAAACTGCTGCTGGCGGTCATTGGGCAAGAAGTGGCACACGCCCACAGGCACGTTACCCGGCACATAGCCTGGCAACAGAGGGTGGTTGTAATGCAGCAAAACCGGCAGTAATTGAAACACCTGCTGGCCATAACGACTCATGATTGCTAAGGCATGAGCCTGTTTTTGCTGATTAAATTGATCACTTTGCTCTACGAGCCGGTGAAAATTAGCGTGCAAGAGTATGGGCCTTTGGTGGACCGACACGGCCCCCCGATCGAGGGGCAAAAGTGTGATCATGGTAACAATTCGTTACAGAATGAACAATATATGTCGATAACCGAACCGGCAAGATGTTAGCGAACCGGTTTTCTCCCCTGTAATGCCGGCACAGGAATGATAATATCGAACGATTAGTGGATATTAGAAGAGATTCAAATGGCAAATCGCACCATACGTATCGCCACCCGCAAGAGTCTGTTGGCCCTGTGGCAGGCCCATTATGTTAAAGAGCAGCTCGAACGGCTACACCCTCATATAGAGGTAGAACTGGTGCCGATGACCACCAAAGGTGATGTGCTGCTCGATACTCCGCTCGCCAAAATTGGCGGCAAGGGGCTCTTTATTAAAGAGCTGGAGCAAGCCATGCTGGACGGTCGCGCCGATATTGCCGTGCATTCGATGAAAGATGTGCCGGTAGAGTTCCCGGAAGGCCTGGGCCTGACCGTGATTTGCGAGCGCGAAGATCCGCGCGATGCCTTTGTATCCAACCATTATACTCACCTGGAACAATTGCCGGCCGGTGCCGTGGTGGGCACAGCCAGCCTGCGCCGCGAATGCCAGATCCGCGCCCGCTACCCGCACCTGGAAGTAAAAGTGCTGCGGGGCAACGTGCAGACTCGCCTGCGCAAGCTGGATGATGGTGAATACGATGCCATTATTCTGGCGGCCGCCGGGCTCAAGCGCCTGGAGCTGGACGATCGTATTGCCGGGTTAATGAGCCCGGAAGACTGCCTGCCCGCCAATGGCCAGGGTGCCGTGGGCATCGAATCTCGACTGGATGATGCCGAGCTGCTCGCACTGCTCGCGCCCCTCGACCATCACGAATCTCGCCTGAGAGTAGAAGCAGAGCGTGCCATGAACCAGGGGCTGCAAGGCGGTTGTCAGGTACCTATCGGTTCTTACGCCGAGCTGCAAGGCGATCAGCTGTGGCTGCGTGGCCTGGTGGGCCGTCCCGACGGCAGCCAGATTATTCATGAAGAAATGACCGGCCCCGCCGACCAGGGTAAAGAGATGGGTGCCGAAATGGCAAAACGCCTGCTTGCCCGTGGCGCCGATAAAATACTGGCCGAGGTTTATCAGTCATGACACCTTTGGTGGTTCGCCCCGAGCCTCAGGCGACCAGCTTGAGCCAGGCTTTGCGTGCGGCTGGCCACCAGCCGGTGACCAGCCCCTTGCTCAGTTTCGTTGACGGAGCCGAATTAAACCGGCTCCCTCATCTGCTGGGCCAGTTATCGGCTGAGGATTATGTGATAGCGGTCAGCGTACATGCGGTGGATTTTACCGATAATGCCCTGCGGCAACACAATCTGGCCTGGCCCGAGGCGCATTATATTGCGGTGGGTGAAGCCACGGGCAACGCCTTTGCTGCCGTCGGTATTTCCGGGGCAGCCGTGCCGGACGACCCTCGCTCCGAAGGTATTATTTCGTTGCCGGGTCTGGAGCAATTGCCGGGCCGGCGAGTGGTTATTCTGCGCGGAAACGGTGGGCGTCATATGATAGCGCCCACCCTGACCGGCAGAGGGGCTCTGGTCGAGTATTGCGAGGTTTATCGTCGCCAATATCGCCAAGACCCAGATGGAAAACTGGTGAAAAGCTGGCAGACTCAGGGTGTGGACAGTATTATCATCACCAGTGGCGGTTTACTGAGTCATGTTACTCAGCTGGCCAGCAGCGCAAAGGACTGGCTGCTAAGCCGTTTATTGATTGTTCCCAGCATCCGCGTGGTACTTGAGGCCAGGGAGCTGGGCTTCACTCAGATCATAAATGCAGAAGGTGCATCCAATCAGGCTCTGATTGCCGCTCTGGATGAGAGGAAACGGAATGACAGACAAGACTGATAAGAATCAAGATAATCAGAAGACGACCGCCGGTGATAACACCCAGGCCGAGGTGATAACAACAGCATCCTCCACGGCTTCTTCTGGCCCGGGCAAACCGGAACAAGCAGGCGCCCAGCCTGAATCCAAGGTGCCGGAAACCAGCGAGCCGAAACAAGAAAAAGCGTCTTCATCGGGCAAGGTACTGGCGATTGTTGCCATTATTATCGCCCTAATACTGGCTGTTATTCTCTATTGGCATGGCCACAATCAGGCGCAGGTTCAGGCTGAACAGCTCACCCAGTTACAGCAGAAAATGCAGCAGCAGGAACAACAGCTGCAAAGTTCGCTGCAGGCTGCCGAGTCAAAACAGAATAAACTGCTCAATAATGTTGCCAGCCGCCAGGACAGCCTGAATGAGCAAATTGAAGGTGTTTCGCGCAAGGTACTGGATCTGGACAGCAAGCGCCCTAATGACTGGATGCTGGCCGAAGCCGAATACCTGGTACGTATGGCCGGCCGTAAACTCTGGCTGGAGCAGGATGCCGTTGCTGCCGCCATGATGCTGGCCAACGCGGATGAACGCCTGGCCGCGCTCAATGATCCCGGCCTGACCCCGGTCCGCCGCGCCTTGGCTGCAGATATTGCCAGCATCAAGTCGGTGAAAAAAGTCGATCGGGAAGGTCTGGTCATCAAGCTGAACAGCATCAATGATCAGGTCGACAAGTTGCAACTGGATGGCGTGATCATGGCCCGCGCCGAAGAGCCCGACTTTACGCTTTCCGACTCGATCAGCGACTGGAAAGCCAACCTGAAAAAAAGCTGGGCCAGTTTTAGCGATGACTTTGTCACTGTACGCCGCCGCGACGGTAACGTAGAGGCGCTGTTGTCGCCCCAACAGCACTGGTACTTGAGCGAGAATCTGAAGGGCAAGCTATTGCAGGCTCAGTTGGCGGTTTATCGCGAGCAGCAAGAAATTTACGACAGTTCGCTGGCTCAGTCCAAACAGTGGCTGCAGGATTACTTTGCCGATGACAGCGTGCGCCAGTTTATGCTCGAGCAAATCGACGCGCTTAGCGGACTGCAGATCAAGGTGGACTATCCTGAGCAATTCGCCGCTCAAGATAGCTTAAAGCAACTGTTGGATGACAGACTGCAACGTCTGCTAACTGGCCAGTGAGGGGAAGTCTATGATCCGTCTTGCGATTATCATCGTCATCCTGGCTGCCGGCCTCATCATAGGTCCGGATATTACCGGTCAGCAGGGCTATGTGTTATTGGCCGCCGGTAGCTACACAGTGGAAACCACGGCGACCTTCTTCTTGGTTGCCATAGTGCTGTTTTACGTCTTGCTGCTGTTTGTTGAATGGGTGCTGGGCCGTATTTTCGGCATCGGCCACAAGACACGCAGCTGGTTTGTGGGCCGTCGCCGCCGCAAGGCCTTGAATTATACCCAGAGTGGTATGCAGGCTCTGGTAGCGGAGGACTATGCTGCCGCCGAAAAAATGCTGCTAAAAGGCACCAAGGGCAACGATCTGGCGCTGCTCAACTACCTGAATGCCGCCACCGCAGCCCAGGCTCAGGGCCTCGAAGCCAACCGCGACGACTATTTACGCCTGGCGCACGAGCATAACCCCGGAGCCGGTTTGGCCGTGGGACTGACGCAAACTCGCCTGCAATATCAGCAAGGCCAGTTTGAACTCGCCCTGGCCGGCACCCAGCAACTGGAACAAGAGTATGGCAGCCATCCCGCCCTGCTCAAGTTGCAGAAGGACGTTTATCTTGCCACCGGAAAGTGGCCAGAGCTGATGACCACCCTGGATGCCCTGGCCAGTCAGGGGTTGATTGATGCCGATGAACAAGCAGCGCTGAAACAACAAGCCTATGTCGGCTGGTTTGACAGCACCGCCCATACCGATGGCAGCGCCGGTCTGCTCACCCTGTGGCAAGGTTTGCCGCGCAAGGAAAAGTATCAGCCCGAGATCCTGGCGCCGTTATGCGATCGCCTGATTGCCCTTAAAGCGCACAAGGAAGCACATCAGCTGCTGCTGGAAGGCTTGAGCAAGATCACAGATCCCCGACTGCTGGTGTGCATGACACAGTTGCAACTTAGCGACTACCATCCGCTGCTGACGGTACTGGAGAAGAAGGCGAAGCAGGAAACCCTGCCCGAGCTGCACTCCACCCTGGGTCAGCTCTACCTCAAGGATGGCAAGCCGGAAGAAGCAGAAGCGCATCTACAGCAGGCGATTGCCCTGCAACCCACCGCCGGCGATTATATTCTGCTGGCCGGGTTGGCCGAACAGCGCAAGGATGTGAGTCAGGCCAACGATTACTATCGCCACAGCCTGGCACTGGCTCCCTGACCTTATTGTTGTCTGCACTACCTCACCGTATTGAAAAGGAGCCTTAAGGCTCTTTTTTTTATCCTTTATATAATACCAATTACAGTAAAGATCTGTTCACCTTTGAACCTGAATACCAGAGGCACCACAGTCACCTCCCACGACACGCC
>NZ_JBLWUK010000048.1:0-13334 GCF_048268965.1 Oceanisphaera sp.
CGTGTCGTGGGAGGTGACTGTGGTGCCTCTGGTATTCAGGTTCAAAGGTGAACAGATCTTTACTGTAATTGGTATTACACCGTTTTGCCGGGCCCGCCTCGGTATCGCGCACTGTGGACAGCGATGCGTCTTACGCTGTACGCCGTAAGTTAAAAACAAACACCGCGCCCCGCCTTCACTTACAGCGTATGGCGTAAAGCATGGGGCGCCTGGTGCTGGATTAGTGAATCAGGATCAGGGTAGCCAGGCCGAGGAAGGACAGCAGGCCGATGATATCGGTGATGGTACTCAGGGCCATGGAGCCGGCGAGTGCCGGATCGATGTTGAACTTGCGCATCACCAGCGGAATGGCCGCACCGGCCAGCCCGGCAACCGCCAGGTTGATAAACATGGCCAGGCCCAACACGGTGCCGATTTGCCAGCTGCCTTTCCAGAAGCCGACCACCACGGCCACCATCAGCGCCCACAGCAAGCCGTTAATCAAGCCCACCAGCGCCTCCTTGGTCAGCAACCAACGGGCGTTACTGTCGCCAATGTGGCCCACCGCCATGCCGCGGATCACCAGTGCCAGGGTTTGGTTGCCGGCAATGCCACCCATGGAGGGGACTATGGTCATCAAGACGGCCAGAGTCGCCATTTGCGATAAGGTGGCTTCAAACATACTGGACACGCTGGCAGCCAGCAGGGCAGTGCCCAGGTTGACCGTGAGCCAGATTGAGCGTCGCCGGGCACTGGTCAGAACGGGGGCGAAGGTGTCTTCGTCGTCGTCCATTTTCGCCATGCCCATCATGGTGTGCTCGCCATCTTCACGGATAATATCCACCACATCATCTATGGTGATCCGCCCCAGCAGCTGATAATTTTCATCGACCACAGGGGCGGACAGCCAGTCGTGACGTTCGAACAGGTTGGCGACTTCGGTATCCGTCATGGTCAGGGGAATGGCCTCCACCTGGCTATCCATGGCTTCGGCAACCTGGGTGTCCGGCGCTTGCACCACCAGGCTGGCCAGGGAAATATCGCCCAATAACCGGTTATGCTGATCTACCACGTAAAGCGTGTCTGTTCCTTCGGGTAATTCGGAGTGTAAGCGCAGGTAGCGCAGTACCACTTCAATGCTGATATCGGATCGCACGGTAATGAACTCGGTGTTCATCAGGGAGCCGGCGGTGTCTTCCGGATAGGACAGCGCCTGTTGTGCCCGCAGCCGGTCCTGCTCGTCCATTTGCGTCAGCACCTGATCCAGCATCGGCTCGGGCAGGTCGCGCAAGACATCGGCCAGATCGTCCGATTCCATGTCTTCCAGGGCGGCGGCCAGCTTGCTCGGGCCCATCAGCCGCACTATGCCGTCTCTGACTTCTTCCGAGAGTTCTTCGAGGATTTCACCGTAGTCATCGGGGTCGATGAGCTGCCATAACACCTTGCGGCTGGGAGTGGGGGAGGCTTCCAGCAACCAGGCCACATCTCCCGGGCGCATTTGCTGCAAGCTGCGGCGAACATGCACAAACATGCCGCTATTCAGGGCTTGGGTGATGGCGTCCAGATGATCCGGCGTGCTGGGTTTTTCGGTTGATTCTGTCATCTGGATTTCCGCTTTTATATGGTTCGGCTGAACAAGGCCGTTATTCTGCCTCGTTGAAGCGGTCGGCGACAAGACGAGAAACGGCGTCCATGGCCGCTTCGGCATCTTCTCCTTCGGCGACCACTCGAATGGCGTGGCCCTGGGCAGTCTCCAGCATCAGCAGGCCCATCACGCTATTGGCCGGGGCCTGTTTATCCTGGCTGCACACGGTCACGGTGGCATCAAACTGTTGGGTCAACTGCACCAGCTGAATGGCGGCGCGGGCATGCAGTCCCAGCTTGTTGACGATTTTCAGGTCTCGCTCAATTCTCGACATGCTGCCTTTCCAGGGTGCGATGCCGCAGTTGCACACTCTTGCCCATCTTTTTGAATGACTGGGCCAACTGTTCAACCAGGTACACGGATCTGTGCTTGCCACCGGTACAGCCGATGGCCACGGTAACATAGCTGCGGTTGTTGCGCTCCAGGTGCGGCATCCAGGTGACCAGCAGGTTTTCGATCTGCAGCAGATACTTGGTGACTTCGAGCTGGCTGCCCAGATAGTTGGCTACCGGCTCGTCCCGACCGTTAAAGGGCCTGAGCTCGGCTATCCAGTGCGGGTTGGGCAGAAAACGGGCATCGAACACGAAGTCTGCATCTTGAGAAATACCATATTTGTAGCCGAACGATTCGAACACCCAGTTCAATTCACGCTCTTTTTTGCCGAGAATGCGGGCACGAATAATTTCGCTGAGATCATGAATGCTGAGATCCGAGGTGTCGATGCGTAAATCCGCCTCCGAAGACAGCGGAGCCAGCAAATGGGTTTCCTGGCGAATGGCTTCATCCAGCGTCAGGCTGAGCCGTGACAAGGGGTGGAGGCGGCGGGTATCGCCAAAACGGCGGATCAAGGCCGCATTGTCTGCATCAATGAAGATGCTGGATAAACTCACGCCCTCCATGGCGCGAACATCAAGCAGACAGGCTTCCAGCTTTTCACTGCTGTCGGGCAAGTTGCGCACGTCAATGCTCACGGCCACTTCACCGGGCTTGTCGCGGCGCATTTTAACCAGATCGGGTAACAGCTCTACCGGCAAGTTATCGACACAGTAATAGCCCAAATCCTCGAGTACCCGTAATGCAACGGTTTTACCCGAACCAGAACGACCACTGACGATCACCAGCTGCATAGCATCCTCCTCAGGAAGAAATCATGATTTGATAGAGTTCGTCATCACTGCCGGCTTGACGCAACTGCTTGCAAATTTGTTTGTCACTGAGTTTTTCGGCAATCAATGACAGGGTTTTAAGGTGTTGTTTACACTCTTGCTCCGGAACTAGCAAAGCAAAGACCAGACCGACGGGTTGGTTATCGATAGCATCGAATTCCACCGGTTCGGCAAAGGTGAGCAACACCGCCGTTGCCTGGTTATCATCGCTGATGCGGCCATGGGGAATGGCGATACCATTCCCTATACCGGTACTGCCCATTTTCTCTCGGGCCAGCAGGCAGTCAAACAACTGTTGACTGCTGACATTCAGATGCTGGGCAGCCAGCTCGCTGATGATTTCCAGAGCGCGTTTTTTGCTCGTGCAGGGGACCGCACTGCGCGTGCAGTCCCTGCTCAGTATGTCGGCGACTTCCATGGTTATTTTTGCTTGAGCTTCTCTTTGTGTTTGATGACTTGGCGATCGAGCTTGTCGAACAGACCGTCAATGGCGGCGTACATATCTTCATGTTGAGAGTTGGCGAAAATTTCACCGCCGCTGAGGTTGATCTTGGCTTCTGCTATCTGTTGCAGTTTTTCCAGGGTGAGAACGACGTGTGCGTTGGTCATGTTGTCGAAATGGCGCTCCAGTCTGGAGAACTTGCTGTGTACATAATCCCGCAGCGAGTCTGTGATTTCTACATGGTGTCCAGTTAGGTTTATTTGCATAACGTCTTCCTTCTAGGTCTGCCTTAAATCAGGCGTTTACGCTGATTGGAAGGGGGGATGGCCAGCGACTCACGATACTTGGCTATGGTTCGTCTGGCCACCTGTATCCCCTGTTCGGCTAATAATTGTGCGATTTTGCTGTCGCTCAATGGTTTAACCGGGTTTTCTGCTACCACTAACTTTTTAATCAAGGCCCGAATCGCGGTGGAGGAACACTCTCCGCCGGTATCGGTTCCCACATGGCTGGAGAAAAAATACTTCAGCTCAAACACGCCTCTGGGCGTGTGCATAAACTTCTGGGTGGTCACCCGCGAGATGGTGGATTCGTGCATTTCCACTACTTCGGCCACCTGGTTCAGCACCATGGGCTTCATGGCTTCGGCCCCATACTCAAAGAATGCCTGTTGTTGGTCAACAATACAATTGGCAACCTTGAGCAAGGTCTCGTTTCGACTTTCCAGACTTTTGATAAACCATTTGGCGTCTTGCAGGTGATTACGAATAAACTGGCCGTCTTCTCCGCTTTTGGCACCGGTGGCCATGGCGGCGTAAGTTTGATTCAGCCGCACCTTGGGCATGGCGTCGCTATTGAGCTCGGCCACCCACACGCCTTTCTGCTTGCTGACCAGCACATCGGGGATCACGTATTCGGAGCTGGACTGCACTATGCGGTTGCCCGGTCTGGGCTCCAGCTGCTGGATCAGCAGCAGCACGTCTCTGAGCTCATCTTCTTTCAGTTTGGCCTTGCGCTGCAAGGTGCGGTAGTCACGATTGCCGAGCAAGTCCATGTGCTGCTCGATAATCGACAAGGCTTCGTCCAGCCAGGGGGTGTCGGCCGGCAGGGACTCGAGCTGAATGCGCAGGCACTCCTGTACGCTGCGGGCGGCAACGCCCAGGGGGTCAAAGTGCTGTATGCGCTTGAGAACCGCTTCCACTTCGTCCGCTTCAATCACCTGCTCGCCACCCGCCACACAAGCCAGCAGGCCTTCAATATCGAGAGTGAGATAGCCGGCTTCATCGATGGCGTCGATAATGGCCAGGGCAATGGCCTGGTCGACATCACTGAAAGGCGTCAGTTGCATCTGCCACAACAGATAATCCTGCAGTGTTTCGGTGGTTTCCCCCTGGTATACCGTTTCTTCCATGCCCTCGGGCAGACCGGCGCTGCCACTGCCTCCGGCTGAGGCGGTATAAATCTCATCCCACTGGCTGTCCATGGGCAGCTCGTCAGACAGCTGACGTTGTTCCATGGCGGTGTCGGTGGCCATTTGTTCGTTTTGTGGCGCGGCAACCTCAACGACGTCCTGGCCTGCCTGATCTTCCTGCTCTTCCTGCTCGAGCAGGGGATTGTTATCCAGGGCCAGTTGAATTTCCTGTTGCAGCTCCAGGCTAGACAGCTGCAGCAGGCGAATGGCTTGTTGCAGCTGGGGGGTCATGGTCAGCTGCTGACCCATGCGTAACTGAAGAGTTGCCTTCATCGTTGAAAAAGTCCTTCCATGTCAACCGCTGGCGTCACCAGCGGCAAAGCTAGAGGCTGAATTGCTCACCAAGATAGACTTTCTTGACCTGCTCGTTATCGAGTATTTCGGCCGGGGTGCCGGCGGCAATACGATGACCATGGCTCACGATATAGGCGCGCTCACAGACATCGAGTGTTTCCCGTACGTTATGGTCGGTAATGAGGACGCCCAGGCCGCGATCCCGCAGGTGAAGAATGATTTTTTTAATGTCGAGTACCGAAATGGGGTCAACACCCGCAAACGGCTCGTCCAGCAAAATAAAACGTGGATCGGCCGCCAGTGCCCGGGCAATTTCAACCCGACGGCGCTCGCCACCGGACAAGCTCATGCCGGTGTTGTCGCGAATATGGGTGATATTGAATTCTTCGAGCAGCTGCTCCATTTTCTCTGTGCGCTCGGCGGCGTTCAGCTCCTTGCGGGTTTCCAGCACCGCCATCAGGTTATCGGCCACGCTCAGGCGCCGAAAAATGGAGGCCTCCTGGGGCAGGTAGCCGATGCCGGCGCGAGCACGAACATGCATGGGCTGATGGCTGATATCCTGATCATCTATGGTGATGCTGCCCGCATCACGCTGTACCAGGCCCACTATCATGTAAAAAGACGTGGTTTTGCCGGCACCATTGGGGCCAAGCAGGCCGACGATTTGGCCGGTATTGACCGTCAGGCTGACATCGGCCACCACTTGGCGACCTTTATAACTTTTCTGCAAATTTCGGGCTTTTAGGGTCGCCATCTTTAGTTTTGAGCCTCTTTTTCATTCATGTTTTGCAGTTGCTCAGGCAAGAAGATAGTGGTCACACGGTCTTTACCGCCCTGGCTTTCGGCTTCCATCTGCTCGCGGTCTATGTGATAGCGGATACGATAACCGGTAACGATATTGTCGTTTTGCTTCAGCTTGGCGTCGTTCAACAGCGTAATGGTGCGGGCTTTCATGTCGTAATGGATTTGTTTCGCCTCGGCATTGATCGGCTGGCCGCTGTCGAGCACCTGATAATAGGTGGCCGGTGAGCCATGGGCGGTCATGGACTGCAGGCCCTTCTCGTTGCGGATCACCACCAGCTTGCTGGCTCGCACATCCATGGTGCCCTGTTTGACCACGACGTTGTCGGTGAAGGTCACCTTGCTATCCGCCAGCTCGACCAGCTGACGGCCGGCATCTATGGTCACCGGCTGGTTGTAATCCGATTCTTTGGCCTGAGCAATATTCAGACCTAACGCCAACAGGCTGCCAATGCTAAGGAGTAACGTACGTTGCCCGGGTATCATGCAGTAATTCCACCGTTTGTTGATCGATTTTGCCCAGCAGGCCCAGGCCGTGAGCCTGATAGCTGGGGCTGGTTAACTGTACCGCCCGATTAGAGCGTAGCTGATTATTGATAAAGTCCAGCTCCAGATACTCGGTTGTCAGAGTATGCACCACTGCATCCGGTTGTAGTCCCTTGCCCACGACGCTGCCGTTCAGCACGGCGTTGTCGTTGGTGTTCAAAATGCCTTCATCACCGCTGAGCCGCCATTCTGGCTGGCCATCGGGCGAATAGAGCAAGATAACAGGTTTTTCCATTAGGGTCATGGCCAGCGGTTCGTAGTGCTCGGCATAGTCGGCATGCAAGCCGCGATAGGGCAGACCCTGCTGATTGTATTGTACGCTGGCCAGGTTTTTGGCGATGAAGTCCGGCTGATAATTTTGCTGGGTGACCGGTTGCTCGGCGACAGGCTTGAACCATTGCCAGCACATCAGCGCCAGCACAAACAGGCCGCCACACCACCAGGTCTGACGACTCATACGCTCATCCCCTGAGCCTGATGCAGGACGCCACGCGACTCGAGCATGAGATCGCACAGTTCGCGTACTGCCCCTCGGCCACCGGACAGGCTGGTGACATAATCGGCTTTCTGTCGGACCAGCGGATGGGCGTCGGCCACCGCCACCCCCAGGCCGCAGTCTTGCATCACGGGTAAATCGACCACGTCATCACCAATATAGGCGACCTGTTCCGGAGTGAGCTCCAGATCGGCCAGCAGACTCTGATAGCTGAGCATTTTATCACTCTGCCCCTGGTAAACGTGCCGTACCCCCAGCGACTTCATGCGCTCGGTGACGATGGAGGAGCTGCGGCCGGTGATGATCGCCACGGCAATACCGGCATTCTGCAGTGCCTTGATGCCAAAGCCGTCTTTGGTATTAAAGCTTTTGTACTCTTCCCCCTGGTTGCCCAGGTAAATGGAGCCGTCGGACAGCACGCCATCCACGTCGCAAATCAGTAACTGAATCCGGGCCAGTTGCTGCCACACGCCGGTGGCCACGGGGCCATACAAGGTAGACGCTTCCATCAGATCACTCCTGCCAGTAACAAGTCGTGCATATTAAAGGCGCCTATCGGGTGTTGCTCTGCGTCCAGCACCAGCAGGCCGCTGATTTTTTTCTCTTCCATCAGCTGCACGGCTTCTGCCGCCAGCATGGTGGCGTGAACCGTGGTGCAGCGGCGGGTCATGACCTCTTCAATAGCAGTGTGGTGTACATCTATCTTCTGATCCAGGGTGCGACGCAAGTCGCCATCGGTATAGACACCCACCAGCCGTTGCTCTGCATCCACCACGGCGGTAAAACCCAGGCCGGTGCGGCCGATTTCCAGCAGGGCGTCAATAATCAGGGTGTCGAGGGCGACTTTGGGCACTCTGTCCCCTTGGTGCATGAGGTCGGCGACCCGCAGCAGCAGCCGCTTGCCCAGGGCGCCACCGGGATGGCTGAGCGCGAAGTCATCGGCGGTAAAGCCGCGGGCTTCCAGCAGAGAGACCGCCAATGCATCGCCCATCACCAGAGCGGCCGTGGTGCTGGCCGTGGGCGCCAGGCCCAGGGGGCAGGCTTCTTGTTCCACGCGGGTGCAAAGATGGACATTGGCCTCGCGCGCCATGGTGGAAGCGGGATTGCCGGTGAGACACACCAGCGGAATGGCGCGACGCTTGAGCACCGGCAACAACGAGATAATTTCGCTGCTCTCACCGGAGTTAGACAGTGCCAGCACCACATCGTTCTTGCTGATCATGCCCAGATCGCCATGGCTGGCTTCACCCGGGTGCACAAAAAAAGCGGGGGTGCCGGTGCTGGCCAGGGTGGCGGCAATTTTATGGGCGATATGCCCCGACTTGCCCATGCCGGTGACGATGATCTTTCCCGAGCATTGAAACATCAGCCGGCAGGCATGATTAAAGGCTTGGTCCAGATATTGATAAAGGCCATCTATGGCTGCCTTTTCAATATCCAGCACGCGTTGAGCGGTCTTCTGGTAGTCAAATTCCACGGTCATCTTCTTCTCCACACCTTAGGGTCAACAGACCCCATGCGCCGCCATTATAGAAAAGCTTGTACCGATTAGCGACTGGCAATCGGTCGTGCTGGCCGGGCAGGGGCGTATTATCGGGGAGGCGTATCACAAAAAAAGGGATTTAGTGCATTATCCGGTCATTTAATGGCGTACCAGAGCGGCTAAAAGCCGTGTCTTGGTTGCCCATCTATCGGGGAACTCATACAATTCCTTTTTTTCGTTGGGGAATCAGATTGAGCCAGAACCTTGTTGAAATAAGGGATCTTTGCTTTGGCCATGGTGACCGGCCCCTGTATGACCGGATCAACCTGCAGATCCCGAAAGGCAAAATAACGGCCATAATGGGTCCCAGTGGCATAGGCAAAACCACGCTGTTAAGACTCATTGGCGGCCAAATCAAGCCAAGCAGCGGTGACATACTGTTTGATGGCGCCTCGATTCCTGCCATGGGGCGCTCGCGCCTGTATCAGGAACGCCAGCGCATGGGCATGTTATTTCAAAGTGGCGCCTTGTTTACCGGCATGTCGGTGTTCGACAATGTGGCTTTTCCGTTGCGCGAGCATAGCGGCCTGCCCGAGGCCATGATTGAAACCCTGGTGCTGATGAAGCTGGAAGCCGTGGGCCTGCGCGGTGCGGCACGGCTGATGCCTTCCGAACTATCGGGGGGCATGGCGCGACGAGCGGCACTGGCGCGGGCCATCGCCCAAGATCCGGAGCTCATCATGTATGACGAGCCGTTTGCCGGCCAGGATCCCATTAGCATGGCGGTGCTGGTCAAGCTGATTGCCGAACTCAACAAGGCGCAGGGGCTAACCTCTATCGTGGTGACCCACGATGTAGACGAAGTGATGAACATTGCCGATTACGCCTACATCATCGCCAATAAAAAGGTGATAGCGGCGGGAACGCCACAGGAGTTGCGCCAGCAAACCGACGCGCAGCTGGTGCAGTTTCTGCAAGGCCAGGCCGACGGGCCCGTGGCCTTCCATTATCCTGCGCCATCATTCAGGGAGTCGCTAGCTGATGTTAATTGATGTAATAGGCCGGCTGGGGCGTCGTGGCATCGACGGCCTGACCGCCGGTGGGCGGGCCGGCATCATGCTGGTGCATGCCCTGGTGGGGCGGCCGCAACCCCGAAAACACTTTCCGTTGCTGGTTGAGCAACTGAGAGTGGTGGGTGTGCAGTCGGTGGCCATTATACTGGTGTCCGGCCTCTTTATTGGTATGGTGCTGGCACTGCAGGGTTACAACGTGCTGGTGGACTTTGGTGCCGAAGGCATGTTGGGGCCGCTGGTGTCGCTGTCGTTGCTGCGCGAGCTTGGCCCTGTGGTGACCGGCCTGTTGTTTGCCGGCCGTGCCGGCTCTGCCTTGACGGCGGAGCTGGGCCTGATGAAAGCGACCGAGCAGCTGTCGAGCCTGGAAATGATGGGCGTAGATCCGCTGCGACGGGTGGTGGCTCCGCGCTTTTGGGCCGGCATGATCAGCATGCCGCTGCTGGCGCTGATGTTCAGCCTTATCGGTATTTGGGGAGCCAAGCTGGTGGGGGTAGACTGGTTGGGGGTCGATGAAGGCGGATTCTGGTCTGCCATGCAGGCGGCCGTCGATTTCAAGCAGGACATCATGCAGGGCTTTGTCAAAAGCCTGGTCTTTGCCCTGGTTGTCACCTGGATTGCGTTGTTTAATGGCTTTGATGCCAAGCCCACCGCAGCCGGGATCAGTCAAGCCACGACGCGTACCGTGGTTCATTCTTCTTTAGCGGTACTGGGGCTTGATTTCGTCCTCACCGCCGTCATGTTTGGATAAATGTTGATGAAATACAGCAAACTGGAATTCAGTGTCGGCTGCTTTATGTTGGCCGGAATAGGTGCCTTGTTGCTGCTGGCGTTTAAAGTGGCCGGTGTTAATGTGAAAGGGCAGGGTGAAAGCTATACCCTCTATGCCAAGTTCGATAATATCGGTGGACTTAAAGTGCGCTCGCCGATCAAGGTGGGCGGGGTCGTGGTGGGACGCGTCAGCGACATAAAGCTGGACCCTAAAGATCAGGTGCCGGTGGTGACATTAACCGTTAGCCGCAGCGCCGGTGTGTTTTCCGAAAGCAGCACCGCGGCCATTCAGACGTCGGGTTTGCTGGGTGAGCAGTATCTGGGGCTGAGCCCTGGTTTTGTCGATGAAGAAATGGGCATCGGCATGCTCAAGGACGGCGATACCATTACGGACACCCAGTCAGCACTGGTATTGGAAGAGCTGATCGGGAAATTCATTTACTCTATTGGTGATAACTAAGCCGTAGCACACTACCAGGAGCGAATAATGAAAAAATTATTGATGTCAGGACTGTTATTACTGGCCGGTAGCTGGGCCCCGTTGGTGCATGCGTTGACACTGAACGAACCGTATCAGCTGGTGAATGAGGTGGCGCAAAACACCTTCGACCGGCTGAACACCGAGCAGAGCAAAATCAAGGCGGATCCGAAATATCTGCGCACCATAGTGCGGGAAGAAATGCTGCCGGCGGTTGACGTGCGCTTTTCTGCCTTTCGCGTGATTGGCAAACAGCTGAACAACACCACGCCACAGCAAAGAGAGCAGTTTGTTGATGCGTTCAGTGATTATCTGGTGGTGACCTATGCCGATGCGCTGGCGGCCTATAATGATCAGAAGTTGAATATTGGCACCGGCACTGTGGGGGCGGAAGACAAGCTGGTCTCGGTACCTGTCACTGTGTTGGAGCCGAACAAGCCGGCCATTCAGCTGGAATTCAAGCTGCGTAAAAACAGCCGCACCGGTGAGTGGCGCGTATTCGACATGATAGCCGAAGGCATCAGCCTGTTGTCGGCCAAGCAGGCCGAGCTGAGTGGCCTGATCCGCCAGAAGGGGATCGATCAGGTAACCAAGGACTTGTATGCCCACACCAACAAGCCGGTGACCCCGCTGGAAAGAAAAGAATGAAACTGACTCGCGAGCTGACTCGAGCGCAATTATCGGCCTACTGGGCCGAGCGCCAGACGCTGTTTGCCAGTCGCGAGGCCGACTTGAGCGGGCTGAAGGAAATAGACTCTATTGGCCTGGCGTTTTTGGTGCAATGGAGCCAGTCACTGACTGCGGAGCAGCGGCCTTTGGCTCTGCTCACCCCGCCGGCCAGTTTTTATCCCCTTGCCGATTTATATGGAGTCAGCTCATTCTTTGAGCTGGCCGACAACCCTGCCGGGAGGCCGAATGGAACTGAATAATCAAGTAGAACAATTATTGCGGCAGGCGCTGCCTTTGGATGAACTGTATGTCAAAAGCGAAGGCAGCCACTGTGAAGTGATTGCCGTATCGGCTGATTTTGCCGATATGAGCCGCCTGAAGCGGCAACAGGCAATCAATGGCCCACTGCGGGATCTGATTGCGCAAAATACCATTCATGCCCTGACCGTGAAGACCTTTACTCCCGAGCAATGGGCTCGGGAGCGAAAATTTATTATGCCTTCCTAAACGGGAACCGAAATGGATAAATTTAAAATACAGGGACCTTGCCGGCTTGCCGGTGAGGTGACGATTTCCGGCGCCAAGAACGCGGCGCTGCCGATTCTGTTTGGCACCCTTTTATGCGACGAAGCGGTACACCTTTCTAATGTACCCAAGTTGAAAGATGTGGATACCACCCTGCAGCTGCTTGCCTCCATGGGTCTGAAAGTGGTTGAGCAAGATGACGCTATCGTTATTTCCGGCGCGGTCAACAGCCACATAGCCCCCTATGAGCTGGTGCGCACCATGCGGGCCTCCATTCTCGCCCTGGGCCCACTGGTGGCCCGTTTCGGCAAGGCCGATGTGTCTTTGCCCGGCGGCTGTGCCATCGGTGCCCGCCCGGTGAATCTGCACATTCACGGACTGGAGCAAATGGGGGCCGACATTCGGGTAGAAGACGGCTACATCAAGGCCCGAGTCGATGGTCGCCTGAAAGGCGCCCACATTCTGATGGATATGGTGAGCGTCACCGGCACCGAAAACCTGATGATGGCGGCGGTACTGGCAGACGGGCGCACCATTATTGAAAACGCCGCCCGCGAGCCGGAAGTGGTCGACCTGGCCCACTTTCTGAATGCCCTGGGTGCCAAAATTCAGGGCATCGGCCAGGACACCCTGATCATCGATGGTGTCGAAGCCTTGCATGGCGGCCAATACCGCGTGCAACCCGATCGCATTGAAACCGGTACTTTCCTGGTGGGGGCGGCGGTAACGGGCGGCAATGTGACCTGTCTGAATACGGCCCCTCATCTGCTGGAAGCCGTATTGGTGAAGCTGAAAGAAGCGGGCGCGCTCATTGAAACCGGTGAAGACTGGATTCGACTCGACATGACCGATCGGGTGCTTAAGCCGGTAGATATCAAAACCGCGCCTTATCCGGCTTTCCCTACCGATATGCAGGCGCAGTTTACCGTGCTGAATGCGGTGGCCAAGGGCGTGGGTCGGGTGACCGAAACCATCTTTGAAAATCGTTTCATGCATGTGCCCGAGCTCAATCGCATGGGCGCCAGCATAGAGCTGAACGGCAATATGGCGATTTGTGACGATACCGAGCTGCTGACGGGGGCGACCGTGATGGCGACCGATCTGCGTGCCTCGGCAAGCCTGGTGTTGGCGGGCTTTGTGGCGGAAGGCACCACCATAGTGGACCGGATCTATCACATCGATCGTGGCTACGAGTTTATCGAAGACAAGCTCTCCGCCCTGGGCGGCAAAATAGAACGGATTAAAGGTTAACACTTAAAACACAGCTGGAAGCGATCAGCTTTAAGCGGTAAGCCGCTCGAGTGGTCGGCTGTTGCAGCGTAAGGGGACAGGTATATGATACCTGTCCCCTTTTGTTTTGGTTCGCTAATACCAGCTGAGTGTCCAGACTGAATGTGATATCCACAGGGCCGATTGTGTGACTTATACCAAGCACATTAAATAAATGATCTATTTCATTGTTGTGTAGGCATCGGACAAAGGGACTACTCCGACGACC
>NZ_JBLWUK010000049.1:0-12935 GCF_048268965.1 Oceanisphaera sp.
GATCACCTCGTTCATTAAAACGGGTAATCTACGGTATTAAAAGTGGGCTAAACAGGTGCGGATGCAGTGACGCTTACCAATAATGCAACCCTAATACAACTCTCATACCCTGCGGGCCATACCGGACCTCCATGCTTATACCTGGCGGGTCCTGGCGCTTGGGTATTACAAGCACGACCACCGTAAACCTTTATATATCAACCGGACAAACCGGTAATAAGGAGAATATAATGTTGAAACTTGCCTCTTTCATTATTTTCGCTACCGCTATTTTTGTCTCACCTCAGGCGGCATTAGCATCCGATCATCAACATGCTGCCAAGGTCTGTTTCAATTCGATTAATAATGGTAGCGATGGTGTAGACATTCATCAGAGAAAAATGGCCAGGTTGCGAGCAGAAAAAGAAAGTCGTTCCGTATCGGAATGTATGCCGGCAGAAGTGTATCTGGGTGTGGGGAGCAATGGCACCGATGGAGTCGATCTGTTTCAGGAGAAAATGGCCAGACTTCGCGGTGAACATGGCCATGACACTCAAGCCCGGAGAACGCCTGCCAAGGTGTATCTCAATGTGGGCAGCAATGGCAGTGACGGAGTAGACTATTTTCAAGACAGAATCAAAAACAGGAATCGATAAGAGAAACCCCGAAAGTCGCTTTGGTTACCTTATTTCAGCAAGAGGTAACCAAATATAGCCACTACACTTTGAACAATGAGCCACTCGAGGGTCAAAGAGGAGCCATACATGTCCGGCTTAAGCAAAAGTAACCTGACCCTCTCTCGATACACCTACTAAACGATGATACGTCGGCGCATAGCCGAACTTTCAAATCATTCAACAGGAGTTCGACAAGTGACCATCAGACTATCTAAAAGCGAATTAGGCAAGTACCGTCAATTTCTTCAGGTTGATCAACATGAACTCGGCGCGGATGCTCGAATTGACACGGATTCCGATACCGCCCCCAATCCACATGACCTCTATGACGCCGCACTCGCAGCCTGCAAGGCCATCACTTTGTTGATGTATGCGGAGAAGGCTAATATTCCTCTTGAGAGTGTCGATATTGATATTGAAAGAGACAACGCCGAGGAACGCTCAGGGACCTACCGCTTGCACGTGGATTTACGTTTGAAGGGCCCTCTGGATGAATCCCACAGGGAACGCCTCGAGAAAATAGCGGAAAAATGCCCGGTCCACAAACTGATGACATCCGTGACAACCGTTGTGACATCAAGCTGCAAGCTCGCTGATTAGCGCTCAGGTTATTTGAATAAATCGTAACCGCGTGCCAGATCTTGGGCCAGGAACGAGGCTGGAACAGCGGCGCTACATCGCGCGGAACGTGACAACAGACCCCTTAAAGGAGCTGGCCATGACAGATACTATCTTGCGAAATGGGCGTATCACTACGCTCGATCCGTCGAACCCGGAAGTCCAGGCCATTGCAATTACGGACGGCAAGGTGGAAGCGATTGGCAAGAACAACGAGATGATGCGTCTCGCGGGTTCGGCCACCGAGATAATCGATCTGGAAGGCCGGCGAGTGATCCCCGGGCTGAACGACAGCCATATCCACCTGATTCGGGGTGGTCTGAGTTTCAATATGGAGCTGCGCTGGGAAAACGTGCCGTCGGTGGCCGACGCGCTGCGCATGCTCAAGGAGCAGGCAGAACGCACTCCACCGCCGCAGTGGGTACGGGTTGTGGGTGGCTGGTCTGAGTTCCAGTTTGCCGAGCGGCGTATGCCGACGCTGGACGAAATCAATGCTGTCGCACCGGATACACCGGTATTCGTGCTGCATCTTTACGCTCGAGCGCTATTGAACAAGGCTGCGCTCAACGCGATCGGCCTGACCAAGGATAGTCCGGATCCGCCGGGCGGCACCATAGTGCGCGATCAAAATGGCCAGCCCACCGGAATGCTGCTCGCCACACCCAGCGCGCTTATTCTGTATTCGACGCTGGCCCAGGGACCGGCGCTGCCTCGTGAGGACCAGGTCAACTCCACCCGGCATTTCATGCGCGAGCTGAACCGGTTGGGGATCACCTCGGTGATTGATGCCGGCGGTGGTGGACAGAACTACCCGGAGGATTACGAAGTTGTTCAGGAGCTCGACGATGCCGGTCAGCTCACGGTTCGTATCGCCTACAATCTATTTGCGCAGAAGCCGGGGGAAGAGCTGGCCGATTACGAGCGCTGGGTAAAAATGACCAAACCGGGCGCGGGTTCACCACTACTGAAAATGAATGGCGGTGGCGAAAATCTCACCTGGTCGGCCGCCGATTTCGAAAATTTTCTGGAACCGCGCCATGATCTCGCCCCGGCGATGGAGCGCGAACTTGAACCTATCGTCGAATTACTCGCCACCAACAAATGGCCGTTTCGTATCCACGCAACTTACGATGAGAGCATCGAACGCTTTTTGAGCGTGTTCGAACGAGTCAACGGTCGCCAGCCGTTCGAAACCCGCTTTATCATCGATCACGCCGAAACCATCAGTGACCGCAATATCGAGCGGGTGAAGGCGCTGGGTGGCGGTATTGCCATACAGAACCGCATGGCCTACCAAGGTGAATACTTTGTCGACCGCTACGGCCCGCAGGCGGCCAAACGCACCCCTCCGGTCTCGCGCATGCTGGAAATGGATCTGCCGGTGGGTGCCGGGACCGACGCGACTCGCGTGTCCTCTTATGATCCCTGGACTGCGCTGTATTGGCTGGTGACCGGCAAGACGGTGGGTGGTCTGGCGCTTTATGACGAAGCTGACACGCTCGATCGCGAAACCGCACTACGACTCTACACTCAGGGATCGGCCTGGTTTTCTGGGGATCAGGATATCAAGGGCGCACTCAAACCGGGGCAGTACGCCGACCTGGCCGTGCTGTCGGACGACTATCTGTCGGTGCCCGCCGAGGACATTCGCCGGATCACATCCGTGCTGACCATGCTCGGGGGACGCATCGTGCATGCCCACGGCCCCTTCAGCGACCATAACCCGCCGCTGCCGCCCGCATCGCCCGACTGGGGACCGATCCATGCGGCCCCAACGCCGGCCATGCGCACCGGGGATTACGCGAACATTGCCGCCACGCAGCATCATCACGGTCATTCACATGAGGGCTCGCATTGCCAACTGCACGGCCACAACGCCGGTATTGCCTGGACGAAGCCAATTCCGGTGCGCGACGCGACCTCGTTCTGGGGCGCGCTCGGCTGTGCCTGTTTTGCGGTATGACTCAATGATGAATGAGACGATCCGCAAGGCGACCTGGCTTGAGCTGTTCTCCGATCTGATCTTCGTGGTGGCGATCGCCAAGGCCGTGCGCATCACGGCCAGATCGCATTAACATCAGCAGTGCTGCCGAGGTTTCACACTCGTCTCAACGCACCCGATCCCAGTAAGGTCGGCCCCCGAACCGCTCGGATAATAAATCAATCAGCAGCTGAACCTTGGTCGACAGATGCCGGTGTCGGGGATAGAGGGCGCTCAGTGTGATGTCGGTCGGCGGGTAATCCACGAGTATGGTGCGCAAAAGCCCGCTCTGCAGTGCCTCGCCGGCGATAAAGGTCGGTAGCAGGGCGATCCCTTGATGATGTATCGCGGCGTCACGCAGCGGCTCGGCATTATTGGACGACATGACACACTGGATGGCGAAGGCCTGTTCACCCTCCGGGCCACGTAAACGCCACTTGCTGCCAGAGCCCAGATAACCATAGTGCAAACAGCGGTGCACGTTGAGATCAGCCGGGGTCAATGGCTCTCCCCATTGTTCGAGATAATCCGGCGAGGCACAAAGCACGCGCCTGGCAGTAGCCAGCTCGCGCGTTACAAGACTGGTGGTCGCCTGCGAGGTGCCAACGCGCACCGTCACGTCGAAACCCTCTTCGATGGCATCAACCACGCGATCGTTGAGCACCAATTCGACATGGACATCCGGATAGAGGGCCATGTACTCGGCAAGCACCCGGGATAAATGTAGTGTCCCGAATGACATGGGCGCGTTAACGCGCAGAGTACCGGCAGGCTTGCTTTGCAACGCTGTGATGGCCGAGGTGGCTGCGTCCAGCTCACTTAAAATGTGAATGCAGCGTTCATAGAACGCCAGCCCCGTGTCCGTCGGCGTGACCCGGCGCGTGCTGCGCTGAAGTAATTGAACGCCGAGCTCCTGCTCCAGTTTGATAACGGTTTTGTTGACCACCGACCGTGACAACCCCATCACCCGTGCCGCAGCGGCAAAGCCGCCCGCCTTGACGACTTGAGTAAACGCGCGGATGCCCGCGAGATTATCCATATCCACCTCTTATTGTCGCTTTTATGGCGACGATATGTCACCGGTTAGTCATATTGTATCCAGAAAAGGGCGGGGGTAGGATAATTTCATTTATTACGATCCCAGTTTTAGTTATCGGCGGGCGATGGCGTCGCTCTGGAGGGGCCGTGCTCCGTCACCCTCACTGGAAAGACAGTAACAAACAGAGGTACTACTGTTCGATATGTCCGCTTAAGCTGGAACTCTCGCGAATACAACACAACCATCATATAGGGAGATTAAATGACTAACACACTCAAGGTGCTCGCCATTTCCGGCAGCCTGCGTCAGGATTCCTATAATACCGCTGCCTTGCGGGCCGCACGGGACAGCGCCCCCAGTGATATGCACATTGAATTCGCCGATCTTTCACACATCCCGCTGTATGACCAGGACCAGCGTGACCAGCTCGTACCGGCTGCCGTGACCAAGCTCTCGGAGCAGATACAGGCGGCTGACGCCTTGCTGTTCGCGACCCCGGAATACAACTACTCGATGTCGGGGGTGTTGAAAAATGCCATCGACTGGGTCTCGCGCGAGCAGCCACATCCATTCGCCGGCAAGCCCGCCGCTATCATGAGCGCCAGTATGAGTCTGCTCGGTGGCGTGCGTGCGCAATACGACCTGCGTCGCGCCTGTGTGTTTCTGGATGTGCACTGTTTGAACAAGCCCGAGGTCATGATTTCCTCTGCTCATGAGCGCTTCGACGCCGAGGGCAGGCTTACCGATGAGAAAACCGGCGAGTTTATCGCAAAACTGGTCTCGTCCCTGGGTGAGTGGACGCGGAAACTGCAGGCAGGAGAGCAACGATGAGCACAGATACACAGACGCCAGAAGAAGCCTTTGATCAGACCTGTGTCACACCGGCCGGATGCAAGGCCATCGAATTGTTGATTGAGCCGCGCGACACAGACCTGGGCGGCTTTTCGGTACGCCGGGCGCTACCGACCAGGCAGCGGCGCATGGTCGGGCCCTGGATTTTCTTTGACCATATGGGGCCGGCGGAGTTCGCCGCCGGTGAGGGCATCAATGTGCGGCCACATCCGCATATCAACCTGGCCACGGTCACCTATTTATTCGAGGGGGAGATACTGCATCGCGACTCGCTCGGTAGTTATCAGGCCATTCGCCCCGGCGATGTCAACCTCATGGTCGCGGGCAAGGGCATTACCCATTCCGAGCGGGAGCGTCCGGAAGTGACCGAAACGGCGCACCGCCTCCACGGCCTGCAGCTGTGGCTGGCGCTGCCCGAAGCCTTTGAGGAGATCGATCCGGCGTTTTACCACTATCCTGATGCCGATATTCCCCGGGTCGACGTCGATGGCGTGCCAATCCGGGTGATCATGGGCAGCGCCTATGGAGCGACCTCGCCGGTCAAGGTATATGCGGACACCCTGTACGTCGAGGCCCACCTGAAGGCGGGGCAAAAGATCACACTGCCGGATGCCGACGAGCGCGCAGTCTACGTGGCCGAAGGCGAGTTGAGCGCGAACGGAACTAGGGTTTCCGAGCACTGCATGGCGGTGTTTTCAAAGGCACCGGGCATTGAGCTGACGGCCACTCGGGATGCGCGCATTGCCATCATAGGTGGGGAGCACCTCGGCAATCGTTATATGGAGTGGAACTTTGTGTCCAGCCGCCGCGAGCGCATCGAGCAGGCCAAGGCCGACTGGAAAGCCCAGACCTTCCCCAAGGTGACAGGTGACGAAAAAGAATTTATCCCACTGCCGGAATAAACCGGGCCCAGGCTGCACATAGCCTGTGAATACCGACTTTTACTACCCGTCCACCAGGACCAAGGAGTTAGCAGCGATGAATAATAAAACCGAACTACTCACCCCCACGAATTGTCAGCTCATTTTCATCGATCAGCAGCCGCAGATGGCCTTTGGCGTACAGTCAATGGACCGTCAGGCACTCAAAAATAATGTCGTGGGCCTGGCCAAAGCGGCCAAGGTGTTCAACATACCGACCACCATCACCACAGTCGAAACTCAGTCGTTCTCTGGTTACAGCTATCCCGAGCTGCTCGCCGTTTTTCCAAAGCATCCCATACTCGAGCGTACCTCGATGAACTCCTGGGATGATCAGAAAGTACGCGATGCCCTGGCCGGTAACGGTCAGAAAAAAATCGTGGTCTCCGGGCTCTGGACCGAGGTCTGTAACAACAGCTTTGCGCTGTCGGCAATGCATGATGCCGGTTACGAGATTTACATGGTCGCCGATGCGTCGGGCGGCACCTCAAAAGAGGCTCACGATTATGCGATGCAACGCATGATCCAGGCCGGCGTGATCCCCGTGACCTGGCAGCAGGTGCTGCTGGAGTGGCAGCGTGACTGGGCCAACCGCGACACCTACGATGCAGTGATGGAGATCGTCAAGGAGCACAGCGGTGCCTACGGCATGGGCGTAGATTACGCTTACACCATGGTGCACAAGGCGCCCGAGCGGGTAGAACACGGGCCGGTGCAGGATCCGGTAGCCGCAGACTGATTAGCCTGCAGATAAGAACATCACGCAAGGTTCACGAACGGTGACTCACTATGCAGTGCGCAACTGCCGCACAGTGAGTACCGAGCGTGGCAACAGGCACCAGTTTCATGGTGCATGCAGCGCCAGGTATCCTACCCACTTCGGAAAGCTTTATGAGAATGAGAAACACGGTTAACAACTACGGCTCGGTAGCAAAGTGGCTGCATTGGGGGACGGCCATTTTATTTTTAGGCTCTTATATTAGTGTCTATTATCGGCAGTGGTTTACGGAAGACAAAACGCCTGAAAACTGGATTGCAATTCAGCTGCACTTGTCCATTGGAGTCACCATTGCCGTTATCGTGGTGCTGCGCATTATGTGGCGCATGACCAACCGCGTGCCGGACTTGGAGCCGGGAACCAGGCTGGAGCATCTGGCAGCGCATGCGGGTCATTATGCTCTATATGCCATCATGATCATCATGCCCGTTACTGGCTACCTGGGCTCTGGCGCCAATACGGAATTTTTCTTCATGTTCGACATCCCGAAATTTGAAAGCACATGGCTATTCGAATCGGTAGTGCGTGATGGAATGGGATTGACCTTCGAAGAGTTTGAAAAGCCGCTGGATTTTCTTCACAAAGCAATATTAGGACCCTGGTTGGTTTGGCTGCTGATAGTGGGCCACGCTTCAGCTGCCCTGTATCACCACTTTGTAAAGAAAGACCGAACACTGCGTAAAATGACCATAGAGTAACAGCCAAAAACATAAGCAATCCCACATAACTGGTGTGGTTCTGTCGTCATTCCCGCCCTCCTAGTCATTCCTTCGCGAGGGTGACGAGGAAGGAAAGCCAGCCCCAGTGTCCACATCAGTTATGAGATATTGCTACCCTAACCAGTTAGATGGCGGATCATGAGGCGATGACATGAGCGAACAGGCACAAGACAAGGTAACGCCGGTATCCCCCTGGGCGCCGTTCGCGCACAGCGCTTTTGCGTTGTTGTGGACTGCGACCCTGGTCTCGAACATTGGCACCTGGGTGCACAATGCAGGCGCGGGTTGGCTGATGACCACGCTCGACCCGTCGCCGGCCATTGTGGCCCTGGTTCAGGCAGCCACTGCATTGCCGGTATTCCTGTTTGCGCTGTTTGCCGGCACGCTGGCCGACCGCGTCGACAAGCGACGTTTTCTCATTATCGTGAATATGGTGATTTCGGTCGTGACCTTGGGCTTGGCCGTGCTGGTAGCACTTGGCTGGATGACGCCGCTCGGTCTGCTGGCATTCACCTTTTTGATCGGGACGGGAGCGGCGTTCATGGCACCTGCCTGGCAGGCCATCGTGCCCGAGCTGGTGCCGCGCGAGAGCCTGCAGCCGGCCATTGCCCTCAACGGTCTGGGTATCAACATCAGCCGCGCGATCGGACCGGCGTTGGCCGGCGCGCTGATCATTTCTATTGGCCTGGCGGCCCCTTTCGCCGTTAATGCGGCGACCTATATCGTGATCATCGGTGCCTTGCTGGCCTGGAAACGCCCCCCGGTGCCGGCGCGCACCCTGCCACCGGAGCCGCTGCTGGGCGGTATGCTCACCGGGCTGCGTCATGCCATTCACAATGAGCCGCTAAAGGCGACATTAGTGCGCGCGCTGAGCTATTTCACCTTCGCCAGTGCCTATTGGGCTCTGTTGCCTCTGGTTGCACGGGCTATCCCCGGTGGTGGTGCGGGCCTGTACGGAACCTTGCTTGGGGCGGTCGGGTCGGGGGCGGTCGTCGGGGCTCTGGCGTTGCCGAAAATTCGTGAGCAACTCGATACCAATGTTCTGCAGGCGAGTGGGGCGGCCGTGACCGCCGTCGCCATGGTCGGCCTGGGGCTCGCGACGAGCGCCTGGTTCGCCGTACCCGCGGCATTCCTGGGCGGCCTGGGCTGGATAGCGGTGCTGACCAGCCTCAATGTATCGGCCCAGACCGCGCTGCCAAACTGGGTTCGTGCCCGGGGCCTGTCCATCTTTATCATGGTCTTTTTCGGCTGCATGGCGGCCGGCTCTATCGTCTGGGGCCAGATAGCCACCTATACATCCCTGACCACGGCACTGGTGAGTGCCGCCGTGGGCGCACTGGTTGCGATACCGCTGACCTGGCGGTCCAGGCTGGGGCAGGGGGAACATCGGGATCTGACCCCGGCCATGAGCTGGGGGACGCCGGTGATCGGCGACAGTTTCGACGACTCCCCGGACCGGGGGCCCGTGTTGGTGACCATCTCCTATGTGATCGAGGAGCAGGATACGGACGCATTTCTGCAGGCGATCCATGGGCTGTCGGCCGAACGCTACCGTAACGGTGCCGATAGCTGGGGCGTTTATCAGGATGCCGCCGAGCCCGACATCTGGTGCGAGTGGTTCTTTCTGTCGAGCTGGGCGGAGCATTTACGCCAGCATGATCGTGTTACCCGGCATGATCAGGATCTTCACGACGCGGTACGGGTCTACCACGGCGGCGACGCACCGCCGGAGGTGCGTCACTACCTGGCGCCAATACGAACGGCCAGCCAGCGACGTCCGGCTGACAAGTAGGGATAACGCTTAATCCCAGTAGGGCGGGTCGCCATAAAAGCCATCAATAAAATCGATGAAGCTGCGCACCTTGCTCGCCAGTAGCTGCCGGTGCGCGTAAACCACATAGAGCCCCAGGGGTTCAGGCTCATGCTCCGGCAGAATCACCTTTAGCTTTCCTGCCTTGATGGCAGAGCCTGAAATAAAGGTGGGCTGCAGGGCGATACCCGCACCGGCGATGGCGGCTTCGACCAGTACATCGCCGTTGTTGCTGATCATATCGTTATTGCCACCTTGGCGATGACGGTTCAGCCAGCGATACAGAGAGTGGCTGGGATCCGGCTCCATGTAGCTGTAATGCAGGTAGCGATGGTTCTTGAGATCTTCAGGGCGTAGGGGAGTACCCTGTTGTTTAAGGTAGGCCGGAGAGGCGCACATCACCAGCCGTATGGGGGCGATCCGTTTGGCAATCAGCGAGGAGCTTTTCAGGTGGCCGATCCGCAGCGCGATATCGAACCCTTCCTCGACCACGTCGACCTTGCGATCGTTCAGTTGCAGATCGATGCCCACGGCCGGGTGAGCTTTCTGAAAGGCGTTCAGCAAGGGTGCCATGTGACGGATAGCGAAAGACACAGGGGCACTGATCCGCAGCAGCCCCTGAGCCTGGGTTTGCAGATCACCGATGTGGCTTTCCATGTCATCGATGTCGTTCAGCACCTGCTGAGCTCGCAGGTGATAGCTGGCTCCCGCCTCGGTCAGGTGGATCTTGCGGGTGGTGCGGTTGAGCAGGCGTACCCCCAAATGTTGCTCAAGCTGGGAAACGTACTTGCTGACCAGCTGCGCAGACAGGTTCAGCCGGTCGGCGGCACGGGTAAAGTTGCCTTCGTTTACCACGGTGACGAAGGCGCGCATGGCATCGATACGATCCATTGGCTTATCCAGTAGCAGTGAGTTTTAATTATTATCAACGTTTTGTTGATAATAAAGCAATGATTGTCATCTTAGTCTTTCAATATGGCGATAGTATAGTGTGTACATCATCTGGAGCGGGGCTTCAGGGAACATCCACAGACAAATACTTGAGGTAATTATGATGAACTCCAAACTGGCACAGACTGTACTCCACTCAAACGCGGGTTATGCTGCACTGGTGTTGCGGGTACCGGTCGGGCTGATCCTGGCAGCCCACGGCGCCCAGAAACTCTTTGGCTGGTTTGGTGGCTATGGACTGGAAGGAACCGGGCAGTGGTTGGCCAGCATTGGCCTGGCACCGGGCTACCTGATGGCGCTGCTGTCGGGCGGTGCCGAGTTCTTCGGTGGCCTGGCGCTGGTGCTGGGACTGTTGACGCGTCCAGCGGCACTGGTTTCGGCCTTTACCATGCTGATCGCCATATTTGCCGTGCATATCGATAATGGCCTGTTCATGTCCAACAACGGTTACGAATATGCCCTGACCCTGTTTGCGGTCACGCTGTCTCTCGCCATTCAGGGCGGTGGGCGGTTCGCACTGGACAAAGTGCTGCTGGAGCGCGTTGCTGCTACCGGAAACGGTCAGCGTAGCCACGCGTAACACTCCGGCATGAGCATAATAGGGCCATAGCGGTTGGATTGAAGCGCTCCCATGAATGGGAGCGCTTTTTATAACCCTGAATGTATGACGATTAACCGCAGTTGTTAACCGAATCTGAAGGAGTCATTATCATGAACGCCAAACCGAATGTGCTGTTCATCTCCCACGGCGGCGGCCCAATGCCCTTGCTGGGGGATCCGGGCCACAGTGAAATGGTGGAGCGGCTTACCGAGATCGCCGGCACGCTGCGCAAGCCCTCCGCCATACTGGTTATCAGTGCCCACTGGGAAGAGTCGGTACCCACCATTACCTCGGGAGCCACCCCGCCGTTGATCTACGATTACTATGGCTTTCCGCCAGAGTCCTACGATATCCAGTATCCATGCCCCGGTGAGCCAGTGCTGGCGGGGCAGATCCATGATGCGTTGGAGCAGTCGGGGATTGCCGCACGGCTTGATGATCAGCGGGGCTTTGATCACGGCTTGTTTGTCCCTCTCAAGCTGATGTATCCGCAGGCGGATATTCCCTGTGTGCAGTTGTCGCTGGTAGACAGCCTGGATGCCACTACGCACCTGGCGATCGGCCGTGCCTTGCAGGCACTGGATGACGACAACCTGCTGGTGATTGGTTCCGGTTTTTCTTTCCATAACATGCGCGCGTTTTTTGCGGCCAACACGCCGGAGATTCAGGCCGGCAACGAGGCGTTCGAAGACTGGCTGCAGGAAACCTGCACCGATGCGGCCATGGAGGAGCCGGAAAGGGCGGAGCGGCTGGCGCATTGGGATCGCGCCCCCTATGCCCGATTCTGTCATCCTCGGGAGGAGCACCTGCTGCCGCTGCATGTTTGTTATGGATTGGCGGAAAAGCCCTGCGATAGCCATATGTCGGCGACGATTTTGGGGAAAAAATCGGGAATCTTTTATTGGGGAACGCAATCACTGGCAGATGTGTCTACCGCAGCGCCGGGCTAAAACCAATTATATTCAACAATCGATCTATTCGATCGTCATACCAGCTTCACAAAAAGGGCCACTCCACCGGCCCGCTGCAAGCTAATCCCTGCCACATTCAAAACGATGCCCAATGTACCCTGTAATCATGGGCTTCGTTTCCTTCCATTTAGCGACGCATGGCGTCATAATGCGACAGTTTCATATGATTCCACCAGCTCCCGGATCAGCCTCAACAAAAGGGAAGAGAAGAGGCTGGTCGCCCGCAAGGCCCGGGCGGTAGCGTGGCTGAAGGACTGGGTAGCCTTGCCCCAAATACGGACTTATCCGAAAAAATTATCCAACGGGCTACGGGTACCGGCAAAATGCTGCCCAATCACATGGGTATAGATCTGTGTTGTTCGTACATCGCTGTGGCCCAGTAATTCCTGCACCCTTCTTATATCGCGTCCGGCCTCCAGTAAATGGGTGGCAAAACTATGCCTCGGCAGTTCTATCATCGACTTGCGAAGCGACTGGGAAAATTCGGACTGGGTCTGGCAGGCGAGAAAACGCGACTGCTTCGATTTAGCCGTTTTGAACCGGGAAGGACGCGGCGAATCGTATTTCTGGGGTTTGAAATTTACTGGGATATCAGTTATCGAGGTAAGTTGGCGGTACACCTGAAATTAGCCAGAGAAAAGCAACGGGCGAGTATCAAGGAGATGGTTAACTGGATAAAATACAATCGTTCCAGGCCTCTTCAAGAATTGCTCGCGGCCGTGAAACGAAAGTTACAAGGCTTTGGCAATGACTTCGGTCTGCCAGGCAACAGTAAAAGCCTGTCTCGACTGTATTACTTGTCGGTCAGGACGCTGTACAAATGGTTAAACCGACGGAGTTAGCGCCGTAGCTATAATTGGTTGGAATTTACTCAGCTATTAAGGTGGTTCAATGTACGCGTACCCGCCATAAAGAAGGTAAGGTACGGCTAGGACTGCGTATTACGCGGGCGAATATATAACTGAAGAGCCGGATGCGGTAGTTCCGCACGTCCGGATCTGTGTGGGGGCGGTTGAGGTAACTTGCCGTCCTACCACGA
>NZ_JBLWUK010000050.1:0-11374 GCF_048268965.1 Oceanisphaera sp.
CACTGAAGGTGGCGGATAGATAACTCCGGATTCTAGCACCATCGGCACTCAAAGGGGGTGATACAGGTTCATAACGGGCGTTGTGCTTGAAGCTCAGGGCAACGGGTTATGCGCCCCCTGCCGTTAATATTCGGGTCGTCAACGGCAGGCGGGTGCGTATAGAAGGTGTCTACGGTTGGTGAGACGACCCCGTCGCCTAGCCTACCTTATTTCTGCTCCGTGTCCGGTATCGGCCTGGCGTCGAGGAAGCGATCGCTGACATCCTGCGCCGGCACCCAGCAAGTATGGGTGCGGCCGAACCAGCGGTAGCGGCGAGCACCAACGAAGTCGTAGACCCAATCACGCAGCGGGCGAGGCACGAGCAGAAACACCTGCATCAGCGGCCAGAGGCCGGATAGCCGGCCGGCGGTTCGCAGAGCCGCAGTCGATCTGAGCCAGATGCCGTTGCCGTCGATGAGCACGATCGACCCGAGATAGTCTGCCGGCTCGACGCCGTTATGTTCGAGTAGCTCTTTCGCAATCGATGACTGCAGTGAAGCAAAGAGAAACCGTTTTTCTCGGTCGCGCTGGATCACAAAGCGCACGGAGCCGGTGCACAAATTGCAGACTCCGTCGAACAGCAGGATCGGGCGTTGGTCAGCAGCCAAGGTCATGCCTGTGGGTCCGGTTTGGAGGGCGCTCGAACGGCATCCGCAATGGGAGGATCCAGTCGGCGTGCCCGATGCCACGCTCGATTTTGGTGAGGTCGCGGCCAGAATCGATCAGCAGCGCGGCTGGTCGTCCGTTCAGGGATACGCAGGTGCGCGCACGCACCTCGACGTTAGCCAGGCCAAATTCGTTCGCCCAGACGTTTTCAATATGGTGCGCCAACTGCAAAATCAAATCCGGCCGCGAGCCGACTTGAACCGCCTGGTGGTAAAGCAGCAAATCGCTCGGTTCGACCCGCCACTCCCTGCCGGTGACAGGGTCGCGCACGGTGAATTCAATATCCGCTTTTTTGTCGCGCAGTTTCATCATCCAGGCAAAGCGGTGCCCTTCCTCGGTCCAGCTCGGGTTTCCCGGATAAAGCAGGTGCCGCAGCGGAAACAGGATCTGAAAGCCGAACCAGACGACGATGAACGTCAGCAAGGCCCGGCGAGCGCGGGGCGAGAAGGACCGCCGAGGTGACATATAGGCATCACGATGATTCATGTTACCTACATCGGGATCGGGCACCCTCGCATTGTGTCGGCCGGCAAGCCGCGACATCGAGCGCAGCATTTGCTTTGGCCAGTCCGGATCGAGGAATAGCAGCGTTGCTGCCATCGTCAACCACGGAAAGATACCGATCGAAAACATAAAATGATTCGAAAGGTGAAACGCGAAATAGACGATGATGATCGGCAAACGCGTGCGCCGAAACAGCAGCAGCGGCGCCCCGATCAAATGCACCGCGATGACCCCGTAGGAGGCTACCGCCACAAACCAGTCTTGCTCCAGCAGCGGCCCGATGAGCGGTGTGTCGGTTCGACGCGCCAGCCACATGCCGAGCGGTTCGAGCCTGAGCCAGTCGGGGTTGATCTTGACCAGGCCGGCATAAATCAACATGACTTCCATTTGTGCACGCAGCATCCATATCGACCATCGGCTCACCGTGACGCCTTGCCGGCCGCTGCTCAACCAGGCATCAATCGAAACGGTACGGTGGGCTGGCATCAGGGCGAGCAAGAACAGGAGCAGACTAACCAGATAGAAGTGATTGAGGTAGCGCGCCTGATCGAGCAAAAAGATGTAGGTGAACGACAGCCACAACAGCAGAATGGTCACCCGGTAAAACAATCCAAGCGCGATGCACAGCGATAACAGCGCCATCGCGCCGAACAGCCAGTACATGCCATTGCCCGGAAGCGGCGCCACCCACTCGAACCCGTAATAAGTGAAACGGAAATCGGGGGCTATGTAGTAAAGGTAGATCCAGTCGTTAGAGTAGAAACGCCAGCACTCGATCAGCATGACGATGCCGAAGCAAATGCGGAAGAATGCGAGCGAAGACGCATCGACCGGATCGAACAAGCGGTTGGTAAAGCGATCGAGGGACTGTCGAGGATTTATCATAACAACCAGATCAGGTGAGAGACAGATGACAATGGCACCAGGTGCCTGCCGCGCGGCCGGGTAAATTACCATAATAGGGCAAGATTATGACCCCCTGCCCCATCAGGATGTGTGACAACTAGTCGCTATGTCGAGCAGCCCGCTTTTGCTTGGGTTTGCTACCCGCTTTAACAGCCAGGCTCTTAACCATTAAAATGTTCATCAATGTCATGTAACCCCTTCTCCTGCTTGTACTTGTTTTACTTGTCGGGTTGAGCATGTCGTCGTAGGTACTGGGAGGCCGGCCCCGATGAGGCTCTGTTTCCAGCATGGCCCGCTGGCTTATCCCTGTCACCACCGGACAAAATCTGACATCCGCATTGCGTACGGCTTTACACAGCGCTCATCCCGACGCAGCCAAATTCACCAACATTGAGCGGGAAGCCCCCGTCCTGGAACATCAGACCGGTTGCAGCACCTTGGTAAACAAGGCTTGGTTATTGAGATCCTTGAGGATCACGGTCATATTCCGGCTTTGGCCGTCTATGTCGACCTGGCCAAAGAACTGCAGGCCGGCCAGGGGCGACAGGTTTTGTGTGGCAGGCGATTTCTCATACACCACCTGCAGACCAAAGGTGTCGTCCACCTTGCCGGGGCCAAAGCTGCCGGCATTCAGCGGGCCGGATACAAACTCCCAGAAAGGCGAAAAGTCGTTAAAGCTGGCTCTGGCGGGATCGTAATAATGCGCCGCCGTGTAATGCACATCTGCGGTGAACCACACCAGGTTTTTGATGCCGGCGTCTTTAATGCCCTTGAGCAGCCGGGCTATTTCCAGCTCCCTGCCCTTTGCGGAGCCGTGATCACCGTTGGCCACCGCCTCCCATTTGGTGTCACCGTCGGCCACCTGCAAACCCAGTGGCATATCGCAAAATACCGCTTTCCAGGTGGCAGTTGAGGCTTTAAGCTGCGCCAGCAACCAGTCTACCTGAGAGCCCCCCAGAATGGCGGTATCCTCCCCTGCCTCGGTTTGCAGGTTAGCACTATTGGGGCCACGGTAAGAGCGCATGTCGAGCACAAAGCGATCCAGCAGCGGGCCAAACGGCAGGCTGCGATAGATTTGCTCGCTGCCTTCGGGGCCGCTGCGGCGAATGGGAGCATAGTCAAAAAAGGCACGGGTAGCACGGGCCTGCAGCAGGGTGGGGCTTTTCACTGTGTATCGGGCATCGCCGCTCAAATCCTTGGCAGCGGAATAGTTGTTCACCACTTCGTGATCGTCCCACTGCCAAATCTGAGCCACCTTGCTGTTAAACAGCCGCACATTCTCGTCCATCAGGTTATAGCGGTAGCGACCACGGAATTCGTTGAGGGTTTCGGCCACCTTACTCACCTCGGGAGTGACCAGGTTTTTCCAAACCTTGCCGTCTTCCACTTCCATTTGCTCGGGGATGGGGCCATCGGCATAGATGGTGTCACCGCTGTGCACAAAGAAGTCGGGATCCTGCTCGGCCATGGTGCGATAAATTTTCATGCCGCCCAATTCCGGATTAATGCCATACCCCTGCCCCGCGGTGTCTCCGGACCAGAGAAAGCGCACCGGGCCAGCGGCAACAGGCGCAGTCATAAAACTGCCGGTCACCCACTCGGATAACGCATTATTGCCGGCATCGCTGTACCCTACCCGCACATAAATGCGCCGCCCGGCGGGCAAGCCCGTCAGTTCAACCCGGCTGGTAAAGTCACTGGGCGATAACGCCCAGGGGCCACGCACTTTCTCTGGCTTGGCAAAGCTGTCTTCCAGATCCCACTCCACCCACATGCGAGCCGGACGATCGCTGCGGCCCCACACAATGGCGCTGTTGGCCAGCACATCACCAATCTGAATGCCGCTTTGTTGCTGGGGCTTGTCACTTGTTGCCGCCATGAGTGGCGCTCTGCTCAATAGCAAACCGCCACCCAGCACAGCCATCCCCTGAAGAAAATTACGTCGCTTCATTTCATCCTCGGTTTCAACAGAAAAGAGGACTTTAGACACCAAAGATGAAAAGCGAATAAAGGTTTAATGACGGGTTGAAGAAGATGGGAGCTGGGTTGCTTACATAGTCACCCATTTTAGAAGCACCCATAACATGGGTGTAATTAGTTGGCATGCCTTGCTGCTGCAGGTTCCCTTGATGGCGCCCATGAAAAGGGGAAGCTCCCCAAGGATTATCCCCATAGACATATTTGTGTTACCGACCTCAGGACATCTGACCAAGACTCTTGCCAAATGGTTAGCACGCTGAAAAACAGGCAATCCATGGCGGGATAGGCTTTACTTTAGTGACCCCCCACAGGAGGCTATTCCCATGCGATTCAGAACAACATTAACCGTTACGCTTGCCACCCTGCTCGCAGGCGGCACATTCTGGGTGTCGGCGGCTGCCGACGAGCAGCAGAGCACCATGGCCGCCAGTGGCCAGTTCTCGCCCCATGTTGATGCCAAAGGTACCATCAGTCGCCCTTCTGCCTTTCGCGACGAATGGGTACACATAGGTAGCTGGTTTGTACGCGAAGATGAGCAGGCCAGCGGACCCGGTGTGCATGACGTATACGCGGAACCTTCGGCCGTAAAAAGCTTTCGCAAAACCGGGCAATGGCCCGATGGTGCCACCCTGGTCAAGGAAATAAGCAGTATTCGTGAAGGTGAGAAAACAACCGGTTTTGCCCAATGGGCGGGCGAGCCGGGCGTTTGGTTTGTTATGGTGCGTGACCGCCAGAACCGCTTCCCCGAGAATAAGGCCTGGGGGGAAGGCTGGGGTTGGGCACTGTTCACACCAGACAGTCCCGAAGTCAGTCTGACAACAAACTGGAAAGGCGAAGGCTTTAACAACTGCTTTGGTTGCCATGTACCGGCAAAAGACACCGAGTGGGTCTATATAGAAGGCTATCCGGCTATTCGTGATTCGGCTAACTACGCGAATTGATTTGACGCGGTTCGGCCAATCACACAACCCAGCTGCAGGCTCTGGAGCAGTTGAATCAAGCAGTGCCAGAGCCTTAACGAATGGCAACAAGGAGTCAGGGGGACTTGTCACGCCAACGCTGAACAAGCCCGATAACCAGCATCACCAGACACAGCGCGAGCGCAGGAAAAAGCAGGTAATCCAGATACCCCACCCACGCAGAAATGCCAAGCACCGCAAACAGCCAAACGAGCACGGGAGTAAAACAGCAAAGCGCGGCTATCGCACTGCCAATGGCACCCACCTTTATTAACCGACTTGCGTTCTTCATAGGCTCAACGGCACGATTGTTCCAGCTGGATCGGGGGACACGGCGCGTCGCCGTAAGAGCAAAACACACAGCAATCTCCCGGCCTGGGTTTAAGCAGAGTCTTGCAGTACTTGCACTCATAAAAATACTGGCACGCATGCTCCGGCATTGTCTCCCGCTCCCTGTGCCCGCACGCCGGGCAGGTTATCTCTGACGTGAGTTTGGGTTTCATCGTTCACCTTACTCGAGGGGCGCTTTGCCCTGAACATAACACCAACAATATACGCGGCTTGAATTGCTGAAGGCGAAGCCGCAATGGACAAGTTATCGTGCCTGCAACGGCTAGCTGCCGTCATCCGATGACACCAGATGAATGATGTTGCACGGGCTTGATATCCAGAACGCTTTAACACCACTCGGCAGCGGTTCGATTTCATCCCGACGATAACAGCCTTGTTCTTTAAGGTAGTCCGCCGCTTGACCAATGTCACTGGCGGCGATACTGCTCGGGCGTACAGCCGGCGTGGCGCGTAAACATGGTGATAAACGCCGAGCTGTTGCTGTAGCCCAGATCGAGGGCTACCTCTTTAATCGCCCGCCCCTGCTCCAGCGCCTCGATGGCGGTTAAAAAGCGCAGCCGTTGGCGCCATTCGCCAAAGCTCATGCCCAACTCTTTAATAAAATGGCGCGCCAGGGTGCGTTCGCTTACAAATACCCATTTGGCCCACTCGCACAGGGTGGCGTTATTACCCGGTTCGGCGCTGAGCTGATGCAGCACCTGATTCACCATCTCGCTTTGTCCGTAGGGAAGATAGTCCGATTCTCTGGGGGCTAGCTGCAGCTGATCCAGCAACACTTGCTCCAGATTGAGATCGGCCTGGCGGGTAGGGGTGGTGACATCTCGCTCGGCAAAGTCATTTAAAATGGCTTTGAGTATTGGGCTCATGGACAGGGCACACGGGTGCTCGGGTAGCCGGTCGCATTCACTCAGCGCAATATACACGGAGCGATACAGCACAGACTCGCGGTTGTAACAGCTGTGCACTTGATGGGGCGGAATCCATATCCCATAGTGAGGTGGCGACATAACAGGCCGGCCGGCAATATGCAGCTGCATTACGCCACGGGCGGTATAATTCAGCTGCCCCCAGGGGTGCTGGTGAGCGGCCGCATGGGTGTCGGCGCCGTACTCGTCATAGCGGAAATACACGCGACCGGGCAGCTGACTCAGCCTGGGGATCTGAATGTAGTTCTTGTTCATGGCCGCTCTCTTGTTCCGCTCTTGCCCGGTAGCACACCCTTTTCCTGTACGCTTGTCCTGTTGTCTGAAACCGGCTGCTTGTTGTCTGAAAATCAGTATAGCCTTATTTAAAGTCAGAGGATAATAGCCGACCGTTACCTTGTGATAAGCAGATTGAATTCAATGTATTACCTATTTCCCTTATTGGCGGTGTTGTTTTGGGCCGGCAACACGGTCGTGAACAAGTTGACCGTAGGCACTATTTTTCCTGCCGAGGTGGGCTTTTATCGCTGGCTGTTTGCCTGTGTGCTGTTAACGCCGTTTTTACTGCGCCCTACCCTCAAAGCCTGGCCGGTGCTCAAATGCCATGGCGGAAAGATTTTTGTGCTGAGTTTGCTGGGCATGGCGGTCTATCAAAGTCTGGCTTACTTTGCCGCCCCCAGTACCTCGGCCACCAACATGGGCATAGTACTGTCGCTGATGCCGATGATGTCGTTGGTGATGGCGGTGCTGATGCTGGGCCAACGGCTGACCAAAGGCGCGGTGCTGGGTGCTCTGTGTTCCTTTATGGGCGTGCTGTGGGTCATGTCGGCCGGCAATGTGGCAAGCCTGGAGCAAAACGGCATTAATATTGGTGATGGCATGATGCTGGTGGCCACCCTGGCCTATGCGCTGTACAGCACGCTGTTGAAAAAGTGGCAAATTCCCCTGCCTGCCATGCAGTTACTCTATGCCCAGGTCGTGCTGGCGGTGGTGATACTGCTGCCGCTGTTTTGGCTCTCGCCCCGGGCCGGCCTGAACACGAGTAACCTGCCCCTGGTGATCTACGCCTGCGTGTTTGCCTCCATTGCCGCACCGCTCACCTGGATGACCGGCATCAAGCACCTGGGCCCGAGCCGGACCGCCATTTTTTTTAATCTGGTGCCCATTTTCACCGCCCTGATTGCCGCCGCCATCTTGAACGAGACGCTGGCGGGTTATCATCTTGTTGGCGGTGGGCTGACGCTGTTTGGCGTCTTGTTGTCGGAGCGCTGGAAGCAACCTCTGCGCCAGCAGGCCACGGTGGCACAGCAGCCTTAGGGCCGGTAGTCAATTCAGGTCAGACAACCCGTTGGCGGGTGATATATGAAAGCAGGCGCCTTCGAGGGAAGGCGCCTTAACGGCAGATATTAAAGGCAGGTATTAAAACTCGACGCTGACCCTGGCCGCACATTCGCTGGCCCTGGTTTTGGCGGCGTCTATGTTGTCGGCCAGTGCCAGTGCGACCCCCATGCGGCGGCGACCGTTAATTTCGGGTTTGCCGAACAAGCGCAGCTCGGTATCCGGCTCGGAAAGCGCCAGATTCAGGCCACCAAAACGGCTCTGACAAGACTGTCCCTCGGGCAGAATTACCGCCGAGGCGGCGGGGCCGTACTGACGGATAAGCGGGATCGGCAGCCCTAATATGGCGCGGGCATGCAGGGCAAACTCCGACAGGTTTTGTGAAATCAGCGTCACCAGACCGGTGTCGTGGGGGCGAGGCGAAACCTCGCTAAACAAGACATCGTCACCACGAATAAACAACTCGACGCCAAATACACCATAGCCGCCCAGGACGCCAGTCACTTGCTCGGCGACCCGCTGCGCAGAAGCCAGTGCCGCCGCGCTCATGGCCTGGGGCTGCCAGGAAGTACGGTAGTCGCCGTCTACCTGCAAGTGGCCAATGGGCTCGCAAAAGCTGGTGCCGTTGGCATGGCGCACCGTGAGCAGGGTGATTTCATAATCAAACTCGACAAAGCCTTCTATGATGACCCGCCCACCACCGGCACGCCCTCCTTCCTGGGCATACTGCCAGGCCGCCTCTATCTCACTCTCGTGGCGCAGGGTGCTTTGTCCCTTGCCGGAGGAGCTCATAATGGGCTTGACCACACAGGGCAGTCCGATCTCGGCGATGGCGGCGGTAAAGTCTTCCAGCGTGCTGGCGAAACGGTACGGTGAAGTCGCCAGGCCCAGCTCTTCGGCGGCCAAACAGCGAATACCTTCCCGGTTCATGGTGAGCTGAGTGGCGCGTGCAGTCGGGATCACGGTAAAGCCTTCCTGCTCCAGCTCGGCCAGGGTGTCGGTGGCAATGGCTTCAATTTCGGGCACGATCAGGTGTGGCTGCTCTTGCTCAATCACGGCTCTCAATGCCGCACCATCCAGCATGGAAATCACGTGCGAGCGGTGGGCCACCTGCATGGCGGGCGAGTGGGCATAGCGATCGACTACGATCACTTCTACCCCCAGGCGTTGCAGCTCAATCACCACTTCTTTGGCCAGCTCGCCGCCACCACACATTAATACTCGGGTGGCCGTGGCCGAAAGAGGCGTTCCAATTGTTGTCATCTGTACTGTTCCTGTAAAAGCAGGCCGCCGGTTCACGGCCAAATAAAAAACCGTTCTCGCTTGGTGTTAGCAAGAACCATTAATCGAAATAAAAGTGGTCAGCGATCCGCTGCCAGAAAAACCAGAACCAAACGAAAGAAAGAGACCGGCGTCAGCCCGGCAAGATAACAAAAGACGGTATTTTTCTTTAACGGGTGGCAGTCAGGTTACGGCTTGTCGCCGCCCAAGGGGTCTGTATGCTCGGCCAACCAGCTTTCTGCCGCCAGGGGCCAGCTTTGGCTTTGCTGCCAGCGATGGATAATTTGCGTTAAATCCTGGGGTTGCCAGTGCAGGTTGCGCAAAATGGCCAGCGCCTTGGGTGATTCTTGTTCCAGGCTACGGCGTACCACCGTATGGGGCTTGTCGTTGGCGGGCCATATTTCGTCCTCCTCCGCCAGGCCATTGTCTTTGGGGCCCAGGTCGTCAAGCCGGTCAAAGAAGCGTTCCACAAAGGGCGCCGACGCATCAGGCAACCAGACCGTCACACTGGCATCGGCCTTGCCGGCCCAGAGCCGTTGCCAAATTTGCCCCAGTCGCGCCTCTTCAATGGTCACGGTAAACCCCTGCTGTTTCAGTACCGCGCCCGCCAGGTGCGTGCGAGCCAGTTCGGCGGGGTGAGCGCCGGTGAGTAAATGAATATCTTTAGAAGATGAGTCGCTGCAGCCCGCCAACAGCAAGCCGGGCAGCAACAGCATCAGGTGTATGAATCGTCGCATTGCTTGTTCTCCAATGAATCGCCATGTCCCCGAGAGTGCCAGAAAGTGACGCCTGTATTCTGTATCCGGCCTGCTTCTGCTGAGGCGGGTTGCGTGGGTCTGCCTGTGGTCTGCGAAATATAAAGTGGTGGCTATTGCACTACTTAGGCTGATTTCAAGCTTAGATGGCCCTGCTGAACGTCGCCGTAAATGCCGTGAATATCATGCTGCAGGTCTGGATGCTTTTTGGACGATTTATGCTAATCTGCGCCACCTTTTCGGTGCCTTGGTGAACGCCTAGGCTCAGTCAGGCAAACCTTTATTGACTTATTTACATGGATACAAGATGCGTCTATCTAACCTGTTAACCGTTACCGCCCTGTGCTGGTTGCTCAGCGGTTGCGTTGCTCCCATGTTGGCCATGAGCCAAAACCAGCTGATGTGGTCTTTAATCAAGCCTCTGGTCGGGCTGGATCCGAGTAGCAGCAAGCTGTTTGAACAGCCCACCATTAAAAACCGCATGACGGCCCTGTTGGGCGATGACTATCAAGACACCCTGGCGCTGCTGCGTACGGCGCCCAAGCTGCAGCAGGAAGGCACCCTATTTTACCTGGCATCCAATGACGCCTCAACACCGGACGCCGAGCGAGCCAGCCTGGTGTGGAACGCCCAAACCAACCAGATGTCTGCCTTGTTAAGCAAGGGGGAGCTCACCCAGATATTTACCGAGTCGGAAAGTGAGCAAGCCATTGCCTGGCCACAGACCGTTCAAACCTGGTTGGCTGAGTCCGCCTCTTCTGACTCCAAGGCCACGGCCGACGAGATTGAAATGGAGCGACGTCAGTTGAAGCAAGAGCTGACGGCGGCCGAGAAAAAGCTCGAAGCTGCCGAAGCGCAGCTGAAAGCATTGCAAGCGGAGCCCGTCGTCAAGGCCAAGGCGGTGGCGCAGAGCAAACTGGAAGCAACAACTGAGGCAGCCGACGCAGACCCGCAAGTGTCAGCAAACTAAGCATAACAATGGCGTGGTTAACCACGCCATTGTTATTGAGCCCTTAATTATAACAGCGGCTTACCGGCCAGAGAACCGTCCTCTGGCCGATTGTCGCTTTCGTTTACCCCGTCTGCACCCAGCTCCCCCCACCACCGCCATCACGCCGCGTCAGGCAGCTCTATACTGTAAAGACAGGTTACAGGCCGCTTTTACTGGAGAAATTATGCAAGGATCCGCTGTCACGCGACGTTTGCTGGGGTTAGGGGCTGTAATACTGCTGCTGGCACAGGCAAACGCGACACAGGCGATGGACGCCATTACTCTCGATATCGGCGGCACTCCCGGTACGGCCTACTCCGCACACTGGACGGTAGAAAACGCCGGTCACACCCGGGAGCATCATCAAAAACAGGGCCAGGTTCCTGCCAGGTTCAGCTACAACGGCCATGCCATTGCTGGCAGAGTCACGCTGTTAAGCGAGGGGCAGTTAACCTTGTCGGTAGAAAAAGGCGGCAACCGCTCCCGCTCAGCCACCCAGGGCAAGGGCAGCACGCTGCAGTTTTCGGTCAGATAAAAAACGTCGATAATGTCTTGAGTTGAAGGAGTCATCATTCATGAGTGGTCTCTGCGTATAATACTCAACGTAAGCGTCACAGCATCCACACCTAACACGCCACATTAACCGATGTTAACGTGGCATCTTAGAGATGAGTTATACGC
>NZ_JBLWUK010000051.1:0-10076 GCF_048268965.1 Oceanisphaera sp.
AGGTTGAGCCGCCTTTACTTATTCTCACCAGGTGTTTCGGCATGATCTGCAAAAAACTGGGGAGCCCTCAGCGCGAAGGCGGGAATCCAGGACTTGTGGCGCAGAACTGTCAGTCTGCGGGTGCCTGCAAAGGCACTGGACCCCCGTCCCCGTCCCCGCCTTCGCGAGGATGACGTACCTATGCGAGGATGACGTACCTACGCGAGGATGACGTTCCTTTGCGGGGGTGACGAGATTATCTCGGGGGTGACGAAGCTATCACGGGGGCTGCTGGGTTCGCGAAGGAGTTAGCGAATCAGGTGCTCGGCATGAAAGCGCAGGTGCTGTTCGATGAAGCTGGCGATGAAGTAATAGCTGTGATCATAGCCTTCTCGACGGTTCAGCTCCAGCGGATAACCACTGTGGTTGGCGGCAGACTCCAGCGCCTCTGGCTTGAGCTGTTCGACAAGAAAATCGTCGGCTTCGCCCTGATCCACCAGCGCCGGCACAAACTGGCTGGCCTGGCGCATCAACAGGCTGGCATCGTAGTCGGCCCAGGTAGCGGTATCTTTGCCCAGGTAAGCATTGAATGCCTTCTGGCCCCACGGGCAGTTGACCGGGTTACTGATAGGACTAAAGGCCGACACCGAGCGGTAACGCTCCGGGTTGCGCATGGCCAGCACCAGGGCTCCGTGACCTCCCATGGAATGGCCGGAAATGGAACGCTGATCGTTGAGCGGGAACATGGACTCGACCAGCGCCGGCAGTTCGTTCAGCACATAATCGTACATACGATAGTGTCGGTTCCAGGGTGCCTGGGTGGCATTAACATAGAAGCCGGCCCCCTTGCCCAGATCGTAGCCTTCGTCATCGGCTACATCATCACCGCGGGGGCTGGTGTCCGGTGCAATAATAGCCATGCCCAGTTCGGCGGCCATACGCAGTGCACCGGCTTTCTGCATGAAATTTTCATCGGTGCAGGTCAGGCCGGACAGCCAGTACAGGGCCGGCACCTTGCTGCCGCTTAACGCCTGCGGCGGCAGGTAAATGGCAAACCGCATGGTGCAGTTCAGTGTTTCAGAATAATGGCTGTACTGTTTGTGCCAGCCATCGAAGCTTTTGTTACAACTCAGGTTTTCAATGCTCATCAAGTGTCCCTCCCAGAAACGGGTGCCGTAGTGGCGATGGCGATATTATATTCGCATTCTTTATGGTGATAATGGTCATATGTATCAAATAACCTTTACCATATAGTAATAGTGGTGAGGCAGATATCATGGCGCCAAGCGCCACGGGGCTTGTAGCAGGTGTAGTGGTAGCGGAGGTATTGAAGCCAATCGATGATGTAATGAGGTGGGTATAGCGGAGCGAATGCCGGCGGACGTAAAGCGGCGACCAGAAAGCCTGCTTGGCTTTCTGGTCGCGTTTATAATGCATCGGCAGGCGTTACACCGATCTCTTTGTAGAGAAAAAGGGGACGGTGTTGCCGTTCAGATAAATGGTTTACTTGGGTGCAAACATGGTGTCTGCGGTGCGGTGTGCAGTATAAACAGCTTCACCATCACTTTCGCCGTCGAAGATAACGGGAACATTCGGGGTGAACAGGACCACGTCACCGACTTCGGCGACATATTTGTTGCCCTGCTGGTCACGCATTACAATTTTGCCTTTGGTGATGACCTTGTATTCTACAAATTCATACACAAATTCAAATTCAACGCCGGGTTGCATGGCGAAGAAGCCAACGGTCAGGCCATTTGCATTGTCAGTCACGGTGAGTTCTGACATCTGGCTTTTCAAGTTATTGACTTCCAGCAAGCCCGCCAAGTCATTCATCTTGAAGGTGCCGGCCTTGAACAGCTGAATGCCAGGAGTGTGAGCCAGTTTGCTGGTATTGATTTCATTGGTTGACTGCGTCATTTTAATTACCTTATGTATTTTGTTACTGTGAATGTAGGTGCTGCTGAAAAAATATATTCAATAAAACATTATATTAATTATGTTGCTGTATGAATCGAGCAGTATGCTTGCTGTCTTTTCATGAGCACACTTTATATTGTTTATGAGTAATAAAAAGCACTGTTATAATAAATGACTTTTGTTTGTGAGTAACAATAAAAGCCAAGAGTAAAAGGTGAGCGACTGAACCCTTATGTAGTTAATGCTCTGAGTGGAAACCGTACATTTATTTTATGTGGGCTTATCAACGTTCTTTAATCCATATTAATGGCGTGTGATTTTTAACAAGGGGAACAGGCAAGAAGATGCTTGCTACAATTATTCAGCCCATGGTATTGGAATGACGCCACCGAGCTTGAGCTCGCTTTTACTTTGAATAGAAGCAGTATCCGGGCAGTGGAGAGCCGGCGCGGCGCAGCATTTTGCATTGGCGGTGGTCAACGCCATCACCCTTGGCAGACAGGGTTGATGCGCTTACTGGCTGGCTTTGAGTCTGAGCCTGAGCGGGCAAGGCTGCCATGCCAATGGTGGCAGAGACCAGCAGAGTGGTGAACAGGCGCTTCAGGGGAGTGGTATGGGTCATGATAATTCCTCAAATTAAGACACGGCGCAGGGATTGCCGTGTTGATGAGAGAATTATATATAGTTACAGCTATAAGATAATCACGCCATTTTACAAAATATAGTTACCGTATCGTAATTATACTCCGTCAGGGAGTCTTCCGCGTTGCTCCGCTCGAATCGAGAGGGTAACAGTCTGTGTGATGCTGCGGCTAACCGCGTGGTAATGGATTGGGTGGTGGCGGCGGCGTTTCGATCACACGCCGACTTATAGCATTTGCCATTATAACGGTCGCATTAATATTTGATAATAACCGAAAGTTTAAAATTACTTTTACTATAAAGAAACAATGTAATGTATTGTCCGGTGTATTAGGTATCAGCACCAGGAAGATGACTGGGCTGGTAATCGAGGCGTAAAATATGGGCTGGCAGTGGGTGCGGTTTGCAGTTTGATCACAAAATAATGATCTTTTGTTGTAACAATCTCGCCACCAGCCGCGACTTAATGAGTAACCATCAGACAGGATTGCCAAGGCGATCAAGGGCAACGCCCTGCTGATTGACTCAGGCCTTGCAGGCAACAACCGTGATCACAGGGCCGCTCATTTAGGTAGGAGGGACGCATTATGAAAGCCATTATTTCACTGATGCTGGCAGCTGTGTTTGCCGTCGCTATGTTACCGGCTCAGGCAGCCACTGTGTCAGCCAACACGGGCATCATTACCCAGACCTTGTCGATGGGGGATGGGGTGGATAGTCGTCAATGTATGTTGATGGAAAAACGTGGTCAGAAACTCCCCGGTTATTGTGGACCTTAAAGGGGAAAAACAGGTAATGGAAGGCGGGCCGAGATGCGAAAGCAGCTCGGCCCGTTTATGTGATGAACTCTCCGCAAGCGGCCAGTGATGGGGCGCGAAACGGCATGGTGCGAGACCTTGGTCTCGCACCAAAGGGTTACGCCGGCTTGAAGCAGTAGACGGCGAGCTTGTTGCCGTCCAGGTCGCGGGTATAAGCGGCGTAGGCATTGGGTGCCCAGTCGCGGGTACCCGGTGCGCCTTCGTCTGGGCAACCAGCCGCCAGGGCGGCGGCGTGGAAAGCGTCGATGGCGGCACGGTTGGGTGCCTCGAAGCTGACGGTCACGCCGTTACCCACACTGGCTGGTTGGCCGTTTGCCGGCTTCAACACGAAGAAAGCGGGCGCGTCTAGGCCCCAGATTGAACCGTTTTCATCCAGATCGGCGATGCGCTTAAGGCCCAGAGTGCCTAAAACGGTGTCATAGAAGGTGCGAGCCTTGTGCAAGTCGTTGGTGCCGACAGTCACATGGGTAAATACGCTCATGGTATTGCCTCCAGAATTAATGAATGATTCATTTACTCGAAACAGCAGCTGTATTTTTATTTAATACGGCGGCTGTACGTTATATAGCCCACATCATCGTGGATGTTATTTGTCGAAATGGATCACGGTACGAATACTCTTGCCCTGATGCAGCAATTCGAAGGCCTTGTTCAGATCCTCCAGTCCCATGGTATGGGTGATGAAGTCATCGAGCTTGAATTCGCCTTTCATGTAGCGGTCAACATAGCCCGGCAGCTCGGAGCGGCCCTTGACGCCACCGAAGGCAGAGCCTTTCCAGACCCGACCGGTCACCAGCTGGAACGGACGAGTAGAAATTTCCTGGCCGGCGCCGGCCACGCCGATGATCACCGACTCGCCCCAGCCTTTGTGACAGCATTCCAGGGCGGAGCGCATCACGTTGACGTTGCCGATACACTCGAAGGAGTAATCCACGCCGCCGCCGGTCAGTTCGACAATCACGTCCTGGATTGGCTTGTCGTAATCGTTCGGGTTGATGCAGTCGGTGGCACCCAGCTTGCGGGCCAGCTCGAATTTGCTCTCGTTGATGTCGATGGCGATGATGCGGCTGGCCTTGGCCATGGTGGCGCCGATAATGGCCGACAGACCGATGCCGCCCATGCCGAAGATGGCCACGGTGGCGCCTTCTTCTACCTTGGCGGTGTTCATGACCGCGCCCATGCCGGTGGTGACGCCACAACCGAGCAGGCACACTTCTTCGAGCGGCGCTGCTTTATTGACCTTGGCCAGGGCAATCTCCGGCAATACCGTGTATTCGGAGAAGGTCGAACAGCCCATGTAATGGAAAATGGGCTGACCGTCTTTAAAGAAACGGCTGGTGCCGTCCGGCATCAGGCCCTGGCCCTGGGTTTCGCGAATTTTCTGGCACAGGTTGGTCTTGCCGGATGTGCAGAACTTGCACTCGCCACACTCTGGGGTGTAGAGCGGTATCACGTGGTCACCCACCTGCACGCTGGTGACGCCTTCGCCGATCGATTCCACAATGCCGCCGCCTTCGTGGCCGAGGATCACCGGGAAGATGCCTTCCGGATCATCACCGGACAGGGTAAAGGCATCGGTATGGCAAACGCCGCTGGCGACAATGCGCACCCGCACCTCGCCGGCCTGGGGCGGCATCACATCCACTTCTTCAATAGACAATGGCTGGTTTGGCCCCCAGGCGATGGCGGCTTTGGATTTGATAATCTGAGTCATAGTGTCTCCAGGGACGGTGTTCAAGCACAAACCAAGCGAGCTCAACAGATTGGATGAGCCGGTTGGCGAGTATTTAGTGATAGTAGATGCAGTAAGACGCCGAGTGGGCCAACAGTGGTGACCCACTCTCGTGACCAACAGGGCTACAATCTTTAAGTGTAGTTAAAAGATCGGGTGACAGCGGTGGACCCGTTCATTAGAAGCAGTAGCCGGGCAGTGGCTGTGAGGAGCCAGCGCGGCGAAGGAGTTTGCAATGGCGGTGGTCGACGCCATCACCCTTGGAAGCCAGGGTTGATGAGACCATTGGTTGGCCTTGCATGTGGGTTTGCGCTTGAGCAGGCAAGGCCGCCATGCCGATGGTGGCAGAGACCAGCAGGGTGGTGAACAGACGCTTCAGGTTAGTGGTATGGGTCATGGTAATTCCTCAAATATGACACGGCGCAGGGTGCTGCCGTGTTGATGAGTGAATTATATATAGTTACCAGTAGAAGGTAATTACGCCATTTTACAAAATATAGTTACCATGTAGTAATTATTAGCCGTAGGGTCTGCAGCCACAGGCTCTGTCGAGCCGAGCGGGCTGTGGGCCTGTTCTGGACTGTGGTTAACCCCAAGATGTAGGGGTGTTGAATGGCTCTTTATGGTGGTTATCGCACGCCGACTTATCTCAGCCTGACATTATAATTACCTACTTTAAATTGATAATGGTCGAAAACTTTAAATTACTTTTACTATAAGGAAACAATATAATGTACGTATTGATGTACCCGACTCCAACGTAAGGAAGTAGCCATGTTTATCTGGGAAGGGGTGAGTGAGTTTGTAGCGGTAGCCGAGGTAGAGAGCTTTACCCAGGCGGCCAAAAGGCTGGGTATTTCTACCGCTCAGGTGAGTCGTCAGATCAGCGCCCTGGAGGGGCGGCTGTCAACCAAGTTGTTTTACCGTACCACTCGCAAGGTGTCGGTAACCGAGGCTGGGCAAATTTATTACCAGCACTGCCGACAGGTGCTCGACGGGCTGGAAGAGGCCGAACGCACCATTACCAATCTGCAGCTGGCACCCAAAGGAAAGTTAAAGCTAACGGCGCCGATAACGTTCGGTGAGAAAACCATAGCGCCTCTGGTCAACGACTTTGTACTGCGCTACCCCGAGCTGGAAGTGCAAATGAAACTGACCAACCAAATGCTGGACCTGGTGGCCGATGGCTACGATCTGGCGGTGCGGCTGGGCAAGCTGGAAGACTCCAGCATGATGGCAAAGCGGTTGTCTTCCCGTACTCAGTACGTGTGTGCCTCGCCCAGCTACTTATCGACTTATGGTGTGCCTTATACGCTTTCCGAGTTGGAGCAACATAATTGCCTGCAGGGCAATCTGGATTACTGGCGTTTTCAGGAGCAGGGCAAGGCGCGCAATGTGCGGGTAAAAGGCAATATCCGTTGCGACAGCGGCTGGGCACTGCTGGATGCGGCACTAAAAGGCATAGGCATAGTGCAGCTGCCGGATTATTACGTGCAGCCGGCACTGGATGCGGGGCAACTGGTGCCCTTGCTGGAGCCTTATCAAGAACCCGATGACGGTATTTGGGCTATTTATCCGCACAACCGCCATTTGTCACCCAAGGTACGGATGTTACTGGACTTTTTGAGCGAGTCATTAAGTTGAGTGCGCTGGTTTTTCTGCTTGACAACAAAAAAAATGTAATTTCTGTGTAACAAAACCCTCTCTTGGTGCGTCTATATAGTTAACCGTTAGACGCTGTTGCCGTAACGGAAGGGCAGTGGCCCTGTAGATAGACTCAGGCCTTGCAGGCAACGACAGTGTTCACAAGGCTGCTCACTTAGGTAAGAGGGAAGCATTATGAAAGCCATTATTTCACTTATGCTGGCGGCGGTGTTTACCGTAGCAATGTTACCGGCTCAGGCAAGCACGGTGTCGGCTAATACCGGTTTCATCAACCAGACCTTGTCGCAGGGTGATGGTGTGGATAGTCGTCATTGTATGCTGATGAAAAAACGGGGCATGAAAGCGCCCGGTTATTGCAGACCTTAACGAATAATGAACAAGAAGGCTGTATAAGAGGGCCGGGATGCAAACGCATCCCGGCCCGTTTTTATGTGCAGTTGCCGTCATCCTGAAGTTCATCAGGGTGATGGATTTTGCTGTTTTTTGTAGGCGCATACTTGTTCGCGCGATTTGATGTTGTTCCAGCTACGCTGGCTGCCGAAGTCCTCTTTACCAAAGAGACGGGGCGGGCTACAAAGAGCGGTGTTTTGTAGAGACAGCTTTAGCCGGCACTCCCGTCTCAGCAGAATGTTATTCACATCATCCTGCTAACGCAGGACCGGCAGCTAAAGCGCCGGACTACAGCGTGCGGTATGTTTTTGTAGGGTCCATTTCAATGGACCACATTTAAACATTCAACACTCACAACTCACAACTCACAACTCACCACTCACAACTCACCACTCACCGCTTACTCCTTTCCCAGCCGCCATTGATGATAACGGCCCAACCAGTTCAGCACCCGTTCGGGCGCATGGGCGCGTTTCCATTCACCGGCCACGTATTTATTGGCTTCCGCCAGGGTCGGATACACATGAATGGTGCCCAGTATCTTGTTCAGACCCAGCCCGTGTTTCATGGCCAGCACGTATTCTGCCAGCAGGTCGCCGGCGTGTTCGCCGACTATGGTCACCCCCAGTATCCGGTCTTTGCCGGGTACGGTCAGCACCTTGATAAAGCCCTGATCAGCACCGTCTGTGATGGCTCTGTCCAGCTCGTCAAGCGCAAACCGGGTCACCTCATAGGCGATATCCTGTGCTTTGGCTTCCTGCTCGCTCAACCCCACGCGAGCCACTTCAGGGTCGACGAAGGTACACCAGGGCACCACCGAATAATCGACGGCGAAGCGTTTTAAATGGCCAAACAAGGCGTTGACGCTGGCGTACCAGGCCATGTGAGCGGCGGTGTGGGTGAATTGATAGGGGCCGGCCACGTCACCGGCGGCATAAATATTGGGGTACAGGGTTTCCAGATAATCGTTGGTGGTGACGGTGCGATCCGTGGGTATGCCCAGGGCTTCCAGTCCGTAGCCCTGCAGGCGGGCCTTGCGGCCAAGTGCCAGCAGCAGATCGTCGCATTCCAGTATGACTTCCCGATCCTGATGAGTCGCAATAACCCGGGGGCCATGGGGCCCTTGTTCTACCCGCAGCGGGCTATGGCCGGTGAGCACCCGAACGCCGTCGGCGGTAAGAGCACTTTTTACCCAGTCACCGACTTCCGGATCTTCTTTTGGCATCAGGTGAGCATTACGCTGCAGCAGGATGACCTCGGATCCTAAGCGGGCAAAGGTTTGCGCCAGCTCGCAGCCGATGGGACCGCCGCCCATCACCAGCAGCCGCCTGGGCGGAGTATCTCTATCGGCCATGGTATCCCACAGGGTGTCGCTGGTCAGGTAGTCGACATCATCCAGCCCGGGTATCGGCGGCACGGCGGCGCTGGCACCGGCGGCGATGATGATGCTGCGGGCCGTTAGCCGCTGCACGGTGCCGGTAGCGGAGGTAATTTCCACCGTCCAGGGATCCACCAGCTTGCCGTAGCCCTGCAACACTTCCACTCCCAGCCTGGTGTAGCGCTCGACGCTGTCGTGCGGCTCTATTTTGCGGATGATGGCCTGCACCCGACTCATCACCTGTTTAAAGCTGAACGCCGGTTGGGTGCTGGTCAGGCCGAACTGCTCGGCATGACGCATCTGTTGGGCCAGCTTGGCGCTGCGGATCAAGGCCTTGCTGGGCACGCAGCCGGTGTTGAGGCAATCGCCGCCCATCTTGTCGGCTTCAATCAGGGTGACCTTGGCCTTGACCGCCGCCGCTATGTAAGAGCTGACCAGGCCGGCGGCGCCGGCGCCGATCACGATAAGGTTGCGATCGAAATGGCGGGGTTTGTTATAGCCGCTATACACACGGCGGCGTTGCACCAGGCGCAGCCCGGCACGGGCCAGCAGCGGAAAGAGGCCGAGCAAAGCAAACGAGGCCAACAGCGCCGGTGACAATATACCGCTCAGGCTGTTGATGGCCGCCAGCTGGGTACCGGCGTTCACATATACCAGGGTGCCGGGCAGCATGCCGAGCTGGCTGACCCAGTAGAAGGTGCGGGCGGGCAGGGCGGTTAGCCCCATCAGCAAATTGATGATGAAAAACGGAAACACCGGCACCAGCCGCAGGGTAAACAAATAAAAGGCTCCGTCCTGACTGACGCCCTTGTTGATGGCCTTGAGCCGGTCACCAAAACGCAACTGTACCTGATCGCGCAGCAAAAAACGCGACACCAGAAACGCCAGGGTGGCCCCTATGCTCGAGGCAAACGATACCAGCAGCAACCCCTGCCACACGCCAAAGAAGGCGCCGGCGGCCAGGGTCATAATGGCGGCACCGGGCAGCGACAGCGCGGCCATCAGCACATAGAGCACAAAAAAGCCGCTGGCCATCAACCAGGGGAACTCGGCACGCAGCGCGGCAATTTGCGTCTGTTGTTGTTTCAGGGACTCCAGTGTGAACCAGTCACCTAAATCGAAGATAAAAAACAGGGCGATCAGCAGTAACAGCAGGGTAAGCAGCAAGGGTTTGCGCATAGAAATATCCTTTTAGGGCGATGCGGCGGGGTCGGCGTCGATGATCATAATGAAGGTTATGCACAAAGTCGCAAGGAGGCGGCCGATTATTACAATGTGGTTTCTTATTGAAGACCAAATCGGCTTTTTCTCTCGTCATTCCCGTGCAGGAACGTCATCCTCGCGCAGGCGGGGACGGGAATCCAGGGTATATGGCACCGAACCGACAGCCCGCGGCTTTTCTGCAAAGTCACTGGGCCCCCGCCTTCGCGGGGGTGACGATTATTGCGGGGTGACGGGGTATTCGAAGGGGACGCTCATAGACAGGATCTTAAGCGGTAATACCATGAAATAAATAGAAAAAAGGCTTCAATTGTGATCTGATGTTAGTCGC
>NZ_JBLWUK010000052.1:0-9667 GCF_048268965.1 Oceanisphaera sp.
TGAGGCGTGAGGCGTGAGGCGTGAGGCGTGAGGCGTGAGGCGTGAGGCGTGAGGCGTGAGGCGTGAGGCGTGAGGCAAAATGTTAGCCGGCTCTTTGGCCGACGCAACCATGCTCTCCTCAGCTTTTATTCCTCACACCTCACTCCTCACCGCTGTTAATCGCGGAAGTTGTTGAACTGCAGCGGCTGCTCCTGTTCGCCCTGGCGCAGCAGCGCCATCACCTGCTGCAGATCATCGCGCTTCTTGCCGGTCACTCGCAGCTGCTCACCCTGAATGGACGCCTGTACCTTGATTTTACTGTCCTTGATCTGCTTGACCAGCTTCTTGGCGAGAGCGCTGTCGATACCCTGCCTGAAGCCCAGTTCCTGAATATGTCGCTTGCCCGAGCGCACTATACTACCCGGGTCCATCACCCGAACATCGATACCCCGCTTGATCAAGGCCCCCCGCAGCATATCCCGCATCTGCTGCAACTGCATCTCGGCATCGGCGCTCAGTTTCACCTTCTCGTCTTTCAGCTCAAAGCTGGCATCCACCCCACGGAAGTCGAAACGGGTTTCCAGCTCACGGTTGGCATTTTCCACCGCATTACGTACTTCATTCATTTCAACTTCAGACACAATATCAAAAGACGGCATGATGACTCCTTTTAAACGGTTTTATTAACCGCCAGCGATAAAATAATACGCTGGCGCCCGTGAAAGTTCACGGTTAACGTATAGGGCTTAAATTTACAGGCATAATAACAAAATTCAGGGGATAGAGTGATGATGGAATGGACCATTCTTGGAGCAGGTGCTCTGGGTTGTGTAATGACGGGCCTGTTACGCCAACGAGGAGAAAGCGTCGCCTTGATGTTGTCGGAGCGTCATCGTGGCCATTTCCATCCCAGCCTGGATCTGATTACCCTGACCGGGACGCATCAGTTGATCCAGAGTCGGCCCCGCTTTCCCGAGCATGCCCGCACCGTAGAATGCCTGCTGGTCTTCACCAAAGCCTATCAGGTAGTGGATGCATTAAAAGAATTGCATCACCTGCCCGCCAGCACCCCCATCATTCTGTTACACAATGGGCTGGGCGTGTCCGAGCAGGTACAGGCAATGTTTCCGAACAACCCCTTGCTGGCGGGTGTCAGCAGTCATGGCGCCATCAAAGAGCGGGACTGGCTGGTGCGCCATACCGGCAAGGGAGAAACCTGGCTGGGGCCCTTGAATGAAGCAGCAAAGGCATGGAGCCATTTGGTCAAACCCTTGCAGAAGGCGCTGGGGCATGCCGAGTGGAGCGAGGATATAGTGCTGCATCAGCGACGCAAGCTGGCCATCAATGCCGTTATCAACCCATTGACCGCCTGCAACAATATCACCAACGGTCAATTGCTGGAGCCGCGCTTTGCCGATGTATTGGCGCAATTGAGCGAAGAGGTGTATCAGGTGATGGCCCGTTTGGACGGTGACAAGGCCGAAACACCAGACGCCTTCCGTCGTCGCTTGCTGCAGGTGATTGAGCTCACCTCCAGCAACTACTCGTCCATGCATCAAGACCTGGCCCACGGCCGCGCTACCGAAAACGAGTATATCGGCGGTTATATTCTGGCGAACGCCGGTAACCTCCCCGTTCCCGTATGCGGCCAGCTTTATCAGGAAATAGAACGTAAAAGCGGCGCCACCAAGCAGGAGCTGAGCATTCTGCGCTAAGCGCCCCGCAGCAAGTCCGACATCACGGCAAAAAAAACACCGAACCTGATACAGGCTCGGTGTTTTTATTGTTTACGCCGAAGCTTTTCTTATAGCTTACAGCTGGCCGCTTCTGGCTGCCGTTAGGGTTTGTACACCTTCACGTTATCAAAGCCCTGCTCTTTTAAATGAATCGCCTGCAGGCGGCTCATCACGCCACGGTCGCAATACAGCAGATAGGTTTTGCTGGGATCCAGCTCGGTAAACTGGCTCGACAGCTTGAAAAACGGCATCACGACGACTTCCCGGCCCGGCACCGCCAAGGGGGTTTCTTCTTCCTCTTCCGGGGAGCGAATATCGAGGATCACCTCGGTGACATCATCGCTTCCCTGGCTGAACTCCACCTCGGGCAACTGCCACTTTTGCTCAAGCTTGCGAATATCCTCTACCATGGCCGCCTCAATTGCGGCATCCAGAACGGCAAAGTCGAAGTGACTTTCTTCTTCGAGCACTCGGCCCATTTTGGCCTTGATGGTCGGGCTCTTGGAGATAACGCCACAATACTCCGGCATTTTTTCGGCATAAGTGGCGGTACCTATCTGGCGAGCCACATCTATAATGTCCTGCTTGTCGTAAGCAACCAGTGGCCGCATGATCAAGGTATCGGTCGCCTGATCAATGACATTCAGGTTGGTGACCGTCTGGCTCGACACCTGCCCCATGGCCTCACCGGTCACCAGAGCATTAATGCCCAGCCTTTCGGCGACCACGGCACCGGCGCGCATCATCATGCGCTTGAGGATCACCCCCATGTAACCGTTGTCGACCTTTTCCAGGATCTCGCCGACCACGCCCTCGAAGGGCACAGAGATAAACTTGACCCGATGGGAAGAGCCGTACTTCTTCCACAAGTAGTAAACGACTTCGCGCACCCCGGCTTCGTGCTCTTCGCCACCCAGGTTAAAGAAGCAATAATGCACCCGACTGCCGCGCTTGATGAACTGATAAGAAGACACGCCCGAGTCATATCCACCGGACATCAGGCTGAGCACGCTCTCCTGAGTCGCTATGGGGTAACCGCCCAGACCGGCATATTGCTGATTGACCAGATACAGGCGCTCACCATCCAGCTCCAGGTTAACCTGCACATCGGGGTTTTTCAGCTTTACACCGGCGGTATTGCAGCGCTGGTTCAAGCCACCGCCCACATAGCGTTCAACATCCAGCGAGCTGAACACCTGCTTGCCCCGTCGCTTGGCGCGGACGCAAAAGGTCTTGCCTGCCAGCCGGTCACCAAATACCTGTTCGGTATGGGTCAGAATCTCATCCAGGCTGGAAACCTGATGTTCTTGCACCTCTAAAAACGCCTGAATACCGGGAATACAGGCCAGCGCGTCTATCATGGCAAGACGGTGCTCGTCGGTAAAAATATTGCTGCGCACGATCAGCTTGTCCCAGTCGGACCGTATTTTGATGTGTTCATCCAGCGGTGACAGTACATTACGAATATTGCCTTGCAGGAGCTTGCACATACGCTGACGTACCGAGCGGCTCTTGATCGTGATTTCTGGATGAAGCTTGATAATAAATTTCATGAATGCGGTACGCCTAGAACAACTAAAGAAAGTAAACGACACAAAAATAAAGCCCGGCATTATACACCCTAATGCCGGGCTTTTGTTCAAAAAATAGTTAGTGAGGTGCAAGGCGAGAAGAGTGAGGGGGAAACAAAGCGGCCTTCGAGCCGCTGTCGGCCGCGAGAAAAACAGGGCCAGTGCAACTGCCGTCGGCCGAACTCATCCGACCGCCGTCTGGCCATGATGGTGAGCGCATCGGTCAGCCCCTGCAAAAGACCCGGGGTATGCCTGACTGATTACTTTCACCTTTTATGCCTCACTGCCTCACCGCAGCTCGCTCAGGTCTAGGGGCGCGGCAAATTTGGGTTTGCCTTGAGAGATGGTAATTTCTACTCGCCGGTTGCGGCGGCGATTTTCCGAGGTGTCATTAGGCAACAAGGGCCGGGTGCCCGCCATGCCCATCACCACCATGCGCTCTTCCGAAAAGCCTTCGACCTTCAACAGCTGATCGGCCACCGCCAGTGCACGCTGTGACGCCAGCTCCCAGTTGGAACGAAACAGCTCGTTCTGACTGTGTATATCGTCGGTGTGGCCCGACACCAGTATTTCACCGGGAATCTCCTTGAGCAAGGCGCCAATTTTACGCACCACAGGCCAGAACTGGGGCTGCAAGAAAGCCGAACCGGACGAAAAGGAAGCGTTCTCCTTGATACGAATAATGATCTGCTGGCCCAGGGCTTCAATTTCGATGGCATCCTGCTCAATGGAATCGTTCAGCTCTTCGGCCAATTCTTCTGCCAGGGTCATGGCTTGCGGACTGACCTGCAGCGGATCCGAGTGATCGCCGCCACTTAAATTACCGGTTTCCCGGCTTTGTCCCGCCGATCTGTCTTCTTCACCGGGCTGAAAGTCCAGCTCGGCTTGCGTCGAATCTGTGGTCTGCTGCATGATGACGTCGATGGGCGTGGGCTGCGGCTGGCCCGGGCGAAATTCCAGAGCTATGACCGAAGTCCCCTTGGGGATGTCGGGCGCTTCCAGCTGGTTTTGCACACCAAACGCGTACTTCATACCACCGGCCACCTGTTTGAACTTAATCACGTCCATTTCGGCAAAGGCCAACAGCAGTACGAAAAAACTCATCAATATAGTGGCGAGATCGGCAAAGGTCGCCATCCAGGCTGGCGCTCCGGCGGCAACCTGTTTGCGCTTTTTAGCCACTACTCCTCCTTCGGCCGTTTAGATTCGGCCAGGTAGTTTTCCAGCAAGCCCTGCAATACCCGTGGGCTCTGGCCATCTTGAATGCCCAGTACCGCATCCAGTATCAGCGTGCGGTTAAGCCGCTCTTCTTCCGAGCGCAGTTCCAGCTTGTCGGCAATGGGCAGCGCCAGCATGTTGGCCAGCATGGCGCCATACAGGGTGGTGAGCAGGGCGATGGCCATGGCCGGCCCAATCGCCTTGGGATCATCCATGTTGGCCAGCATGGCCACCAAGCCAATCAGGGTACCTATCATGCCCATGGCGGGTGCCACGTCGCCCAGGGCGCGAAATATCTTGGCGCCCTGCTCCTGGCGCTCAATAGTAAGATCGATGTCTTTTTCCAGCGCCATTTTCACCACGTTTTGTTCGTGGCCATCCACCAGCATATTCACCGCTTTTTGCAGAAAGGGGTTGGTGATTTCCGCCTCTTCCAATGCCAGAAAGCCGCCCTTGCGTGCCGAGTCGGCCAGCACCAGCACTCGCTCAATCAGCTCTTCGGGCTTTTCCAGCTTGAAAATAAACGCCTTGGCCGCCACCTTGGCCGCCCCCAGAAACTGACCAAAGTTGAACTTCATCATCACTACAAACAGCGATCCGACGAAAACAATAAAAAACGAGGCGACATCGGCGTACATACCGAGGCTGCCTCCCAGCACCATGGCCATGGCAACAAATGCCACGCCACCGACTAATCCGATAATCGTTGCCAGATCCAAAGCAAGGCCCTCATTGGTTATAACATGTTTGTAGACACAGTTTTTATGCTCATAGTGGCGCCAAGCTTACCTTGTTATGCTTTAGCTTGTCGCCATTGGTATTATCGGCAGCAGCGGCAGATCCTTAACCTCTTATCGTCGCGCCGTTTGGTGGCGGCTATAAGTTTCGCCAAAAGCGGGATGGCAATGATACTATTAGTCATTATTTTGCCGCTTAATGACTGAGGATGCCCGTGGCTACCAAAAAACCTGAAAATATGGATTTTGAAAGCGCCCTCGCTGAACTGGAAAACCTGGTTAACCAGCTTGAAGAGGGTGAGCTGAGTCTAGAGCAGTCGCTCAAGTCTTTTGAGCGAGGCGTGCAACTGGTTCGTGCCGGCCAACAACGGTTAACTCAGGCCGAGCAACAGGTTCAGATACTGCTGCAACAGGATGAAGAGCAACTCGCGGCCTTCACCCCGAGCCAAGAGGAACGATAACGTGGGCTTTATTCAAATGCAGCAGCACTATCATGAGCGCATTGCCCGCGTGCTGTCTGCGGCCATCAACGCACTTCCGCCACTCGCTCCCGAACTGAAAGCCGCCATGGAATATGGCCTGCTGCAAGGTGGCAAGCGCGTGCGCCCCATGCTGGTTTACGCCTGTGGCGACGTGCTGGACCAGCCCAATCATGCCGCCCAGGACGCCGCGGCCGCCGCCATCGAATGCATTCACGCCTATTCGCTGATCCACGATGACCTGCCCGCCATGGATGATGACGACCTGCGCCGTGGCCAGCCGACGGTACACAAGGCCTTTAACCAGGCCACGGCCATTCTGGCCGGCGATGCCCTGCAGGCTCTGGCCTTCGAGCTGCTGAGCCAGCCCGAACTCGGCCTGAGTGCCCAGCGGCAATTACGCATGGTACAAGAGCTGGCCAGGGCCAGCGGTTATCTGGGCATGTGTGGCGGCCAGGCGCTGGATATTCAGTCGGAAGGCAAAGTCATAGACAGCGCCACCCTGGAAAGCCTGCACCGTCACAAAACCGGCGCCCTGATCCGTGCCGCCGTGCGCCTGGGCGCACTCTGTGCTCCCCATATGGAAGAAGCACACTTTACTGCCTTAAGCCGTTATGCCGACGCCATTGGCCTCGCATTTCAGGTGCAGGACGATATTCTGGATATTACCGCCGACACGCAAACGCTGGGCAAAACCCAGGGCAAGGATCTGGTGCAGCAAAAGAGCACCTATCCTGCCCTGCTGGGCCTTGATGGTGCCCGCGCCCTTGCCGATGACTTGCAGCAGCAGGCCTTGTCCGCGCTGGCTGATATCCCCTATCCTACTCAAACACTGGAAGCATTCGCTCACTATATCGTGAAACGCGATTTTTAGAGCTAGCATAATAATAAGCTTATGAGTCTGAATATTGCCGATTATCCAACCTTGGCACTGGCTAACCTGCCCGACGAATTGCGCAGCCTGCCTCAAGACAGGTTGCCCGCTCTCTGCGCAGAGTTAAGGTCGTTTTTGCTGCATTCGGTTAGCCAGAGCAGCGGACACCTGGCCTCTGGCCTGGGTGTGGTCGAATTAACCGTGGCCTTGCACTACGTCTATAATACGCCGTTCGACCGTTTGGTGTGGGACGTGGGCCACCAGGCTTACCCGCACAAAATTCTGACCGGCAGGCGCGAACGCATGGCCAGCATCCGTCAGTTTCAGGGATTGCACCCCTTTCCCTGGCGCGAAGAAAGTGAATACGACACCTTGAGCGTGGGCCATTCCAGCACCAGCATCAGTGCCACGCTGGGCATGGCCATTGCCGCCGACCAGGAACAGAAAGGCCGCAAGGTAGCCGCCATTATCGGTGATGGCGCCATTACTGCCGGCATGGCCTTTGAAGCACTCAATCATGCCGGTGATATTCATAAAGACATGCTGGTTATTTTAAACGATAACGAGATGTCGATTTCCGAAAACGTCGGCGCGCTCAACAATCACCTGGCACGCATCATGTCGGGTTCGTTATACAGCAGCCTGCGCGAAGGCGGCAAGAAGGCGCTGGAAATACTGCCGCCGCTGAAAGAGCTGGCCCGGCGCACCGAAGAACACCTTAAAGGCATGGTCATTCCCGGCACCCTTTTTGAAGAGTTCGGTTTTAATTATGTGGGCCCTATCGACGGCCATGACATCAATACCCTGGTCGAGACGCTGCGCAATATGCGCAAGCTCAAGGGGCCGCAGTTTTTGCATATCATGACCCGCAAAGGCAAAGGCTACCTGCCTGCCGAGCAGGATCCCATTGGTTATCATGGTGTGCCCAAGTTCAACCCGGCCGACAGCAGCTTGCCCAAGAGCGCCGCTTCCGGCCCCAGTTACTCCAGTATTTTTGGTAACTGGCTGTGCGATATGGCCCAGGTCTGCCCACAGTTAATGGCCATTACCCCCGCCATGCGCGAAGGCTCGGGCCTGGTGCGTTTTTCGCGGGAATACCCCAAGCGCTATTTTGATGTCGCCATTGCCGAACAGCATGCGGTGACACTGGCCGCCGGCCTGGCCATAGAAGGCAAAAAGCCGGTGGTCGCTATTTATTCCACCTTTTTGCAACGGGCTTACGATCAACTGATCCACGATGTCGCGCTGCAGAATCTGGATGTACTGTTCGCCATCGACCGGGCCGGCATAGTGGGTGCCGATGGACCGACTCATCAGGGAGCCTACGATCTGAGCTTTATGCGTACCATTCCCAATATGGTGATCATGACTCCGGCCGATGAAAACGAATGTCGACAAATGCTTTACACCGGTTATCAGCATCCCGGCCCCGCCGCGGTGCGTTACCCTCGCGGCAACGGCTGCGGCGTTGAAATACAGGCACAGATGACGGCACTCGAACTGGGCAAGGGACGGGTGATCCGCCAGGGCAGCAAGATTGCCCTGCTCAACTTCGGCACCTTGCTGGCCGAGGCCGAAGCGGCCGCCGAGCAATTGGACGCGACTCTGGTGGATATGCGCTTTGTGAAACCCCTGGACGAGGCGCTGGTGTTGTCACTGCTGGCCGAGCATGAACTGCTGGTCACCATAGAAGAGAACGCCATCATGGGCGGCGCCGGCTCGGCGGTAAATGAATGCCTGATGCGCCACAAGAAAATAGTGCCGGTATTAAACCTGGGGCTACCCGATGAGTTTATTGAGCAAGGCAGCCAACAGCAGATCCTGGCCAAGCTGGGCCTGAATGCCGAAGGCATGGTGCAGTCTGTTCAAGAGTATCAAGCACACTGATCATTCTTCGATGATCACACTCTGCGGTGACATTTGACGCCAGATCCGGCCCAAACGTCACCGCTTTTTTGTCTTTAAAGGACAGCCAGCTCCAGCATCCCCATCCGCCATTGCGCTACAGCCTGCGGCGCACCAGATGAATCTATTGATGGCACGCAGCACCCCACCCGACGCCAAATACCAGCAAGTTGCCGCCAAATGTGGCATACTGTTGTCAAGTTATCCAATCTTGTTTTGAATGTGATTTTTCATCCCGGCAATTCGTGCCGACTTTAGCAATTTTGCTTTCTATTCAGGATCCATTATGACTACGCCAGTGCGCGTTCGTTATCAAACGATTGAAGTTGGCCATAAAGATATTCATTTATGTACGCTGCGTGACAACCAGCAATTCAGCGATACCAAGGGCATCGCCCAGGAGCTGGGTATTTGCTCTGCGTCCTGGCCCATGTTTGGTGTGGTATGGCCTTCGAGCCAGGTACTGGCCCATTACATGCTGGACTACGACATTGCAGGAAAACGTATTCTGGAAGTCGGCTGTGGCATTGCCTTGTCGAGCATACTGCTTAATCAACGGCACGCAGACATTACCGCCACCGATTATCACCCCAAGGTAGAATATTTTCTCGACAGAAACACCCTGCTCAATAACAACAAAGAGATCGCCTTCGAGCGTGTTGACTGGGCGGATGAACACAGCAATCTGGGCCTTTTTGATTTAATTATTGGCAGTGACTTATTGTACGAAGATCAGCATGTCATGATGCTGGCGGGTTTTATTGAGCGACATGCCAAGCCGCAATGCAAAGTGATACTGGTTGATCCGGGCCGAGGCAGAAAAAACAAACTGAATACAAAGATGGCCGAGTTTGGCTTTACCCACCATGAGGTCAAACCGGAAAACACCGCTTATCTGGAGCAGCCTTTCAAGGGCCATATCCTGAAATTTTCCCGCGGCCTGCCCTCTGGACTCCCCCAGTAACCGAGCCTGCTTACTAGCTATGTTCAGCTCGTTAGAGCGCTAACGATGGCTGCATGGTAGCGAAGCCTGCTGGCTTCGCTACGGAGGTCTTAACGAAGAAGTTATACCAATCTAAGTAAAAATATGCTCTATTTTAAAGCTGAGTACCAGAGGAAACAGAGTCAGCTCCCACGACACGCCATAAACCCATCCCTGGGGGCTCGG
>NZ_JBLWUK010000053.1:0-8051 GCF_048268965.1 Oceanisphaera sp.
GCAGAATTCTGCGGCTTTTTTGTGACTGTTAGAACGATGGGTTATTTGTCTTCATCGTTATGGCTACAAGGTTTTTCATGACAATGGCCATAAAGATACAGACTGTGGTTAGTCAATTTAATATTGAATTGACTGGCGATAACGTGTTGACGTTCTTCGATGATTTCATCATGGAACTCGATGACTTTACCGCAATCGAGGCACACCAGGTGATCGTGATGTTCCTGAGTGGCCAGTTCGAACACCGACTTGCCGCCTTCAAAGTGATGGCGAGCTACTATGCCGGCATCGTCAAACTGGTTCAGCACACGATAAACGGTCGCCAAACCAATTTCTTCACCCTGGTCGATCAGCAGCTTATACAGATCTTCGGCACTCACATGTTGAGCATCGGGATGTTGGAGCAGCTCAAGGATTTTTACGCGGGGTAGCGTCACCTTGAGGCCTGCTTTTTTCAAAGCTTGATTGTTGTCAGCCATAAGAATAAAGTTTCGCATTTCGTGTGGTTATTGCTTTCATTGTCCTTGTTCCTACCCTTAAAGGCAACCGCAATCTGGTTTTGCCGGCCTGTGCCATGGGCCAGCGCAATAAGTCTGTCAGGTTGCGTGATTTTTGTTAATATCGGGCTTATTTTCAGCTGGTCAGATGAGATAGATGAAGCAGATCATTGCCCGCCCTCGCTTGGTAAAAATCTTGATGAACTGCTGGCCCCCTTTTTGGGGGGCGGGTATTCGTATTGAACGGCTCAGTCAGGATTATCGTTATTGCCGGGTCAGCCTGGCCCTCAGGTGGTGGAATAAAAATGCCAATCGCACCCAATATGGGGGCAGCCTGTTTTCGATGACAGATCCTGTCTACTCGATGTTATTAATGGGAAACCTGGGAGAGGGGTACTACATCTGGGATAGAGCCGCCAGCATTACCTTTCTCAGGCCCGGCAGAGGGCGTGTTTTTGCTGATATTCATTTGAGCCAAGAACGGCTAGATGCGATACTTGAAGCGACCCAAGAGGGTCATAAGCACTTTCCTCGTTTTCGTATTAATATTGTTGATGAGGAAGGGAAGTTGATCGCTGAGGTGGAACGAACACTTTACGTACGTAAAAAACGACCATACAAATAATGGCTTAGGGTGTTAAGCAAATTTTCCTAACGTCATGGTTTGTAAAATAATTTGCGGTTAGTGGGGAACTTCGTCCATACTTAGCCTGACTAAGTGGTCTTTTTGACTGCCATAGAAACAAGGAGCATGTAATGCGCAATAAAATGATGTTGGTTGCTGGTGTTGTTGGTACTCTGATGCTGGCCGGTTGTAGCTCAAACACAGCTATGGAGACTAAACTGGACGGTCTGTCTCAGGACATCCAAGCAGTTCAACAGGGTCAGCAAATGAACTCTGCCAAAATCGATCGCCTGGCTGCTGACGTTGCCGAAGCCCGTGCTTCTGCAGACCGTGCTAATTCTCGTCTGGACCAGATGGGTCGTTACACCAAGTAAGTTTTGGTGCAGCGAAAAAAAAGCCTGGCTTCGGCCAGGCTTTTTTATGTTCACCATTTACCAACAGAGGCAGAGCAACCGTTTACAGTTGCTCGGAGACTTGACCCACGAGCTGGGGCATACCTTGTTGATGACGAATGATTTGTTCAATGAGCTCCCGGTTGGCACCCTGTTCGATCAAGGGCGTGAGCGTGCTCATATCCAGGGGACGATCGTCGGCCAGGCCTTCGGGAGTCAATGGTTCGTGGGCCTCGATAAATGTCTGACCATATTCATCCGTGCTGACCTTAAGCGCCTGATTCACAATTTGAACCTGAACTCCCTTGTCTACCTGTGCAAACAACCACTCTACGTGTTCGGGGTACATGCGGATACAGCCGGCACTGGCACGCAGCCCCACATCCAGGGGGTCGTTGGTGCCGTGGATCAGGTATTCACCACTGCCATAAGCCAGACGCATGGCATATTCACCCAGCGGGTTGTCGGGGCCTGCAGGCACCACGGCCGGTAGCGGAATGCCTTTGGCTTCGTACTCGCGGCGAGTATTGGCGGTTGGCGTCCAGGTGGGGTTTTTACGCATCTGACTGATGCTGGTGGTCATTTCCGGGGTCGCTCGACCCACCCGACCAATACCGATAGGGAAGACATACACATCGCTGCCATCTTCCGGATAGTAGTAGAGTCTTAATTCGGCCAGGTTAATGACGATGCCTTTGGTATCGGCTCTGGGTAACAACAGCTGATTGGGTATTACCAGCTCTTGTCCGGGCTTTAACAAAAACAGATCCTGATCCGGGTTGGCTGCCAGCAACAGGATGGGGCTGACGCCGTAATAGCGGGCGAGGCTGGCCAGGGTGTCCCCCTCTTGAGCGGTGTGCAGCAATATCTGGCCTATCGGCTGGCCTTTATTTTCCGGCAAGGGCAGGGGGGTAATGTTGGCGAGTGCCGCCGTGGTCGGCAACAACAGCGCGAACAATAAAATACTTAACTTTTTCATAGTACAACTCTCGTATAATCGTCTTTGCCATACTGGCGTACCATTGATGCCAATGCATCAAGATACAAAAAAGGGACGCGCCTTCGCATCCCTTATCAGACCCGAGAAGGTGGATTAAGATTCCAGTTCTTTCAGGTACATTTCTTCATATATCTGCTTGCACCAGGCCTTAACCCGATCCTGAGTCAGCTCGGGCTGGCGGTCTTCATCAATACCGAGGCCAATAAAGTGAGCATCATCCACCAGCGCCCGAGAGGCTTCGAATTCGTAGCCTTCGGTGGGCCAGTGACCAACGATGATGGCCCCCTTGGGCTCGATGATTTCACGCAGTGTGCCCATGGCATCCAGGAAGTATTCTGCATAGTCTTCCTGATCGCCGCAACCAAAGATGGCCACCAGCTTGTCATTGAAGTCGATATTTTCAAGCTCGGGGAAGAAGTCATCCCAGTCTGCCTGAGACTCGCCATAGTACCAGGTAGGAATACCCAGTAGCAGCAGATCGAAGCCGGCAATATCTTCTTTGGTGCTTTTTGCAATATCGTGTACCGCGATGAGATGCTTGCCCAGTTCTTTCTGGATCATCTTGGCAACGGCTTCGGTATTGCCGGTGTCACTTCCAAAAAACAGACCTACACTTGCCATAATAATGTTGTACCTGTCGAAAATGTGGATGGTCAGGCCAGTTGGCCTATTGGCTGTCCTGCAGCTCAAGCTGTTGTAGCAGCAAGGCGTGGATCAAGTCGGCTCGGCTAAGCTGCTGCTCGGCGGCCAGTATATTCAGTCTATTCAGGAGCTCCTGATCGACTTTTAGCTCTATGCGACTGAGACCGCGTTCGCGATCCCGTTTGAGTTGATTGCGCTTGTTGTATTTCAGTTGTACTTCACGGGGCAGTGGATTGGTTTTTGGCCTGCCACGCCGGCGTTCGTCGGCAAACAAATCCAGCGTTGTTCTATCTGTTTCTTGCTTAGCCATGGGTTAACCGACACCGCCCCCTTCCCAAGCGGCTTCAATAATGCCCTTGGCAATAAAGCCGGCGCAGCCCAAAAACAACACGGCCCAGACGATATAACGACCGAATTTCGGGACATTGCCCCGTTTGAGTACATCTTGAATAGCCAGTCCAATCAAGAGAAAGATGGCTACGAAAAAGAGCTTAAGCCCCAAGCTCTCCATTAGCTCGATTTGTTCTAATGACATCACGCAGTCCGACCATTATAAATTGGCGCCACTATAGCATAAAGGATTTATGGCTGTTAACTCGCCCGGGCCAGGAAATCCAGTACCAAGCGATTAAACAGCTGCGGCTTTTCTGCATGTAACCAGTGGCCGGTACCGGGGATCACCTTGGCTTTAGCCCGGGGAAACTGACGGATCACCTCGGCTTGGTACTCGGGGAGCAGGTAGTCGGACTCGCCCCCCTTGATGAAGAGTACGGGGCCGGTGTAGGGGGTATCCAGGCCCGGCCAACTCATGATGGTGGCGTAGTGCTCCTGCAGTGCCGGCACATTGAAACGCCAGGGGGTATCGCTGTCGGGAATGAAGGATTTCAGCAAAAACTGGCGCACCCCCATAATCTGCACATGACGGCCGAGTACGGCATCGGCCGCCTTACGATCCCGGCAGCCGGCGGCCGCCACGGCCTGCAAGCCGGCAAACACTTCCTTGTGTCGAGCCTGGGTATAAGCCACGGGTGCCATATCGGCTACCACCAGGCCGCCAATGAGCTCAGGCGCGATGCCGGCGATCATCATGGCAATTTTACCGCCCATGGAGTGCCCCACCAGGACCGGGCGTGCCAGTTCCAGTTGACTGATCAACGCCAGAATGTCGTTGGCCATATCCTGATAGCTGATGTGCTCGCTGTGCGGCGAAAGGCCATGATTGCGGACATCGACGGCAATCACTTCATAATGTTCGGCCAGTGCCTTGCTCAGGCCGTTAAGGTTGTCGAGGCTGCCAAATAAACCGTGGATCACAATCACTGGCTGGCCCTGGCCCTGACGGCGAAAATTCAATTGCATGCTAATTCCAGACGAAGGATCAAGACCGATATTGTTGCCCGACAGGGCTTAAGGCGCAACCTGCTTGGGCAGATCGCCCGCTCCATGTATAATCAGGCTCCGTCATTGGGAGTGGACATGCCAGGAAATATGATGAAAACCATAGAGGTAGATGAAGATCTTTATCGTTACATTGCCAGTAATACACGACATATCGGTGAAAGTGCCTCGGATATATTACGGCGCCTGTTACAGATAGAGCCGGTGGCGACTCGGGTTGAGACACAGACCACGTCAGCCGACACGAGCGCTAACGTTAAAGTGGGGCAACGCATAGAGCAGATGCTGCAAAGCGATATTCTGGCTGAACAGGAGTCGGCTATCGATCGCTTTATGCATATCCTGTCGGTGATGTATCAAGACAATCCGAGCGCGTTTGCCCAGGCGAGCGATATCAAAGGTCGCAAACGGATTTATTTTGCCGACGACGAAGCGGCCTTGCTGGCCAGTGGTAACACCACCAAGCCCAAAGCCATTGCCGGCAGCCCTTATTGGGTGATTACCAATACCAACACCGGACGCAAGCGCAATATCATTGCTCAGTTAATGGCGGCAATGGGCTATCCCCACAGCCTGATCGAGCGGGTGTGTCACAGCATTTGATTCAAAGATAAGGAAATGGTTATGAGCAGACACCCCAGAGCCGGCATGCGGGCCAGCAGCGCCGAGCTGATTAATATTCCGCGACTAATGGCCGCCTACTATCAGCTGCAGCCCGATGTCAGCATCCCGGAGCAAAAAGTGGCCTTTGGTACTTCGGGTCACAGAGGCTGTGCCCTGGATTTCAGTTTCAACGAGACGCATATTCATGCCATTTGCCAGGCCATTGCCGAGTATCGGCAAGCTCAGGGGCTCACCGGCCCTCTGTATCTGGGCATGGATACCCATGCCTTGTCGGAAGCCGCCTGGGGCTCGGCGCTGGAGGTATTAACCGCCAACGGTATCGAAGTCAGAATTCAGTCTGACCGAGGCTATACCCCCACGCCCGTGGTGTCTCATGCCATTCTTAACCATAACCGTGCGCACCCGGAGGCCCAGGCCGACGGCATAGTGATCACCCCGTCTCACAATCCTCCGCGTGATGGCGGTATCAAGTATAACGGCGCCGATGGCGGACCCGCCTCCAGTACCGCGACCGGCTGGATTCAGGATAGAGCCAATCAGCTTATCGCACAGGAGGGAGAAGGTATCTGCCGGCAACCCCTGAGCTTGGCGCTGGCACAGGCGGTGCCTTTCGATTATATCGACCACTATGTGGCCGAGCTTGACCAGGTGGTCGACATGGCCGCCATTCGTGACGCCGGTATTCGCATCGGTATCGACCCGCTCGGGGGAGCCGGCCTGGCCTACTGGCCACATATTGCCGAACGCTATGGTCTGGACATTACCGTGGTCAACCCCAGCCAGGAGCCGACCTTTTCGTTTATGACCCTGGATCATGACGGCAAGATTCGCATGGATTGCTCCAGCCCGGATTGCATGGCCAACCTGCTGGCCCTGAAAGACGACTTTGATATTGCCTGTGGCAATGATCCCGATTATGACCGCCACGGCATTGTTGACGGTGAAGGGCTGATGAACCCCAATCATTATCTGGCGGTCAGCATTCATTACCTGTTTACCCACAGGCCCGAGTGGTCAAAGGCGTTGGCGGTAGGGAAAACTCTGGTGTCATCTTCGATGATCGATCGGGTGGCCGCCCGGCTGGATCGCAAGTTGATGGAAGTGCCGGTGGGCTTTAAATGGTACGTGAGCGACTTGCTCGCCGGCCAGCTGGGCTTTGTGGGTGAAGAAAGTGCCGGTGCCTCGTTTTTACGCATGAATGGCCAGGTGTGGAGTACCGACAAAGACGGTTTTATTCCTTCCTTGCTGGCGGCAGAAATTCTGGCGGTTACCGGGCTCACGCCCCACCAATATTATGCGATGCTGGTTGAGCAGCTTGGCGATCCTGTTTATCGTCGTGTGGATGCGCCGGCCACCTTTGCCCAGAAACAGGTGCTGGCCAAACTGGAAGCCGATGCCATTGAAGCGGACACCCTGGCCGGAGACCCTATTATCGCCAGACTGACCCGGGCACCCGGTAACGGGGCTGACATTGGTGGGCTCAAGGTGGTCACCGAGCAGGGCTGGTTTGCCGCCAGACCCAGCGGTACCGAGCAAGTATATAAAATATATGCCGAAAGCTTTCGGGGTGCCGCACATCTCGAACGTCTGATTGAGGAAGCTCAGGCGCTGGTCAGTGCCACCTTTGCTAGGGCAGGCGTCTAAATAGAGAAGGGGCCGGCTGTGCAGCAGCATAGCAGGGCCCCTTTTGTACTAAGGAGAGTATATGAACGCAAGCCGGCTTGATGACTTTTTAGCGCTCAGCAGAGCCAACCCGCATTCCCTTGCCCCCTTTAGCGAAACACTCCCCGACGGCGGGCAGATCCAGGTATGGGATACCGGCGTGGTGTGTATCGAGCCGACGGCCCCGGCGAATAAAGATCTGGTGTTGTCTTGCGGTATTCACGGCAACGAAACCGCCCCCATTGAGCTGTGTGCCCGATTGCTGGGCGATATCGTCAGTGGTCGCTTGGTGTGTCGGCAACGCTTGTTGTTGATTTTTGGTCATCCCGCGGCCATGAATCTGGGCGTGAGAGAAGTGGAAGAAAACCTGAACCGCTTGTTTTCGGGGGCGCATGCCAAGGGTGAGCCGCAAACCATGGAGCGGCAACGAGCGGCACGACTTGAGCAATACGTCACGCGATTTTTTCAAGGTCGTGACGGAACCGAGCGACTCCATTACGACTTGCACACCGCTATTCGTCCTTCAGAGTACGAACAGTTTGCCATCTATCCCTTTACCCATGGTGCTCCTTACCACAAGGGACAACTGGCTTTTCTCTGTGATTCTGGCGTCGACACCATTTTGCTGGCTCATGGGCCCACCACCACCTTCAGCTACTTCAGTGCGCACGGCTTTGGCGCCCATGCCTTTACGGTGGAGTTGGGCAAGGTGCATGCATTTGGTGAGAACGATGCCAGCCGGGTAGCGAAGCTGGAACATAATCTGGCCCGCCTGCTGCAAGCACCCGACTGGCAGCCGCCACCTCTGGATCCGGCGCGTATTCGCGTGTTTAAAGTGTGCCAGGAAATCATCAAGCAAAGTGAAGGCTTTTGTTTTCACTTTTCCGATGCCGTGGCTAATTTCACGGAGTTCTCGCCGGGGGCTCTGCTGGCAGAAGATGGTGACCAGCAATGGACAGTGGGCGATAAACCAGAAGCGGTGATCTTCCCGAACCCGGGGGTCGCGCCGCAGCAGCGAGCAGCCTTAATGGTCGTCACTGCCGAGCTAAGCGCTGACATGCTCTGTTAGCCAGCCTGGCATGTTCAGGTTACCAAACTGAGTAAGTAACTGGTCTATTTAGCTGCTCTGGAAAAGCCGAACGAAGGGTCTACTCCACCGACACGCTGCAAGCACCTCCCTGTGGCGCTCAAACACATGACATCCTTGTCAT
>NZ_JBLWUK010000054.1:0-7806 GCF_048268965.1 Oceanisphaera sp.
CCGCAGACGGTTTCGGTGAACGGCGGTACCTTGGAACTGAAGGACTTCGCCGCGAGTAATACGGTCGGCGGTGTGCCGACGGCTGGTACCCTCGACTACATCTATACTCTGACGGCCGAGCAGACCCACAGCGGTGCCAACGATGACGCGCTCGCCCTGGATATACCGCTGAGCGTGACCGACGCGGGCAACGCCACCACCGACGGCACTCTGACGGTACGGGTGGAAGACGATGCGCCGTCTGTGGGGACACCTGAGGGTGCAACTGTGTATGAGGCGGGGTTACCCAATGGTCGTCAGTGGGGAAATGACGAGCAGCCGGACACCGTGGTTACAGGTGATCTTGCTGTGCGCCTGGGAGCGGACACCATAGGGGCCGATATCCAGTTTTCAGAGGATCTCTTGACTGATAATTCCGAGCTGATGAAGCTTGGTTTGAATTCGGGTTACAACGGAGATGGTTCGGAAATCTCACTGCAATACGTCATCAGCGACGATAAACATACGCTTATCGCTTACAAGGGCGCAGGTCGAGATCCGGCCGGCGAGGTTTTCACGGTCACCATCAACGACCCCAACAGCAGCGATGCCAGTTATACCTTTACCCTAAAAGGGTCGCTTAATCACGAGAGCGGGACAAAACTTGATCTGCCTTTCGCCTTTGAAGTGACAGACGGTGATGGCGATACCGACAGTGGAAGCTTCGTGGTCGAGGTGGTGGACGATATGGCCAAGGATAAGATCACCATCATCACCAAGGAAGATGAATCCGTCACCTTTACAACGTCAGCGGATGCAAGGGCCGATGAGATAGAAATACTGGCAACTAAGAATGAAAAGGCGATAGCTGCAGATGACCTAGGTCGGTATGAGGTGGCGCATGGCTACGTGACTATCGGGGCAGACGGCACGGTTACCTACAAGCCATACGATAACTACAGCAACCACGGTAAACCCGACACCTTCTTTGTGACGGTGACAGAGGATAATGGCGATCCGGTAAAGATGGAGGTGACTGTAAATGTCACCCCCGTCGCCGATGCGCCCGATATTCCCCATGCTAATGTAACCGGTGATGATGTCACTGCGGTGACCGTCAACACGAATGAAGACACGGCGGTTGCTCTGGGCCTGAAAACCCCGGTGATTACAGACAATACCGATCAGAACGGTAGACCTGCCACAGATAACGGTGACAACCCCGAGCGCCTGGGGGCGATTACCCTGGCGTTGGAGCCCAGAGCCCCTAACGACACCATCCCTGACGACACCATTCTGACCAAAGATGACGGAGCTCCTCTTAGGCTCAATGGCGGAAGTTACATCATAGTGATTGTGGATGAAAATGGAGATGCCGATACCGATCTGCATGTCAGTGATCTGCCGGTAGGTGACGCTGGTATCAACTATCTGACCCGCGCCGAATACGAAGCCATCAAGGCCCAACCGGCCGAAGACCGCCACGAAAACTTCGATGTGGTGGTCAGTGTCGACAGCTATGAAGTGAATAGCAGTGGTACCAAGCTGCCGGATAGAGCTGTAGCCGGCACTAACGGTGCCAACAGCAAGCAGATCATTACCGTGGATGTGCAGGCAGTCACCGATGCGCCGGAGATCGCGCTGACAGCACCGGATGATCCTGCCAGTGTGGGCGCCACCAACATCAGCGTGACCGCTGCCTCCAGCGGTAATAACGGGAAAATTACTGTCACCATGGACGAAGACGGAATGTTGGATCTTCAGAAGGTGCTTGAGGAAACCCTTAAAGATACCGATGGCTCCGAGTCCTACTGGTATGGCATCACAGGTTTGCCCAAAGGCACCGTGGTCAGCATCAATGGCAAAAGCTACACCGCAAGTGAAGATGGAAAGATCACCATGCCGAGCGTTGACCAGATGAGCACAAAGGACATTGGTAACCCGGCCTTCACTATCACGCCACCAGCGGGTTATTCCAGCAACGGGCCACTCAACGCTGCCATTACGCTAACCACCAAAGACAGTGATGATGACAGTACAGTTGATATTATCGAGCAGTCTGTGACCGTGGATCTGGTGCTGCAAGTTAACCCTGTGGCAGGGGACGTAACCGCCGGAAATGTCACCACGAAAGAAGATACCTCGGTCAACTTTCTTAAGCACGTGACAGTGACGGATAAAGGCACTGGTAACGAGGAGATCAACAAAATTGTCTTTGAAGTTCCTGATAACTGGGTAGTAGGAAAGTCATCTGTCAGCAACGAAGCAACATGGTCGGCTAACCTGACTGACTCTACCTATACCATTGAATTTACTGGTGGCCCCGAAGCCGACCGAGAAGCCGTGCTGAAGGGCTTTACCATCACCCCGCCGGCTCACAGCAGTGTCGATGCCACTATCCGTTTGAAGGTGACGACCACAGATACCAATGGGTCTGAAAGTAATAAGGTCGTAGACAAACCTTTGGATGTGAAAGTCACTGTTACCCCGGTGGCCGAGCGGACCGATACTGACTCCAATGTTTCCGGTAGCAATGATGTGACCATGACCGGCGGGCACACCTACACCACGAAAGGCTTGGAAGATGAGTGGTTTACGCTGGGTCAGGAAGGCGACTTTAAGCTCGGGGAGGACTGGCGCAACGAAGACGCCTCCGAAAAAACCTATGCCCGTTTAACGCCGGAGCAGGTTGGCTTCGCGCACCAAAGCCAGCAAGGCGCCATTGGCGCCCAGTTCCGCTATTCGACCAATGGTGATACGACCGAAGGCGGCGGCGACTGGAAAACCCTGACCTACACCGGTACCCCGGTGGATATTCCCATGGAGTATCTGGATACCCTGCAATTCAAGGCGCCGCCCAACTATGCGGGTGAGTTCAAAATTAAGGTTGAAGCCAAAACGGTAGATTATGATGCAGACCATCCTGGTGATTTGAGCAAAGCTGATATTCAGATCAGCGGCGAGAAGACCTTGACTAACATCGACATTCAGCAGGTATCCGATGAGGTGACTCTGGCGGTTAACGGGCGGGTTAGTGGCGATGAGGACACGGGTATTCCGCTTCAGATCACACCGACCAGTTCAGATTCGTCGGAAACCTTTAACGTTACTATCGACGCGATACCTGGTGCTGCTTCGTTGACTTACGGCAGCACTACTTTGAGCAAAGATGCAACCGGTCTGCCTGGTGGCTTTACCATTACCACGAATGATGATGGCAGCTGGAAAGTGCAAATTGAGAACTTTGACAGCAGCGAGAAGCTGAAGGTGTTCCCTCTAAAGCATAGTAACCACAACTTTACCCTGAATGTCTCGGCACAGACGCAAGACGGCGACAGTGCGCCGGGTCCTCTTGGTAGCCTGTCGATCAAGGTCAATGTGCGCGGTGATGCCGATGACGCCGGTATAACGTTAACCCCTAAATCCTACAGCGAGGCAGACCTGGATGGCCGTACTGCCACCGCCCCCGCAACTAACACCAATTCCGTCAAGCTAACGGATCTGGTGACCATTGAATTGACCGATACCGATGGCTCGGAAAGCCTGACCGTGCGGGTAACCGGCCTGCCCGAGGGCTTCTCTCCCAGTCAGGGAGCGATGATCGCCAGTGGTACCGGCGCCGAGCGTGTCTGGGTGATGACACAGACGCAGTACGAGGCTGCTACCATCTCGGTGCCGAAAAACTACAGCGGTACCGTCAAGTTTCAGGTGGCGGCGGTGACCACCGAAAACGATGGCGACTCCAAGACTGGGGCTGAACAGGACGTTTCATTTACTGTCACGCCGTCGGCGGAAGCCACTGTCACCACGAGCGCGACCCTGGTGGAAGACGAGGTCACCTCGCTCGGTTTCAAGATTGTTCACCAGAAGGGCGATACCGACGAAACCCTGGGCAATGTGTGGGTCAAGGTGGCGGACGCCGGGACGGGTGACGCTACGTTCACGCTTTATCTCGGCACGGGGGCCGATGCGGTCACCCTGGCGGACGCCAAGACCAACGGTAGCGTAAGCATCGAGAGCCTTGGTGGTGTTGACTACTACAAGCTAACTGCCGATCAGGCGAAACAACTGGCCGCCAAGGGCGCGGCTAATCTGGATGGTGGGCTGGGCGCGTTCGAGTTCAAGTATGAAATCATCGATGAGTACTATGGCGATAAGAAAGCTGTCGATGTAAATGGTCAGCCGATTAAGGGGACAGAGGTTTTTGATGGCCTCTTTACACTGACCGCCACGCCGGTTACCGATGAGGTCACGGTATCGATTAACGAGATGACTCCGGATGCGGGCACACTTTCACAGGACGAGAATAGTTCCTACGAGCTAAAGGGTAATGCCAAGACGCTGACAGTAAACCTGAATATTAACAGTGAAGATATCGATGGCAGCGAAAAGGTGATCCGCATACAGATAGACGGCGTGCCCGAAGGCATGACAGTCAAGGGGGCCGAACAAACTGGTGAAACCAGCTGGTTGTTGAGTTATGAGGGCGACAAGCTGCTATCCATTGATGACGCGCAGGGCATCAAGGTGCCAGTCGTGTTTGAAATTGCTAAAAACGTGGACAAGGACGCAAAGAGCACCATTACCATGACGGTGCAAACACAAGACCGCGCCGAGCAGGAGTCGTCGGGTACCGAGATCGAATCGGGCAAGGTGAGTTGGGTACTGGGCTTCCACGAGGAGTTTGTCGGGGGGGCGGGAGACCCCCCGGAGGCGGCCAGTATCGATACATGGGAATACAAGCAAGTAGTCGCTGAGGAGGATGAGTCGTTCAGCTTGTCGGAGGTGATTACCGGCGCCGTGGAAGTTAAAAGCACCGGCGTCGTTAACACCTTTACTATAACCCTCTCTGGGGTGCCGGAGGGGACAACCTTCAACGGCATGTATTCCACCATGGTGAATGGTGAAAAAATCTGGACGGCCAACGTCACCACCACGGAAAAAGATGGAACAGCAGCCCTGCAAGGCTTGCTGGATCGCATAAAAGTCACCCCGCCCGAGCACAGCAACGAGAATAACAACCCCGGTGGCTTTAGCTTCAGCGCTATCCTCACCGCCTCGGTGCAGGGGGGATACAGTAATGCAGCCACCATTGAAAAGGTGCTGGTACCAGTGGCACCGGTAACCGACGAAGCGAGCCTGATGGTGGAGGTGGAGAACCCTTCGGAAATTAGTGAAGGAGCTGACTCCATTCCGCTGAAAGTCAGCGTCGACACCGGGGTCGATGGTACTGATGGAAAAATCGTGGACGGCCAACTGTATCTGCAGCTGGATCCGGCCGATCCCGGCGGCTTGCTGATCCATAACGACCTCACGTTGTCGCTGACGAATGTTGCAGGTGTTGCAGGTGTGCAGGAGGGGGACTACTACGTCATTGATGTGGGAGCCAGCGGCGGGGAGTTTATACTGACCTATAAGCCGACAAAGGTTAGCGCTGGTACTCTCGCCTTCAAGGCGTATGTTCAGACCCGGGAGGATGATGCACAGGGGTTGCCAGATGGGGCGCCGCAGACGCAAATAGTTACGAAAGAGACCAGCGCTCAGGTTACCGTTCATATCAGCAACGAGGGCGTGGAGGTTACCACTGACGATATCTCAGGTAACGAAGCTGGCGAGTCCGACCAGGCTCAGGCCATTAAGCTGACCAAAGACAAGTTCAATGTGGTGTTGAAAGATACCGACGGTTCCGAGAAAGTGGACTTCATTCTGCTGTCCAATTTGCCGGAAGGCTTTCTGGTGTTTACTGGTGTTGATGCTGCCTCAGCCACTCTGGCCGGCAATGCCGGTGGCAGTGGTGGCCTGAACTCGTGGATTATTTCCGGAATCGACGGCAATCTGCCGCCTTATGTGGCCATTCTGCCGCCGGCACACTGGAGCGGTACCCTATCGGGCCTGCAGCTGACGGTGTCGTCGGGAGAAGAAAAGCTGTCGGCCAAAAAGACAGAGACCTTTGACCTGGGTGACGTCATCATTAAGCCGGTTGCCAACGGTATCGACATCGTTCCTACCGTAGGATTTGGGGTGGAAAACGACACCATAGCGTTGAACCTGAATGCCGCTATGGTGGACTCCAGAGATGCATCCGTGGGCGAGGGTATAGGCAAAGCAACCGACACTTCTCAGGAAACCGCCAGCATTCGTCTGATGGGGTTGGGCGAGCATGCGGCCTTCTACTTGGATGGCAAGCTGATTAGCGGCACCGATCAGGTCACGTATGACTCTGTTAAAGGCACATATACTCTGAGCGGGCTGGCCCAGGACGATCTGGCTAAACTGCGCTTCAAGCAGGCCAAGTCTGCCCTGGACGATCAGGGCGACACTAAGGAAACTTTACAGATTGGTGTCGAAGCTTGGACTCAGGATGGGGAGGCGGTCTCTGAGGTAACTAAGGGCTTCATGACGGTCAACGTCTCGAAACAGCTGCCCACCACGGGGGACGATACCCTGCTCTGGACAGGCGACAAGATCAACGGTGGCTTGGGGCAAGACACCATTCAGCTGCGTTTTGGCGAGAGCCGGAGCGGAGATGAGTTGGCAGCAAAGCTCAAAAACATAGAGATGATAGACCTGCGAGGGTTGGGTAAAGACAGTATTACCGGTTTAACGGTAAAACATGTATTCGACATGACGGATGACCGTAATACCTTGCTCATTTTTCATGACCAGGGTCAGGATACCATTCAACTTGATGCGTCCTGGACTCTGCAAGATAACAGTCATACCTATAAAGGCATTATTGACGGCAAGACGGTCACGCTTAAGCTATCGAACCAGCAGCCGACAGACGTTAACGACACCCTGCTATGGACCGGCGAGGCCATTAACGGTGGGTTGGGGCAAGACACTATTCAGTTACTCTTTGGCGAGACGGTTAGCGGCAATGAGCTGGCAGAGCAACTCGACAACATAGAGGTGATTGACCTGAGCATTACGGGGGCGAACAAGATCACCGACCTGACAGCTGAGCATGTACTCAAGATGACGGATGGCCGTAATACCTTGAAAATTATTGGTGGTCAGGGTGAGGATACCATCGCACTGGATGGAACCTGGCAGCAGCAAGATAACGGTAATATTTATAAAGGAACCGTTAATGGCACGGAAGTCACGCTTGAGCTATCGAATCATAAGCCGACAGGGGGCGACGACACTCTGCTCTGGACCGGCAAGTGCATCAACGGGCTGGGAGGAGAAGACACCATTCAGCTGCGTTTTGGCGAAAACCTGAGTGGCGCCGAGCTATTCGGCAAGCTCAGGAATATAGAGGTACTCGACCTGAGAGTAGCGGGGGCGAACCGTATTGGTAACCCGATTCTCGACAACGCTGATCCGAGTGACGACAACGGTAGCCTGAGTGTTGATGATGTTATCAGCATGACCGATGATAAAAATGTGCTGAGCATCTTTGGTGATAGCGAAGACAGTGTGACGCTGAGTGCTGATTGGAGTCTTGATGAGGACACTTCAAATACTGAATACATCATTTATAACGGAGCTAATAACACAGAGCTAAAAATATACCTGTCTCAAGATCAAATATATCAAGAAGACCCCGTAATTATAGAGTAACTCACTGTTTTATCTGGCTTATAGTCACCCCGTAAAGGCGGAACCAGGTTTATGCCGTTGTCTATGCGCAGGCGGGGCCAAGTTTATGCCGTCATCTCCGCGCAGGCGGAGATCCAGAGCAGATAGCACCCGTCGGGATAATGGCTGCTGACCTGCAAAGACACTGGATTCCCACCTTCGTGCTGAGGGATCCCCAAAAAAATAGGCAGGCATGGTAGATTATCTCTTTTGTTAATCGCCAAAAAAACAAAGAGGATC
>NZ_JBLWUK010000055.1:0-6858 GCF_048268965.1 Oceanisphaera sp.
AACCAGCCCCAGACGCGTCAGCCTTGATTTCCGCCCCCTCTTCCGGCACATTCCCCCAGCGCCCGAGCAACTATCCGGTCAGCCGGTCCTTGTGACCGCGAAGGAGTCCCGGCCTTCCGGGCGCGCTTTACTCCCTTAGAACCCGCACCCCGTCCCGCTTTATCAGCGCGCGCCATTTGCGCGGTTCGGCACGGTGGATCGTGCGCACCCAGATCTCGCCCTCCTGCGCCAAGACCTTCAGCACGAACCGCCACGGCTTCTGGCCCCGTGAGAAGGCGATCAGCGACAGCCCGTCTGCGCGGGTTTCCAGCGCGAGCAAGCCGCCCTCCAAAGCCGCCTGCAAATCCGACAGGGTCGAGAGATCCACGCCGCGCCCACGGGTCACGAACTTCTCGCCGTAGGATCCGGTCATCGAGACCACGCTGGTCGGCGCGCCGATCTCCTCGGCCAGCGCTTGTGGCAAGACCGCGACCGGCACCGCCCCCGGCGCTTTGACCTCCAGAACCCGCGCCGCGCGCCAGCTCGACGCGATATCCGCCACCGCCACCCGCTGCGCCGCCGGATCCAGCGCCGTGATTTTCTCCGCCAGCACCGCCTCGATATTCTCGAGCCGCATCTTGCCGGGATTGCGCGCCCATGCCGGATCGATGCCTTCCGGCACAATCCGCACCGCGCCGGTGCGCGTGTTGGTCACGACGGTATCGCGCACCTTTGGCCGCGCGCTGATCCCGCGCCGCTCGGCCTCGCGTCGCGTGATCTGGCGCACCCAGCAATTGCACCCCCAGCCGTTGCGCGGCATCCAATCGTCCCAGAACGCATCATCGACCGGCAGTATCAGCCCTTCTTTGTCGGCGTGATGCTTGCGGTGATGCTCTGACGCCCCGAGGCGGTATTCCAGATAGGGCAGCATGTCCTTGGTGCGCTGGATCCGCTCCCACTGCCCCGCCGCGCGGGCGGAGGCGAGGTTGGCGTTATAAATCGTCTTGAGGCGGCGCGGGCTGCCAAGCTGCGCCAGAACCACCTCGCCGGTCACCGGATCGACCATCTCGCGCTTGCCCCACCACTGCGCCAGTGCGGGATTGGCGCGGAAGTTTTTCTGGAAGGTCGCGAGCGGCAGGCCCTCGTCGATCGCCTTTTGCACCTCGGCTTTTATGGCCGCCAGCACATCAAGCTCCATCGCCTTAGCAACGGTATAGGCGACCGCATGCTCTTCCGGTTCCACATCGGCAAAGCTGAAGGCGGGGCGGATCCCCTTACTGCGCAGAAAGCGCGCGGCCTCGGGCGGAGGACCGGGCGCAAAGCTGTAGCCGGGGCGATCAGGGTAGTCAGCCATCCTGTGCGTCACCGATTGAACGCGCCTTGAACATGCTCTTCACCAGCGTGTCCACCACCAACGCGGTGGGCATCCGATTCAAGGTTTCCGGCAGTTTGGCGAGGATCTCCTCATAGCTCGCCGCCCCCTCGATCAGCGGGGCGACGGCGTCCAAAATCCCGTCCGCCACCTCCTGCCAATCGTCAGGATCCTCCTCAGTCAATGGCCCCGCGCGGTTGAGCGCCAGCCCTGCCCCGCTGCGGTTTGCCGCCTCGGGGTTTCCCCCCATCACCTTGCCGCCCACCACCTCATCCCCTGCCTCGGGATCCGTGAAGCCGGCCGTGGCGCGCAGCTCTCTCGCTTTGAGCGTGACGCCGCTCCGCATCAGCTTCACCGCATTGGTGATCTTCGCCGTCACATCCTCCGGCTCATCCACCTTGATCAGCAGCCGCGGGTAATCCTCCTGCGTTCCAAAATTCAGATCGACAAAGGCCCGCACCAGATCGCGGTTGATTGCGGCCGTGACCGCCCGCGCATCGGACGCCGCAATATCGTGGCGCACCTCGTTATGCACATTTGCCTGCGCCATCGAGCTACCGTTGTCAGAGGTCATCGTCTGACCCAGCACCGCCTTCGACACCTGCTCGTCGATATAGCGTGCGAGGTTCTCGAAGATCTTGTCGGAGTTCGCGGCCGGGCCGTTCTCAAAATCGATGCTCATGTTTTGCGGCAAGACCGCAGCCGCATCGGTGCCAATGTTCGCCACGGCGCGGAACAGGGTTTGCACATCGGTCGGCGTGGCATCGGGGCCATAGCGCCCCAGTCGCAGCGGCAGGCCGTAGGTCTCGATAAACGCCATCCAGTCCTTGAGCGTATAGGCTTTGCACATCCACGAGAACGCCACCAGCCGCGCCAGCCCACCGCGATAGACGAGGCCGGATTTGAGCTTGGCGCGGTGCTGGATGAACTTGAACGGGGTGAGTGGCACCCCGTGGACCTGATCGGCGTCATCCTTCAGCCTCAGCTCCACCCCCTTCTCGCGGTCAAACACAAACCAGCGCGGATCGCGATACTCAAAGGCAGTCGGCCACCACTCTTTGGCGGTCCGCGCCCAATCCACCTCGACCACGGCAAAGCCCTTGCCGAGCGCATCAAGCAGATCCTCGACCATATCGCCGAACCCGTCATGCTCGGCGATGCGGATCCGCACCTGCTCGGCGATCTCCTTATCCTTCGCACTGTCAGAAGCAGGCGTGATCGTCGGCGCGATCCCCGAGATCACCCGTTTGCGGATCCCCAGCACCGAGGCATAATGCGGATCGCGCTCTTCCATCTCCTCGGCCAAGGTCAGGAACGCATCAAGATTGCCCTGATCGCATTCGGCTAAGATCCGCGCCAGCCGCTTCGGCGTCAGGCCCGAGGCAACACTGCCCGCCCAGATCTGGCGAATGCCTGTCAGCCCCGGCTCGGCCTGCGGTTTGGTCAGCGCAGAGACGACCACGGGCCGCCCGTATTGATCCAGAATTGCCATCAGATCACCCCTTTCATCGCACCGAACCCTGCGGTGGTGCGGATATCGCGGTCGGTGTCGCGCGAGGCGCGCGGCACGGATTTATAGTCATAGGGCTGGTACTCCGAACCGCTGGCCGAGACCGCCAAGGCCCCCGCCCAGAACCGGTCCGCGTGGCCATCGGTGTCGCCATCCGCCACCAGACGCCGGATCCCCGTCAGCCCCGTCTGGCTTTTGATCGCATGCAGATCGGCGCGCAGCACCACATCCCCCGCAGGGATCCGCGCACGGCGATCCTCCATCGACTGTTTGAGATCGGTCGCCAGCGCCAGTTTCGAGGTGGTGGAGAACAGCACCCCGTCGACGCGGCTCTCGCCGTGGCGGCGTTTGGCATCCTCGACAGGTTTCTCGCCCATCCCCGTCTGGTCCATCGCGCAGCGCGCTACGCGGTAGCGATTAAACACGCCCGCCAAAAGCTGATCCTGCTCGAAGAAGGTCGCGCGGCGGCGGGTGATAATCTCGCGCGTCCAAAGCACATCGCCCACCGCCTCCATCACCCAGATGACAAAGAGGTCATTGCGCGCGGCGATATCGACACCGACAAAACACGGCCCGCCGCGATACAGCCCCGGCATGCCTGCGGCGGGATGCTCGCAGGTCGCGATCAGATCATAGGGCAGCCATGCCGATGCCTCATCGAGCCATTGCAGCTCGTATTCCTGTTTCCACGCATCCTCATCGGCCATGCCCTTGCGCAGCATGGTGACATCGCGGTCCAGACCTTGGCGCACCGCCTCATAGATATCGACGTGATGGCGCGACCAGACCGTGTCCTCCGCCGTCATCAGCTCATAAAACTTGTTGCCCTTGCCGTTGGGCGTCGAGATCACCCGCAGCCGCAACCCGGTCTTGGAGATGACGGGGAACAGCGCGGCCCAGATCTCGCGGGATTTGGCGTGGAAGGCGAACTCGTCGAGGATCACATTGGCCGAGAAGCCCCGCGCGGTGTCGGGGTTGGCGGGAAGTGCTGTGATCCGCGAGCCGTTCGGGAAGGCCACCTCCAGCGATTTATAGACCGCATCCGGCCCCTTCTCTTGCGGGGCGCGGAATTCCCCCTCTTCAAAGCGTGGCTCCCCGCCCTTCACCAGCGTGTTATAGACCTCGTAATAGGCGCGGGTGAACGGCTTGATCACCTCGGTCATCATCTCCGCCGCCTGCCGCTCGCCGCGCGACAAGATCACCCAGCGCGCGCGGCGATCCTCCTTCCACGCGGTAAAGCAATCATCCACGCATTCGCCGCCCGTCGAGAAGGTTTTTCCTGTCTGGCGGCTGAACATGCCGATCTTGAAGCGGCTGGCATCCGCAATCCACGCCTTTTGATAGGGCAGGAATTGGACGACGGGTGCTGCGGGATTGAGGGCGCTCATTCCCCCTCCGCCAAGATCTCAAGCGCGGCCTTCATCAGCGCCGCGTCATCAAGCAAGACCTCGATCTGTTCCGCCGCGCGCAACAGGCTTTTGACGAGGCCGTCATTGCCCGTTCGATCCAATCGTGCGGCCTGCGCGCGCAGATCGTTGATAATCTGACGCGGACTGGCCATCACGCAAACCCCATAATCGCGCGCGCTTTGGCGGCGGCTTCGGCATCGATATCGCCCTTGCCCACCGCCGCGTCGAGCTTGGCGGATTGCGCGCGGCGATCCTCGGCCACGAGCTTCTCGCGCAGATCGGTCGAGCGGATCAGGTTGTTGAGCGCGGTGGTCAGATCCTTCATCCCCTTCGGATCGGGGAGATTATCGGGATCCGACATCATCATCTGCAACCGCCACTGGATCGTGGTCAGCTGCTGGAACAGCGCCGAGGTCACATCCACCTCGGATTTCACGCCTGCCTCTTGCAGGAAGGCGCGGATCTCTTCTTGGGCGGCGCGCTGGGTCTCGGCATAGGCTTTAAAATCCTGCCCGAAGGCATGCAGCGCCGATTTGCCGATGCGCAGCTCGAGCCCAGCTTCCTCCAGCTTGAAGTTCAACTCCTCGGCGAGGGCGACGTAATCGCCAAAACCGCGCGCGATCAGCGCCTCGCGCAGCCAGTCGCGCAACTCATGGGGCAGCAGGTCAACTTTCCGGGGCGGCGGCATGGCTTACGCTTTCGGGCTGGGGCGTTGGATCTCGGGATGGGTGGCCACCCCGCGCGCGATATCGACGCCGCGCGCGGTGGCCGTAACGACAAGGAAGTCCGCCTCGGCGTTGTAGGTCACAAACCCCTGCTCCTTGAGCCACGCCAGTTCGGTGATCACCTGATCGCGCGAACTGGGCAGGCCAAGCCCGCGCAGCACGTCCTGCAAGATCGCGGCATTGCCCGTGTATTCGGGGATCGCCTCCAGATGCCGCAGGATCGCCAAGCGGCGGTGGAGGCGGACGGTTTTTGCGTAATCAGTCATCGTTTGCTCCCATCGAGCAGGTGTTGTTCATGTCGCCCCACGATCAGCTCGAGCCGCTCCATGATGCCGGTCTGCCCCTGCATCGTGGCGGTCATCGCGCGCATCTCGCCCTTGAGCTGCTCCATCGTCAGCTCCAGCGCATGCAGATCGTTCGAGGACGGGATTTGCGTTTGCTTTTGCTCCAAGGAGGCCAGCCGCAGCTGATGCGCGGAGAGGCTCTGGCCATGCTCGAGCAGGGTTTTGGCGTTCGCCCGTGATCCCGACGCTAAAAGGTTCCAGATCGTCAGGCCGAAGGTGAGCAGCTGCGACAGCGCAACCGCCCAGACGATCAGCGGCGAGATATTGAGCACCTCCCCCTGCATCAGCGCCCCCAGAGGCTCAGCCGGAAGTTCGGCGCACGCCGCTCGATCCACGCCCACAGCCCGAGGCCAATCGGCGCGAGCTGCTGGACGGCGCTAACCGTGCGCGCGCCAGTCTCGACCACCGCCTCCGGCGTGGTGCCAAGCCCGAGTCCACTGAGCGCGCCCATCAGATCCACGCCCTGCGCGTTGAGCATTACGGTGAGCGCCAGTAGGAGCTGGACCCAGAAGGAGCGGGCCTGCCACATCGGCAGGATCGGCAAGGAGTGATTATTGGGAAGCATGGAAAAGCCTTTCAGTTAAAGCCAATAGGAGCGGAAGTTGAGACGGGATCGGCGTAGCGCGCCACGATCCAGCCCTCCTGACCGTTGAAGATCACGCAGAGCCATTCGCGCCCGTTGAACACGCCCGCGCGCAGAACCGGCACGACGGTCTCGTTGGGGATCGCGGTGATCACATTGGGGTTGAACGAGGGCCAGCGGCGCATGTTGAGCGCGGAGCCCGGCGTGTTGATCTGGACATGCTCGCCCTGATCGACCGCCGCGCTCTCCGCGTCGGCAGCAAGGATCGCCGGATCATCGCGGCCCAAGATCTGTGCGCGGATCTGATCGAGCGGGAACAGCGGGTTCACATCGACCTTGCGACCGGGGCTGACGTACCAATGGGTGGTGATGTCTTTGAGCGTTTTGACATCGCGGAACAGCGCCTCGAGGAGCGTGGTGACTGCCTCGATCTGCTCAGGGCTGTAGCCCATCCAGAAGCCGTGGCCATGTTCCGGCGTGGTGATCTCGGCAATGCCTTCCGTCAGCAGGAAGTATTCTCCCCACCACGCCCGTGCCTTCCCTTCCCCGCCTGCCGTCATCCGGCCGGGGTTCACGATCTCGATGCCGATGGAGAAGGCGTTGCAATCGCTGCGCCCGTGGAAGGAGGATTGCCCCGCATGGCCCGCGCGGCGATTGGTCGGCACCAGCTGCACAATCGTACCATCGCGCTCGACCACAAAATGCACCGAGGCCTTGGGCGTGGTCGCCAGATAGCGCGCCGAATTGCCCTTCTCGAGCCGTCCAGCGGTGTCATGCAGAATAACGATGTCCGGGGTGATCGTCCCGCCGATCAGGCGCGCAGGGGTATAGTCCGCCCCGACGAGTTTGTGGTTCTTGATACGCATCTGCGACCTCCGAGATTACACTCGGACAGTCGCAAGTTCGGGAGGGTGCATCGCCTTTGAACGCATTCAA
>NZ_JBLWUK010000056.1:0-6539 GCF_048268965.1 Oceanisphaera sp.
TCCTGCTTGGCGGCTTGCTCCCGGCAGCGCTATACGCTGGCCTCTGTTGCTGAGTGGCAAGGGCTTGAGGTGTACATTTCGTCGGGGGCCACCTGTACATGCTTTGCCTGAATAAGCTGGGGACGGTGTACAGGTCGCACAGGTGATAAACCGCACCGTTACGCGAATACTGCCCACCTGCGGTGGTACACGCTGGGTAGCCGAAAATTTCCCGAAATCCGGGGCTTGCTGCCCCCGTGGCCAAGGTGATTGGTCGATAGAAGGACCCGGCTTTTTTTCATGGGTGACTTGCCCACCCGGCACCCAGCTATAGGCCGTTAGCAACCGTAAGCGCCAGCAGATGACCACTAAGCCACCATTCATGTGATGCCTGGTTAACCTGGTTGGTAGCGCGCTCATTGCTCAAGCTACCGTTTTAGCCAACGGTTAGCCGCTTGACGGCCTGCGTTGTTCTTAACGTGGGCGCGCTGTTCCTGCATGGCGGCTTTCTCCCAGGCAGTGCTATACCCTTCGGCTAGCTGCATGGCGTCGCCGTGTTGTCGGGTGGCCAGCCTCAGGCGAATAAAGCGACGATCCTCAGCCAGCAGGCTGCAACGCTTCTCTATTAGCGCTAGCCATGGCTCGATGCGGGTGGTCACGCTGGCACGCCGTGGGTGTTGTCGTGGGTGGGTGCCGGGCTTGCCTTGCGACCGGGAAGCACCAGCGCTGGCTTGCAGTTGGGCAATGCGGGTAAGTAAGGCGTCACCGTTCATGCAATGGCCCCCGGTGGAATATCAGCGGGCGACAGCTCACCACTCGCCAACCAACCAATAATCAGTGCACGGCCTTCCTCGATAGTGGCCCGCAAGCGCTCACGCTCTTCAATCTCAAGGCGTCGTTTCACGGACATAACGCGGTAAGCTTCCAGTGGTATAGCGTTTTCCTGCCTGATGTGGTCGTTTCGCTTCTGCCTCTCTCTGCTCATGTATCGGTCATGCTCAATGACAGGCCCGATTGATAGCTGTTCACTGGTATCTACCGGGGTGACTGCAGCGCAGTCCGTACAGTTAATGACACCAGTCCAAGGCGCTGCGGCTTCGCCTACGCGCTGAAAATCAACCCCGGCAGCTTCACCCTTGCGCTCAAACGTCCAGCGGTAGTACCGGGTAAGGTATTCCGTTTCCCCTAGCTGGCTGCTAACCACTAAGCCCCAGGTGCCCGCCATCGGCTCGCCATAGCGCCCTAGTGTGTCGCTAGACCACTCCCCGGTTATACGGTCGCAGTTCGCTATATCGGTCGTTTGACGTACTACCCGCCATGGGCGAATGGGGGCAGCGTCACGGGGTTGCATGGGGCCACCCATCAAGTGAAGGTATTTATCCCACGCGCCAGCATTGGCCGCTTGGCGCAACCCTTCTAGGATTGCGGCGGCTTCTGGTTCTGGTCGTGTGGCCGCTTCCCAATCGGCTAAGCGCTGTTCATCTTTGAGGCGGCGCAGCTCACGCCACACCGTGACGGAAGGCAGGCCCACAAACTGAAACTGACGAATACCCCAGCAGGCCGCCCACGCTTCAATGCGCGGGGCGCTGGTTTCTAATGGCTGGCCGTAGTGGTCGAGGTTATCGCCCGGTACGCCTTGACGGCTGTGTTGCTTGCCGTTGATGTTTTTAGCCACGTACTTGGCCACATACCCGGCAGCACTTCCCTTGCTTCGATCAATGGCCACGGGCTTGAATCTAACGTTAGTGTTTCGCTTAACCTCGCCAGGTGAGTCTTCCAGCGAGTAACGGCGTAATATGCTGGTTACCTTGGGTTCATCTTCCGGACGCATCCATATCAACAAATGCCAGTGAGGCGTTCCATCGTGGTGAGGCTCGGCAACGCGAATCCCGTAAATGCCTAAGCCGTCCCGTTTGAATTTGGCGCGGGCTTTTGCCCAAAGGTTTTGCAAGTAGGCCTGTGCTTCACGTGGGTTAGCGCCAGCATATTTATGGTTGATGCTGCCGTTTTGCCGTACCGGGTGAAAGCGGCTAGGGGTGGTGATGGTGTAGAACATTCCCCGGTGGCCTGCCCGGTCGGCTTCGCGTTCAGTGTCGGCAATGCGCAGCATTAGCTCTGCCCGCTGAAACTCAGGGTTAGCCAGGCCAAGCTCTGCCAGTTCTGCCAGCGTGTACTGGTCGCCGTCCTGGTTGGTGGCGGTAATAGCTTCCAGCAGGCGCGCATTACGGGTGGCTTGGTCAATGCGGCGGCGGTAGCCTTCGTTGCTCACGTAGATACCCGCCCGTTTCTGGGTGTGGCCCAATAACCGCTGTCGCTGCTCACGGCGGCGGCTGGTTAAGCGGCGAAGCTGGCGACGCCACCACAGCGGGCAAGCAAGGCGCGACAGCGTGCTACTAATCGTGAAGCCTCTGGGTGGTTCCATGTGGTGTGCGGTCACACGGTGAAGGGCGAGCGCCAGAGCTTTCTCTGGGCCAAGCTGTGCGCCATCTATCTCAATAGCGCGGGCTTGGGCGGTAGCGTGGTCGATCAAGGCTTGATCGTCGTTGCTACACTTCCACGGGCCACAACTCAGAAGCGAATCAGCAAGGGCTTGTCGATCGATAAAGGCGGCGTGGCTGGTCATATCACCCCCTTGCCACTTACCGGGCGTGACTTCTCAGCGCCAGCGCCAACCCCAACGGGTTGGCATGGATCGGCAAGGCGTAGGCGCGCCCCGTACCGTGTGCTATTCTCTGGTTTAGCGTTTGCTGTGGTAGGCGGCGCGGAGAAGGCCCAGCCATTGCGCTGGGCTTTTTCATGTGTGCTAGTCAGCATCGCGGCCCCCTTCCAAATCTGCGCCAGCGGGGTCGATGCATTCATCAAGTAGGTCGTGGGCCAAGGTAGCGGCACGCTTCCCCATACAGCTCAAAGCCGTTGTCCAGGCAAGTGCTTGCTGTTCGGTAAGCCCTTGGCTCAGGTAAGCCATGTCACCGATGGCAGTTGCCAATTCTTTTTGGGCTTCGGCAATGTCGCGCAGCTCAACCATTTGTTTTATGGATTGATCATTTATATGGCTCATGCAGCCACCGCCCCAGGAAGCAGCGCTTCCAGGTTGCGAGCGATAGCTTGAAGCTGCTCAAGCGCGTCATGCGGTGCGCGCTGGCAAGGGGGCAAGTACACGCTGTAAGTCTTAGAAACGGCGGTGGGGTTGTGCAGATCACTACGACGCCCCACGGTGACATTCAGTTGAAGCAGCATTCCCGAAAAATCGACGCTTACCCAATAGCCGCCTTGGCTATGGGTGCTGACAGGAAGCGCCAGTGCTTGAATGTGGGCGATGGTGTCCCGGTGGGCTTGGGGGATTTGGTATCGGCTCATAGCGCACCGCCAACACTGCGCTTGGCAGTCTCAAGGGCGCGGGCTTCAAGTTGCTGTGCTTTTTCAATGTGGTGGTTGTAACGCTTAAGGCGGGTGCGCGTGCTGGAATCGGCAAACAAAGCGGCTTTCGCCATCGCTTTATGAGCGGCTGCACGGCTGGATAAACTGCGGGTAATCAGATTGGATAGGCGGATTGATGCCGTCATTGGTAAGACTCCTTTGTGATCGGAGTCGCCAACATCGCTGCGAAACAATGGGGGCGACTGTACGCGGGTTCGCAGACCGGTCACAAAGGAAACCGGCAGGCCGAAGCCTCCCACGCACAGCCGCCATAGACGCATAGCGGGCATAAAAAAAGCGCCTGCTATGGATGGGGCGCTGTTGCGCCTTTGTGATTCAGGGCTGCGAAACCCTATGGCTGACGATTTTGCGCCAGCATTTGAAGCATAGCGGGGAGTGGGGGTAGGGGTCAACATTATGCGGCCCCCTCTTGGCGGCTCGCTTCAATGCGCTGTTGAATCCACTCGTCTATTTCCGACTCTACCCAGGCCACGGCGCGTGGCCCAATGCGAACGGGTTTTGGGAAGTCGCCGCGGGCAATGCCGCGATAGATACCGGAAACGCTTTGTGCGGTTTTCTTTTTCACAAGCGCTAGCTTGATCAGGTCGGAGGTTAATTCAGTTGCTGGTGTAGCCATGCCGTTAACTCCTTTGGTTACTTATGGGCATGGCTGGAATGATGGTTCTAAACGGGCTCTATTTGGGGGTATTTCCTTACGCTAATTTTTACCCTTTTTTTGTATCGCGGCTTTGCGGGTGCTTTTGGTCAGCCCCCATAGTTTTGACTGGTGCCACATTGAACCGGGGCAGTCGTAGACCCGTTGAACTGTGGCTGCTCCAACAAAGACCCCTTTTTCCTCCTTGAAACTCATGATTATTTGAGAATTAAGATGGTAGGCTTTTGCGTAGTGTTCTGGGTCACTTTGAAAAAGCCTTATCCACTCGTTGATTTGATCGGCGGCATTTTCAAAGCCCACCATTCCATTGCGCGTGGTCGGGTATCGCTTCGGATCGCTGCTCCACAATTGAAAAAACCAGTTGGCAATAAGCAACTCTCTTTCCTTTGTTTCAAACCTTTGGGCGACCTCTTGTCGTGACGTTGTCCTTAACTCGCCCTGGCCGAAATATTCCACTTGGTAGCTAGTCAGTTTTTCAAAAGCATCGCTAATACTCTGGGAGCTAAAAGAGGAAGGGGGGAGGCCGCTATGGTTCGACAAGCCATGCTCCCAAAGCGCCAGCTTCAATGGTTCATTTGGATATTCGGCAGGGTAGAAGGTGCGTGCGCTCTTTATGGCGTTGCGGTGAGTCTCCCAAGCAGTAGCGGATCCCAGTAAGTCGTGGCTACCTTTCACCATCATGCGGTGAAGCATCGCCAACCCAACTTTTGGAAAGCCATCATGTTTCCAACGTTCAGCTAGTTCAGGTAAGGCGTTATCAGGGTCGTTTGTGATGCCGGGCTTTAGCTCTTCAGCTCGCTTTTCCAGTGCCCTTAAAGCATCGAGCACCTGCTCCACCAATGCGTTGTCTTTGGCTTCTTCCTCTTCGCTATAAACCTCTCTGAAATTGTCTTTAGTGGGGGCTTTTACCTGAGTCTTTACCCCGTTCTTTACTACATAGCACCCGCCTTGATTTTTCATGCCCTAGCCCCTTTGTAGATCGGCACCACGTTGCTTGGGCCATCGCGCAGGGCGTCTAGGTAATCGGCCCAGCTTTGCAGCATTTCCCGGCGCTGTTCTAAGTGCGTGGTGCGGTTATAGGCGCGTCCGTTGCTGTCTCTCACCTTGTGGGCTAGCTGCTGCTCTATGTACTGCTCTGGGTAGCCAAGGCGCTCTGCCAAGATCGTGCGAGCCATGGCACGGAAACCGTGGGCGGTCATTTCACCCTTGAAGCCCATGCGGTCAAGTGCCGCTTTGATGGTGGTGTTGCTCATTGGGCGCTTGCTACTCCGGGCACCAGGAAACACGTATTCACCCCGGCCCGTTAGACGGTAAAGCTCTGCCAGCATGTCGATGGCTTGGCGGGGTAGGGGCACTATCAGCGGATCAGCGTTTTTGCTGGGTTTGAAGGCCCATTCCTCGCTTTCAAAGTCGATATCTTCCCAGCGGGCTTGGCGCAGCTCACCAGGGCGCACAAATACCAATGGCGATAACTTGAGCGCAGTAATGGTAACGGGCATGCCGCCGTAACCGTCGATAGCTTTCAACAGTGGGGGAAGCTCTGCCGGGTCGGTGATCGCTGCATGGTGGTTGGTCTTTGGGGTGCGGAGTGCGCCTTTCAGATCGGGGGTTAGGTCGCGTTCAGCACGGCCCGTAGAAATAGCGTAGCGGAATACTTGCCCGCACAGCGTTTTTACCCGGTGGGCGGTTTCCAGATGGCCGCGCTTCTCAATTTTGCGCAGGCATTCCAGCAGTTCAGGCGGCGTTATATCGGTAATTGGCCTGTGGCCTAAGGCTGGGAAAGCGTCGCGGGTGAGCCGTGACTTATTGCGCTTGTAGTGGTCGGGTACCACTTCATGGCGATGGATATGCTCAAGCCATTCAGTGGCCACCGCCTTAAAGGTGTTTTCAGCGGCTGTTTTGCCAAGCTCTTTGGTGACGCGCTTGGTGGTGCTGGGGTCTAACCCTTGTGCTAGCAGCTTGCGGGCTTGGTCGCGGGCGTCTCTGGCGGCGGCAAGACTTACTTCTGGGTATACGCCAATGGCTAAGCGTTTTTCTTTGCCGTGGAAGCGGTACTTCATGCGCCAGTAGGTGCCCCCAGTTGGGGTAACTTCAAGATACATGCCCCCACCATCGGTAAGGCGGTAGGTTTTTTCTTGGGGTTTGGCGCTGCGCACGGCGGTAGCCGACAGCTTATTACTAACGTGGGCCATTTGGGGGCACCTCATCGGTGAAGGCTCATGGTGCCCCCAGATATGCCCCCTATAGTGGGGGCATGTCAAGATATTGGGTGAAAACTCCTGACAACAAAAAAGCGCCCGGAGGCGCTTCATTGCTGGGTTTATGGGAAGTTTTGATAACTCTTGAAACCCTTGTGTGGTGGAGGCGGCGGGAATTGAACCCGCGTCCGCCAGCACGCGCCTATTGGCTCTACATGCTTAGATTTCGTCATTTGCTTTAACGCAACTGACTCCGACGATCAGGATTC
>NZ_JBLWUK010000057.1:0-6347 GCF_048268965.1 Oceanisphaera sp.
TCCGCCCGCGCGATCCCTGCGATGCTGAGGGCGGGCGGCAGGGCGGCGGCGGCGGATTGATGCGAGTTCAGCCCGTGCAGCACAATCCGGTGCCCCGCCGAGGCGGTGAGCTTCGCGGCCAGCAAGAACCACGGCAAACCGCGTGATTTTCCCGCCGCATAGGACGGCCAATCGAGATCGGGTGCCAGCGCGCGCCACGCGGGGATGCGCGCCCGCATCGCCCGCACAATCCCTGCGATCTCGTCGCCATTCTCGGACCGATAGCGCCAAAGCATCAACAAGGCCCCCACCGCCTCGGGGGCTGCGCGGCCCTCGAGCACGATGGTCATCGCGTCCTGCGCTTCCTCCGCCGTCAGGTGCCGTGATTTGCTGGGGCCACGGCCCAACTGCTGCACATAAGGCGCGAGTGAGGCGGCAGGCGTAAACCCGCCCGCATCCTGCGCGGCGTCAGTGGGGGCGTTTTCGGTCATATGCAGGCCTTGCGATTTGGTTTGCGCGACTAGGATGAGCGCGCAGCCTCTCATGTCAAACGCGCTGCCGCAAGGCCGACAGCATGAGGCAAAACTAATGCAGCGCTTGCGTCATAGTGGGTGTTTATCGAGGGGTTAGGATGGTGCTGTGAGAGAGGATTGAATTCTGTCGTGTCTAAATAAAATCAATGACTTGAAGGCCGTATTGGCACGCTGGAACGACCGAATTCTGGCACGAAATGACCTAACGTCAGTCGGTCCGGAGGTGGCAGGGCAGAATTCTGCCGGCCACATGCTTACACAGGCAAACAGGGCGCGCCTAGAGGTGACTGTCGATCACGCTTGCAGGCAGCGTCGCGTCGGTCGAATCGCGACGCTAACCTTCTCTGGCGGTCTGCTAGATCTCTGATCTCCTCTTCGCAGCAAGCGATCGCGCCCTACGTGTCCAAAAGCTCCGTCAATGCCCTCACACGCGCGGGTGTCGGTCTTGGGTCGCGCCCGTTGCTGATGACGCGGATGAACTCGATCCATGCGCGCTCATTCACGGTGAGGTCCTCCCAGCGGGCGCTGGGAGAGGTTGGGGTGGTGAAGGGGGTGTCGCTCATTTGCCGAAGATCCCCCGAAGCGCTGCGCGGGACCGAGCGGTGAGACGTGGATCACTGTTGTCAGATGCATTGCGCAGCTCCATCAGCCAACCGCGCTCATTCTCGGTCGCCGGCGTGCCGAAGATCTCGACGACTGCCTGCGCTGCGGTGACGCCAACCGCTTGCTCGATGGTTAGCCGCATCAGATAAGCCGGATCGACCTCCAGCGCCTTCGCGAGCGCGGGCACTCGGTCAAGCGGGACCTTGTTGCGGCCGTTCTTGAGGAAGGTCATCATATTGGCATTGGCAAAGCCCGCTTCGGACGCAATCTCGCCTTGAGTCTTGCGATGCGAGAGGGCTTGTATCCGGTCCGCGATCAGCTGCGCGGCGGGTGTGTTGTGGAACGGTGTGCTCATCGGTGTGATATCTCATGTTGTTGATATCACTTACTTACCGCGTCTTGCGCGCGCAGTCGGGTGGGACTTTCATTGCGGTAAAAATCAGGTCGAAGTCCTAGAGAAACTGTGTGAGGTCGATGGGGATGCGTTCTGGCGCCGCAGAGCGGGGATGCCGCAACCTTCCGGGTCCAAGTGCTCTTTGAATCCGCGCGATTAACGCTGCTTTGAGTGTTATGTGCCAGAATGGCTTTGCAAATTGCGCGGTGCAACCTATGTTTGGGTAGCAAGGATGATGGTCAACCATCCAAGGATCACATGAACGTCGTAGTGAAAAATTATCCGCAGCTGCGCCAGCTATGCTGGAATCGTCCTGGCGATGCCGTCGTGGACGGTGAAGTCGCGCTTGCGCTCTACGAGCGGAACTGGCGGTTTGTTCAGCAGGACGAGATTACACCCGATGAGCAAGCCCTCCTCGACATGCTTGTTGCGAAGTATGGCAACGGTCATCTGTTGGTCGCTTGATGGCGGCGCGCATGTTCCGCCGTTCACATCACAATGACATCCTTGCCGTTCTGCGGTGCCTCGATGGTGCGCTCCTTTCGGGCGCTGAATGCTATTTTGGCGGCGGCACGGCGATCGTGTTGGCGCTTGATGAATATCGCGAGAGCGTTGACATCGACTTTCTCTGTGCTTCGCAATCGGGATACCGCAAGCTTAGACAGGCGCTTTGGGGGCGGTCCGATCTCGGGGGCATCCTGTTGCCTGGGGCTGAGGTCAAAACGCTCCGCGATGTCAGGACAGATCAATATGGTATTCGAACCATGCTCGGCATTGGTGATACCGCGATCAAATTCGAGATTGTCCGAGAGGCACGCATTGAGCTCTCCGGCGAGATGGATGATCGCTTCGGCGTGCCGGTTTTGAACCGCGAGTGCATGTATGCCGAAAAGCTGCTCGCGAATGCTGATCGTTGGCGAGACACGGCGGTGCTTAGCCGCGACATGCTTGATCTTTCCATGATGATATCGCGCTGGGGGCCAATACCTGATGCGGCCTGGGCGATCGTTGAGGATGCGTATGGCGACAGCGCACGCAAGGCCTATACCGCGGCGGTCGATCGTATCCGCGATGTGAAATGGCTGCGAAACTGTCTCGGCGGGATGGCAATGGCGCCGGAGCTTGAGCAAGAGATCCTCGCTCTGCACGGTGGTCCGCTTGAGCACGAGGAGTAGCGTTCCTGCCTCTGAGAGTTGGCCTTGGCTTTGCCCGTTACGGGTTTAAAGCAATGCCTCTCCCAAGCGTCTTATGCTCTCATCAAGTGCAATCGAAAGCTCTGAGCGTTCGGTTCGCATGAGCGAAGTCCTAGAGAAAATCTGACCGCATGATGGGGACGCGTTCTGGCGCCGCAGATCGGGGGCGGCTCAACCTTCCGGGTTAGGTGCAGAGGATGCTTTCCGACAAAAATACTCGGAAAGTTAAACGTAACATAATTGGCCAAAAACGGTAAATTGTTGCCCGAAAACGTAACATTTCGGGTGCAAAAAAGCGCGAAACTGCTGCGTAAATGTTCCCTCCAGGGGAGAAGTGCTCAAAATCGTTCCGAGAATTGGCCTTATTTTATTGGGTATTCCGAGATTTCGGCCCCGCGCGATGAGACAAAATGTTCCATTTTTGATCCGATTTCGGGATTTTCTGGGGCGAAGTGCTCGTGCCGAGAGCGCAGTGAAACGAAAACGGGCATCAATCAATCGAAGCAATCATCGCAAGAAAAGGCACTGTCCGCGACGCATTCGTTTCGTATGGGCAGTTCGACGGCTCTTGGCGGTTCCAATGGCGGTCCGCAGCAAATCCGCATTTAGCTCTATGGCTGCTTGGCTATTTAGGTAATACCTGCCCGCGATGGATTGGGCTTTCGGCCGATGGATGCATGCAGGCTCGTTCTAAGCGCTTCTGGGCGCGCTTATGGGTTCGGCCGCTAGTGCTCTATATATTTGGAGGTGGACGCGACTCAGCGCGCGCCAGGATGAGTCTACGGATCGATTTCCCCCTCGTCCTGAGTGCTGGGGCCTCGCTATCGGTCAAACGAAAGGGTGGAGGTCTGGTCGGCATGTGCCAGTCCGTTCGCTCGTAAAATGTTGCCGGCACCTTCCACTCTTGAGCGAGTTCGCATCGAGCAAACTTTTCGATTTTCTGATCATCTTTCCCGCGGCTGCCACGTTCTCGCCCTTGCTCCAGTGCGTTATTTGCTTGGGCCGAATGTCAGAACGCGCAGCGGGTGTCCTAATAACTGATAGGTGAACGCTTTCTTCCCTTTTAGGGATCCCCCTCCACACAAAGACAGCTCCTCATATCCCTGAAGATTTGAGCGCGCGCCGCTCTCGGTTCTCCAGATCACGCAGTGCCCTCGTCACCCGTTCATTCAGATCTGCGTATGCGATCAGCTGATCTGCGACGGTTACCCCTTCCGGCAGAACTTTTAGACGCCTTCCTCGGTTTCTTAGATTAAGCAACGCCAGTGGTTTTGCGGTTTCGCGCCAACCTTTACGAACATGATCTTTGAAGAGAAGGCCGGCTACTCCGGCTTTTAGAAAAATCTCTCGGTTGATCTTATCCTCGTAGCGGGCGCCGCTTTTCGTCTGTGATAGCATTTGGTTCCGAGGAGGCGTTGTGAAAAGCCTAAAAGTAAAAAACTCCCCCTGTAGCCGCGTGAAGCTCATTGCCTTCATATCTGCCAGTGTTGCGACGCCGATCCGCTTTAAGCCACTTCCTTGCAATGTTACCTCGATCCGAACGCGTTGCTTCTCCGGCTCCAATGCTACCGCCGTGCCAATGGCTTTGTTCTGTGTGTCGATGATCTTGTCCATAAGCCGCAGCATCACATCATCTGCCTCTGCGCCTAGATACATCGTCGCATCGAGCTTCGGTGCGGTGTAGTGGCGCTCGTTGTAGGCGTGCATACGGTGCGGCTGGATATACTTTGGGCTGCTATTGTCCCAAGCGAGCCGAGGGCGAGCAATCTGGTTCGTATAAAGATCCTCGCGGCTAAAGATTGTCCGCTGCATGACGCCCAGTAGATGCCCGCGCGCACGATCGCTGGGCACCTTCGGATACGCGTCGACACTGATCTCAACCGCGTTGATCGTTGTTGGAGCCGCGATGCCAAAGCTGACATCAAGGAGCCGTTCAACCTCGAGCACGAACGCGACAGATTTTGGCTCTTGGAGTCTGATCGAAAACATATGTGCCGTGTTGCCTGCTCCGGCCCCGATCGCCTTGATGAAGCACTTCTGCCCTAGCTCGTCTTCAATCTTCCTTTGGACGTATTGAAACTGGGTGACCTTTCCGAGCTGCACGACGATCTCAATCCAGTCAATTACCGCTTTGAAGTTGAATTTATTAAGGTCGAGATCCGGTTGAAGGACCGAGCGACCGACAAGGCGGGTCTGCTTTGCCCTAAGCGGCTTTTCATGAAACTCGACGGCTGCCAGACGCAGCGGGGTCTTTGCAAATGGTAGGTCCACAAAATGAATCATCGCCGGCTCCGTATTCTTCGGCAGGCTCATACTGCCATTGCGGTGCCTTGTCTTGCGGAATGAGACGTCGTTTCCAGTGTGCTATCGCCGTGAGACTAAAGGCAAATTCTCGTCACTCGCAGCAGCAATCGCCCCGTCATGCACGGTGGGGTCGCTCAGGACTGCGGGCGCGATCGACTCTCGTAAAATGTCTCGGTGTCCGGCTATTTTACGGACTCTGGGCGCTACTTGGGCAATCTGAGCTGGGGGGGGGCCTGAGTCGTTGAGGGGCTGTGAGGGGTGCTCCTGCGCTTGTATGGGGGGTGAATGCGCTCTGCTTAGCTTGCTCGGACCGAAGCAGATATTACGTTGTTTTTGGGGATCCGATAAAGCGACATTCCTTCGCGCGCCACTTTGGCAATCGGCGGTGCCAGCGGTCCCGCGGTTCATCGTCACGTTGCTCTTTTCGAGCGTCTTCGCCCCAAATCCGACCGTTGACGCGGCGCGGCGCAAGGTCTGGTGCGAAGGACGCTTCCGACGCTTCACGACCGGCCGTCAACTGGTAGCATCGGCCATCGATCTCTTCGCGGACATTGACGACGACATAGAGCTTGTGGTTCCTGAAGCGCGCTGCCCTTGGTTCGAGGCTCTGTAAGATATCTCAGCTGAGGGTATCAGCGGGCCATTTCTTAAGATCGACACGCCCGGCCTTGAGCAGCTGTCGTTCAGCGAAGCATATGCCGAGCCGCAGCTTCACCGATCCGGCCCATCGTCGATTTTACCGCATTTAAGGTGGCTAACGGATCGGAGTAACGAGTCTTTTCTCGTCACTTCCACGCATAGCTGAACATTCCTCGCCAATCTCGCGCTAAAGCAACAAAACTTCCCCCGTCCGGTTGACAGCCAAACAGCTCAACAGCTTGTCCAGCCTCCAAGGCGCGGTGCAGTATGTCAAAAAAATGGTTGTGGCGGTCGCTGTTTCCCGACCGTTGCCACCAATTTGCAGATTGGCGCATGGTTCGCGTATCAGCGCCTGTAAAGCGCGCAATTTCGCCGTCGACAACTAACATCCAGATACCAGGTTGGTCTGCGAACTCGTTCAGCGTCAGGTGCACAGAGCCATTCTCGAGCGCAAGTTGGCCCATTCTAAAACATGTGGCAGGTAGCTCAGATATTTTCATTTTGTTATTCCGTTAAACTGGTCCGATACGAACGTTAGAGATCGGGCGCGAGTTGGTCGAGTGGCTCTGTGTTTTCAGGAGCTCGTAGAGGTGACGCGCGAGGGTAGCTGGCGCACCGAATAGCTCAACGTGAGCGGTGCATTGCCGCCGTTCGTCGATCATCTGATGCTGCAACGCGGCTCGCCATTGCGAAATTAGATGG
>NZ_JBLWUK010000058.1:0-6277 GCF_048268965.1 Oceanisphaera sp.
GCTCAAAAAGGTTGTCATCTAGGAGGAGTCCATATACAGGGATGGCATTTCCCGAGCCCTCAGGGATGAGTTTATGGTGTGTCGTGGGAGGTGACTGTGTTGCCTCTGGTATTCAGGTTCAAAGGTGATCAAATCTTTACTGTAATTGGTATAAATTGTGGGGAGCCAAATCCACAACTGCAGATTCGATGTTTGATCCCCTTCCACCTCACGCTTCACCTTCCATGCATATAGCAATAAAGAATAAATAATCGTTTCTTATTCTTTATTGTTGTTCGCAACCTCGCTTAAGCTGTATGCATCTGGATTAGTGGAAGTGAATGTCATGCTGTTAAAAGAACTCGCGGCGTCTGCCAGCCCGCTGAACGAACATCAAGTCCATAAGCTTACTCAGGTGGCAGCCGAGTTAAGTGCGACTCAGCTGGCCTGGGTAAGCGGTTATTTTTACGGCATTAGCCAGCAGCCGGGTGGCGTTGCCGCACCGACGCCGGTGGCGAATGCCCAGCCCGCGGGCAAGCTGACGATTATTTATGCTTCGCAAACCGGTAATGCCAAAGGCGTTGCCGAGGCCTTGCAGGCCAAAGCCAGTGCCAATGGCGTGGCGGTGGCGCTGTACAATGCGGCCGACTACAAGGTCAAGCAGCTTAAAAAAGAAACCCATGTGCTGTTTGTCGCCAGTACCAATGGTGAGGGTGAGGCCCCCGATGACGCCATCGAGTTTCATAAACAACTGAAAGCCGGCAAGGCCGGTAAGCTCGATGGCCTGCATTATGGCGTGATTGGCCTGGGAGATTCCTCTTATGAGTTTTATTGCCAGACCGGCAAAGACTTTGATGCTTATTTGAGCAAGGCCGGCGCCACTCCCCTGTTGGGCCGCCTGGATGCGGATGTCGACTACGATGCGGTCTGTGAACACTGGAGTGAAGAAGCCGTCGCCCTGGTTAAAGAGGCACTGAAGTCCGATGCCGCCAATGATGTCGCGCCTGTCATCAGCCTGACTCAAGGCGCAACCAGCCTCTACAACAAGAAGCACCCCTTTACCGCCGAGCTGCTGACCAACCAGGCGATCACCGGCCGTGACTCTGATCGCGACGTACGCCACTTCGAGATTTCACTGGAAGGCTCGGATCTGACGTATCAGCCGGGCGATGCCCTGGGCATCTGGTTCAGTAATGACGAACAGCTGGTCGATGCCCTGTTGGCACAGACAGGCGTGGATGGGACCAGCGAAGTGATCGTGGATGAACAGGCGATATCGATTCGTGACGCCCTGATCCATCATTATGAGTTAACCCAGGGTTACGCCAGCTTCGTGCAGTCTTATGCCGAACTGACCGATGCCCCCAGGCTGCGTGCCCTGGGGGACGACAAGGCGGCTTTGCGTGAGTACTGCGCCAACCACCAGATCCTGGATATTGCACGGGAACAGCAAGGCGCACTTACCGCCGAGCAGCTACAGGCCAGCCTGCGCCGCTTAACGCCACGTTTATACTCTATTGCCTCGGCTCAGGCCGAAGTGGAAGAAGAAGTGCATCTCACCGTAGGGGTGGTACGTTACGAGCAAGATGGCGAACCACGCAGCGGCGGCGCTTCTTCCTACCTGGCCGACCGCCTGGAAGAAGGCGGTCAGGTGCGGGTATTCGTGGAGCATAACGACAACTTCCGCCTGCCGGCCAATGATGATACTCCGGTGATCATGGTGGGCCCAGGGACCGGCATAGCGCCGTTTCGAGCCTTCATGCAGGAGCGGGAGGCCCGGGATGCCGGCGGCCAGAACTGGTTGTTCTTTGGTAACCCGCACTTCACGCAGGATTTCCTGTATCAGCTGGAATGGCAGCGTTATGTGAAGTCCGGTTTATTGAGCAAGATTTCACTGGCCTTCAGCCGTGACCAGCAAGAAAAAGTCTATGTGCAACACAAGCTGCGCGAGCAAGGTGCCGAGGTGTACGCCTGGCTGGAGCAGGGGGCCCATTTCTATGTCTGTGGCGATGCCAACAAGATGGCCAAAGACGTGCATCAGGCACTGATTGAGCTGGTGGCCGAGCACGGCAACAAGAGCCGCGAACAAGCGGAAGATTATGTAGATGCGCTGCGCAGCGCCAAGCGTTACCAAAGGGATGTGTACTAATGAGCAAGCAAAAGTTGTCCGATAACGAACGCATGAAGGGCGAAAGTAACTTTCTGCGCGGCACCATAGAACAAGACCTGCAGGATGAGCTGACCGGTGGCTTTACCGGCGATAATTTTCAGCTGATCCGCGTGCACGGCATGTATCAGCAAGATGACCGTGATATTCGCAACGAGCGTACCGCACAAAAGCTGGAGCCGCTGCATAACGTCATGCTGCGTGCCCGTTTGCCCGGGGGCATCATCAAACCCGAACAGTGGCTGGTGATTGACAAGTTTGCCGAAGAAAGCAGTATTTATGGCAGCATTCGCCTGACCACTCGTCAAACGTTTCAGTTTCACGGGGTGCTCAAGCGTGACATCAAGCACATGCACCAGACCCTGAACAGCACCGGCATCGACTCTATTGCCACCGCCGGTGACGTCAACCGTAACGTCCTGTGCACCAGTAACCCGGTTGAGTCTGAGTTACATCAGGAGACTTACGAGTGGGCCAAGAAAATTTCCGAGCATCTGCTGCCTAAAACCCGGGCTTATCTGGAAATCTGGCTCGATGGCGAGCGTTTGGATACCCCGGATGAAGAGCCGATTCTGGGCGCGACTTATCTGCCGCGTAAATTCAAGACCGCGGTGGTGGTGCCTCCCCATAACGATGTGGATGTACACGCCAACGATTTAACCTTTGTGGCCATAGCCGAAGCCGGCGAGTTAATCGGTTTTAACGTGCTGGTGGGCGGCGGGCTGGCCATGACCCATGGCGATACCGCCACCTATCCACGCAAGGCCACGGATTTCGGTTTTATTCCGCTATCGCACACCATTGCCATTGCCGAAGCTGTGGTGACTACACAGCGCGACATGGGTAACCGGGTGGAGCGGAAAAACGCCAAAACCAAATACACCCTGGAGCGAGTGGGCGTAGAAGTATTCAAAACTGAAGTAGAAAAGCGCGCCGGTATCGCCTTTGCCGAGGTTCGACCTTATGAATTTACCAGCCGTGGCGATCGCTTCGGTTGGGTAGAGGGCATAGACGGTAAACAGCATTTAACCCTGTTTATCGAGAATGGTCGAATTCTGGATTATCCGGGCAGGCCATTGAAAACCGGCATGCGTGAAATTGCCAAAATACATCAGGGGGACTTCCGCCTGACTGCCAACCAGAACCTGATTATCGCCGGCGTGCCTGCCAGCGATAAGGCACAAATAGAGCAACTGGCGCGCCAGTACGGCCTGCTGGAAGACACGGTATCCGAGCAGCGTAAAAGCTCCATGGCCTGTGTCGCACTCCCCACCTGCCCGCTGGCCATGGCCGAATCGGAACGGGTGTTGCCGGCCTATGTGACCGAGCTGGAAGGCTTTCTCGCCAAGCATAAGGTAGATGACAACATCATCTTCCGGGTGACCGGTTGCCCCAACGGCTGCGGTCGCGCCATGCTGGCGGAAGTGGGGCTGGTGGGCAAGGCGCCGGGTCGCTACAACCTGCACCTGGGCGGCAACCGCGAAGGCACGCGTATTCCACGCATGTATAAAGAAAACATTACCGATACCCAGATCATGCAGGAACTCGACGAGCTGATTGGTCGTTGGGCTGCCGAGCGTAATAGTGGTGAGGGTTTTGGGGATTTTGTGATCCGTGCCGGCATCATAGCCCCTGTCATTGATTCAGCGAGGGACTTTTATGCCGTATAGCCTGTTACCCAGCTTGACCGATTTGAGCAGTCTGACACGGGCCGAGCAGGCGCAGGTTTTGGCACCGCTTAATCAGGAGCTGAACGCCATGAGTGCACCCGAACGGGTGCGCTGGGCGCTGGAGCACTTGCCTGGCGTCCCGGTGCTGTCGTCCAGCTTCGGCATTCAGGCGGCGGTGATGCTGCATCTGGTCACCCGGGAAAAAGCCGACATACCGGTGATACTGACCGACACCGGCTACTTGTTCCCCGAGACCTATCGCTTTATCGATGAGTTGACCGAACGGCTGGGGCTTAATCTCAAGGTCTACCAGGCCAGCCGCTCTGCTGCCTGGCAAGAGGCGCGCTACGGCAAGCTATGGGAGCAGGGTGTAGAAGGCATCAGCCGCTATAATCAGCTCAACAAGGTTGAGCCCATGCAGCGGGCGCTGCGTGATCTGCAGGCCAGTACCTGGTTTTCGGGACTCCGTCGCAGCCAGTCTGAAACCCGGGACAAACTCGAGGTGCTTGGCCTGCAAGGGGGACGCTTCAAGTTTCTGCCGATTATCGACTGGAGCAATAAAGACGTACATTATTATCTCAAGCAGTTCGATCTGCCCTATCACCCTTTGTGGGAGCAGGGCTATGTGTCTGTGGGAGACGTACAAACGACGGCCAAGTGGGAACCCGGCATGAGCGAGGCCGACACCCGTTTCTTTGGTATGAAGCGCGAATGCGGCCTGCATGATTCACAGGAAGCCGACGGCAGTGGTATTTGAACCCTGTGGCTCCTGATCCCTGGTGCAGAGAGAATATCAGCCTGCCGGCCTCTGCACTCATATTCCTTTAAGTAATAAAAAAGTGTTTTTCATTCTTTTGAGGTATACGGTTCCTCCCCTATAGTGAAATGACTTTACTATATAAGTGGAATTGACCATGGAACACCTGCCCCTGTTTATTAAAATCAAACACCGCCCTTGCCTGGTTGTGGGGGGAGGTGCGGTCGCGGCGCGCAAGGCTCGGATATTGCTGGCACGTGGTGCTCGTCTGACCCTGGTTGCCCCCGAACTCTGTGCCGAGTTGCAGGCATTACAGTCGCAGTTTATTTGGCAGAATGATGTCTACAACGATTACTACCTGGACGAGCAGTTTCTGGTGGTGGCGGCGACCGATAATACCGAGGTGAATGCCCGGGTTTATCAAGCAGCCAACCTACGCGGCTTACTGGTGAACAAGGCCGATGACAGTAAACGCTCGGCGGTGATCTTTCCTTCTATTGTGGATCGCTTCCCGCTGCAGGTGGCTTTCAGCACCGGCGGTGATGCACCCTGGTTGGCACGCTTGTTACGCGCGCGCCTGGACGCGATTTTGCCCAAGCATTGGGGCCAACTGAGTCAGGTTGCGGGTAAGTTGCGGCATAAGGTGAAGCGCTCCCTGAGCAGCAGCGATGCCCGACGCCGGTTCTGGGCCCGGACTCAGGACGATACCACCCTGAATGCTTTCTTGAAGCAGGGCAACCTTGCAGCCGCCGAGCTCTGGCTAGAGCAGGAAATGCAGCAAGAGATGCTGACACCCCAGGTCGGCGAAGTCATTCTGGTCGGCGCAGGCCCGGGTGATCCGGACTTATTGACCATCAAGGCACTCAATGAACTGCAGAAAGCCGAGGTGGTATTATTCGATCAACTGGTGTCTGAAGAAATACTGGCGCTGATCCGCCCCGAGGCCGAGCTGATTTCGGTAGGAAAAAAAGCGGGTCATCACAGCGTACCCCAAGATCAAATCAATCAGTTACTGGTGGAACAGGCGCAAACCGGCAAGCGAGTGGTACGGCTGAAAGGGGGAGATCCCTTCATGTTTGGTCGGGGTGCCGAAGAGCTGCAAGTCTTGAAAGCGGCCGGCATTCGCTATCAGGTGGTGCCGGGCATTACCGCTGCCGCCGGTGCGACTGCCTATGCGGGCATACCGCTCACGCACCGTGATCACGCGCAAAGTGCGGTGTTTATTACCGGACACTGCAAGCAGGATGGCAAAGAGCCTGACTGGGCATCACTGGCACAAAGTCGGCAGACCCTGGTCATTTATATGGGCCTGATGCGCTCCGGGCATATTCAGCAACGGTTAATCGAGCACGGTTTGGCGGCCAGTACGCCAGTGGCGCTGATTGAGCGGGGCACCACGCCCCGGCAGCGCGTGGTCAGAGGCTCGCTGAGCGAACTGGGCGACCTGGCCGAGCAGGTAGTCAGCCCATCCTTGATGGTGATCGGTGAGGTCGCGGCTCTGGCCGACTCACTGGCCTGGTTCAACCCTCAGCCCACCGCTCAGACACAGCCTCAGGAGCAATACGCCTGACTTGTTAGGAGTGAGGAGTAAAAGAGTAATACCAATTACAGTAAAGATTTGATCACTTTTGAACCTGAATACCAGAGGCACCACAGTCACCTCCCACGACACGCCATAAACCCATCCTTGGGGGCTCGGGAAAT
>NZ_JBLWUK010000059.1:0-5935 GCF_048268965.1 Oceanisphaera sp.
CAGGAGTCGTATGCGTTTCCTGGCGTTGGTTTCTGCCTTGGCCAAGGCCAAAAAATCAACTGAGTCGGACATGCTGGATCCAGTAAGATCAGAGTGGGCCTATTAGATCACATCTTTAGTCCGATTGGTATTACCAGTCAAGTAGCTCCCAGCCTCGTTGTTGGGCAATAAGTCGTAAATGTTGATCACCGTTCACCACGGCGGGTCGGTCTGCGTATTCCAGCAAGGGCAGATCATTGAGGGAGTCGCTATAGGCATAGCTCAACTCCGGGTTGAGCTGCTGCTGGTGCAGCCAGTCTTGCAAACGAGTGAGCTTGCCTTCCTGATAGCTGTAAACGCCCCGGGTACGGCCGTTATACACCCCCTCACAGCTGTCGAGCATGATGCCAATGGCATGTTCAACGCCCAGCATACGCGCGATGGGTTTGACCAGATGTTCACCGGTCGCAGAAATAATCACCACTGTGTGCCCTTGAGCCTGATGCCAATGTAGCCGGTCGCGCGCGTCGGGATACACGATAGGCAGTATGTCTTGTTGCACAAACTTGTCCACCAGCGGGGCAAGATCCTGGGGTTGCCAATAACGAATCGGGGCCAGCGTCAGCGCCATGTAGGCGCTCATGTCCATGCGGCCCTGATAATAGGCGCTCATCAGGTTTTGTTCCTGTAACAGGATCTCGGCGCTGGCCAGCTTGTGTTGCACCATAAACTCCAGCCACAAGCTGGCAGAGTCACCGGCAATCAGGGTTTCATCCAAGTCGAAAATAGCCAGTTTCATCAAGCAACCTCCTTTAGTTCGGTGCGGTCGAAGAGCAGTTCCAGCGTGCTGTCGACCGGTAACAGTGCCCGGGCCCCCCGATTCAGGCTATCCACCGTCAACAGGCAACCTGCGGCCTCCACCTGGTAGCGGATCACGTTGCCCAGCAGTTGATGGTGGCGGACCCTGGCCGGTATGGGGGCCGTCATGGCCGGGCCATAGTCTCGACCCAATTCACGAATATAGATGGACTCGGGGCGCAGGGCCAGTCTGCCGCGAATGGTCATCCCCAGCAACAGATAAGCTTGCTCGGGAGAGAGCAGATTATAGTTGCCGATAAAACCCGCGACAAAGTCGTTGGCGGGGCGAGTGTAGACGGCCTCGGCAGTATCGGCCTGAACTATCTGGCCTTTATTCATCACAAACACGCGATCCGACAGGGTCAGGGCTTCTTCCTGATCATGAGTGACAAACACTGTGGTCAGGTTGAGTTGTTGTTGTATGGTGCGGATTTGTTCGCGCAGGTGCTTGCGAATCGGGGCATCGAGGGCCGACAGGGGCTCGTCGAGCAACAGAATGCGCGGCCGTACCACCAGGGCGCGGGCCAGGGCGACGCGCTGGCGCTGACCACCGGAGAGTTTGGCTGGATGATAATGCTCGCGGCCGTTCAGGCCGACCAGCTCAATCACTTCGCCAACGCGGCGGACGATCTCTTGTTTGTTTATTCGTTGCCGTGCCAGACCAAAGGCAATATTGCCGGCGACGGTCAGATTGGGAAACAGCGCATAGCTTTGAAAGACCATGCCGATGCCCCGTTTTTGCGGTTTGAGCCAGGTAATGTCTTCACCGGCGACCCGAATTTGCCCGCCATCCGGTGTAGTCAGCCCGGCTATGCTGCGTAACAGCGTCGACTTTCCGCAGCCCGAGGGGCCCAGCAGGGTAACAAACTCTCCCTTGCTGATATCGAAACTGATGTTTTTGAACACGGGGGTGTCGGTGAACGATTTGCTCAGGTTGGCGACTTCCAGATAATGCATTAGCGGCTCCGGGTTTGCAGGCGCAGGGCGAACCAGGTCGCGACGCCGATAAAAAGAAAATAAGACATCACCATGGCGCTGGTAAAGTGACCACTGTTGGTGCGTTGGCTGTACAGATACACTTGCAGGGTTTCGAAACGGGTGCCGACCAACATATTGGCAAACACAAATTCGCCGAACAGGAAGGAGAAGGACAAAAACAGCGCGGCCAGCAGGCCATTGCGGATATTGGGTAATACCACCCGCAAAAAGGCAAACACAGTGCTGGCTCCCAGCAGGTGCGCCGCGTCGATCAGGTCCGGCAACGGAATGGCCTCCAGATTATTGGCCAGCGCCCGGTACATAAAGGGCAGGCTGATGGTGAAATAGCAGAAAATCAAAATCCAGGGGCCACCGAGCAAGGGCAGGGGGCCGCCGGCATACAGCTGTAACAGGCCGACCGAGGACACCACGGGAGGGACTGCAAACGGCAGCAATATCAGCAGGTTCATCAGCCCATTCAGTCGCGGAAAATAATAAAACACCACGAACAGCGTCGGCAGTATCAGCATCAGGCTGAGCAGCAAGGCGGCCAGACACACCAGCAGTGAGCGGGCAAAGGCGGCCAGAAAGCGGCTGTCGGACCACAGCGAGATATACCAGTCCAGGGTAAAACCACGAGGCAGAATGTGGGCCCCCCATTGCGCGGACAAGGAGTACACCAGGGTGATCATAATGGGTGCGGACAGCAGTATCAGCAGTCCGTTGACCGTTAAGCGGGCCAGCAGGGGGGCCTTCTCGGACTTATTCATAACGACTCCGGCTAATGATCCACTGATTGATACCGGTGACCAGCAAGAGGATCGCCATCAGCAACAAAGAGAGTGCGGCGGCCAGTTGCGGCTCCAGAAAAATATCACCGGCGACCAGGGCGGATATTTGTATGGTGACCAGGTTGTAGTTGCTGGTCATCAGGGCAAAGGTACTGGCATAGGCGCCCAGGGCATTGGCCAGCAGTATGATAAAGGTACCCAGCAAGGCCGGGGTGAGAACGGGTAACACCACCCGCAACCCATATTGCCAGGGGCTGGCGCCGAGCAGTGCGGCGGCGTCTCGCCAGTCTTTTTGCAGACCGTCGAACGCCGGATAGAGCAACAGGATGGCCAGCGGGATTTGAAAGTAGGTATAAAGAATGATGAGCCCGCTGCGAGAATACAGATTAAAACCGTCGACCAGTCCGGCTTGCTGCAGCAACAGGGTCAGGGCACCGTTCATACCCAGCAGCACGATAAAGGCAAACGCCAGTGGCACCCCGGAAAAGTTGCTGGCCATGGTGGTGAAGGCCACGACCATGTCTTGTAACTTTCCCGGCACCTGGCGCAAGGCTGCCGTTCCTGCCAGGGCAATCAACAAGCCCAGCAGACTGGACCAGAGTGCCAAATCAATGCTGTTAGAGAAAGACTGCAGATAAAAGGGCGAGTCGATAATCTCTTTAAAGTTGCCCAGGCTCCAGTTGCCCTCCACCTGAAAGGCGTTGATCAGCACCCAAAGAATGGGGGCCAGTTGAAACAGGGAAAAAATCAATGCGAAGGGCAGCAGCCACAGCAAGGGTAACGCCCGCCGCCAGACGCCGGGTTTGGCGGCAACAGACGAAACATCCTCCAGGTGATGGTGTGATGTTCGCTCTTCGGGTAGGCGGGTATGAGGGGGGAAACGGGCGGTCAGTGATTCACTCATTTCAATAACTCGTTGCACATGGGTTTATCGTGAGTCACCCCCAGCAGGCTGGCGATAGTGCCGCACAGCTCGATTTGTTGCGGGTGGGCATGGCGATCATGGCTGAAGGCGTCTCCTGCAACCAACAGCGGTATTTCCCGCTCTTCTGGCAAAATGCCGCTATGGCTGTGATCCCGGTTCATGCCGTGATCGCTGGTAATGAGTACCTGATAGCCCTGCGTGAGCCAAAGCGGAAGGTAGTTGGCCAATAGCAGATCGAAGCGCCGGGCACTGTTGCGATACTGGCGCGAGTCCAGCCCGAACTTGTGTCCGGCGTCGTCCGTGTTCATGGGATGGATCAGCAGCAAGTCCGGGTCGAAGCGGTTTCTGAGGATCTCGGCATCTTGCAACAGGTGACAGTCCGGGTAATGGTCCTGGGAGTAAAACATGCCGTACTGGATAGGCAGTTCCGGGTCTTGAGTGAAACGATCCCGTACCGGCTGATAGGGTGCCCGGTTATACAGCTCACTGACCCAGTGATAAGCTGCCGCCGCCGTGGTGAGCCCCGCCCCCCGAGCCAGTGAGAACAGACTCTTCTGAGTGCTAAGGCGAACCATGCCATTATTCAAAATGCCGCTGTCTACCGGTCGGGTGCCGGTAAGTATGCATTCATAAAGTGGGCGAGATACCGCCGGCAGCTCACATTGCATTTTATAGCTAGTGAGTTGAGCGGCTTCGCCCAGGCCCTGAAGATAGCCCATGCAGTCACGGGCTACTTCGTAGGCCAGGCCGTCGATAACGACCAGTATGACCTTGTTCATGTTTACCTCTGCTGGTGGATCAGGACGGCGGACTGCCATTGGCGCGACAAGGTACGGGTGCTCTTCTCCCAGGCGTCATGGTCGGCAACAGGGCGTGCCACGGCATACATTTCCTGGGGCAGCAGTTTTTCCTGTACATCGGCGGGTAGGGTTATGTTGCTGCGAATCGGGCGGGCATAGCCACGAGCCAGGTTTATCTGACCTGCATCACTTAATATATATTCACGAGCCAGCTTGGCGGCGTTCGGGTTTTTGGCGTATTTGTTGATAATGGTGGCATAGCCGGAAATCAGCGAGCCGTCACTAGGGATCACCACGGTAAAGCGGCTGCGGTCAATTTGATCCCGATAATTAAGGGCGTTGAAATCCCACAATATGGCCATTTCCACTTCCCCTTTTTCCAGATTGGCGATATTGGGGTCGATGGGCGACAGACGGCCTTGTTTGGCCAGTTCGGCAAACAAGTCCAGGGCCGGCTTGATGTTGGACTCATTACCACCCTGAGCAAATGCCGCCGCCAGGATGGCGCTGTTGGCCTGTGCGGCCACCCCCACATCCCCGACGGTCACCTGATAGTCACCCTCCAGCAAGTCTTGCCAGGAGGTGGGTGCCTTGTGGATCAATTCGTTGTTAACGATAAACGCTATGGTGCCGGTATAGCCCAGCATCCAGTGGCCGTCCTGGTCTTTGGCCCAGTCGGGGATGTGCTCCCAGGTGGTGGGTTTGTAGGCTTGAGTGACGCCCTGGCGAACGGCAATAGGGCCAAATGCGGCGCCAACGTCGCCCATATCGGCGGTGGCATTGTCTTTTTCTGCGGCAAACTTGGCGATTTCCTGCGCCGAGCTCATGTCGGTGTCTTGATGTACCAGACCGTATTGCTCGCTCAGATCCTGCCAGGTGTCTTTCCAGTTGGCCCAGCTGTCAGGCATACCAACACTGTATATTTTGCCTTCGGCACGCGCCTTTTTTTCCAGCTCTGTTATATCGGCGGCCAGCACGGCCGGTGCGCTTAAGCTCAGGGTCAGTAGACTCGAGATTTTCAGTATGCTCTTCATCGGTTTCACTCCTCAAGACATCAGTCAGGTTGGAAACCGATGCTAGGCGAGCCAGATGACAGTTTGGTGGCCTTTTTATGGCAGTTTTATGCCAGTGAGCAAACAGAGCCGGTATTAAGCAGTTCGGCATAGCAGGTGTGGATTCAGGCGTTAGTTTACCTTTTTCGTCACCCTCGCGAGAATGACGGCAGAACCCCAATACACAGCACCCTGTAGTCCTGCGCTTTAGCTGCAGGTCCTGCGTTAGCAGGATGATTTTAAGTAGTCCCGCGTCACTGATGTGGAGTTATTAGGGCATATGGCCCAGCAGTGTTGGCTCCAGAGCGTTATATAGCCATACCTGTTATGCGTGATTACTTAAGTAATACCTCGAAACTAATGTGGATCTTGTCGCAATTTTGCTTTAAAGACTCAAGATTTCTTCGCCACGGAATCCACGGAACCCACGGAAAAATTAAGATTAAGACCAAAGCGAACATTGACTGGGTAAGACCTTATACCAAACTGATTAAATAGCAGATCTATTTCTGCTCTATAAATGTCGGACAAAGGGTCTCCTCCACCGACCCG
>NZ_JBLWUK010000060.1:0-5226 GCF_048268965.1 Oceanisphaera sp.
TAGCTTTAAGAACGACGCTATCACCCACCTCCATATCGTCGGGTCGGCTAGCAAAATCATCCAACCACGTCGTCATTGCTCGAATCGGCAACACCTGACTACTTAGAGGCGTCACTTTCAAACTGCCCAACGTTTCACGAAGCAGATCAAGCACGTCCTCGGCTCTGGCGCGTGAGCTAGCATTAACGCCGATCAGTTGCCGCTCCGTATCCCACCAAAGATCAATCTTCTGACTGCGCACGAAGGCGCGAGGCATTAGCTGCTCAGTGACCTGCTCTTTAAGCGCTGTCTTTTCCTTGCGCGTTGCCTTGCGGCCTTCGCTGGACTCAATGTCGGCTACCTGCTCCTCGACTTCCTCTTTGACGACAGACGCGGGAAGCAAGCGCTCTTGGCGCAGTGCGGACAGGAGCCGGTGACCCTGTATTTCGTGAACAAGCTGGCCATTGCCCAATCGGCCAGCGGGTGCCGTCCAACCCAGGCGGCGGGCGTCTGCATCGCCTAGCGGCTTGGCGGCATAGCACGCCATCTGTTCGGCTAGTTGCTCAATTCCAGCCACCTGCTCGGCGTGCAGGCGGTAGACGTGTAGGTTTTTGAACCACATTTGATTAACTCCAGCGCTCAATGAACGGTGTTGATGTTTGGCTGACTGATATAAGGCGCTTCGTGACAATCGTTAGCGCTGAGCCAAGCGCTTCGCATATCAGGCCTGCCGTTCTGCTTAATGAAGTCACCCGCCTCAGCGAGGAAGTCGTGACGACTGGAAAAGGCACATAGCTTTTTCAGGCTCTCAATCACCTCATCGAAATACATAGCGTGGATCTCGCTATCGGATAGCGTTTTCAGCTTCGAGCCAGTTCCATCGCACGCTTTGCAATCCCGCTCACAGCAGGGGCATTCGCCAGTGCCGTCGCATTCGCTGCATTCAAACTCTTGCTCTTTAATGTCTTCGCCAAGCGAGGCTGAGTATTCGGGAAGCGAAATAGTCGTGATCATTTTTCACCTCGGCAAAAAAAGCCCCTGCGTGAGGGGCTAGTAGTTGATCGTGATGCCGGGCACCTTGCCTTGGGCTATCAGCTTTATGGCATCCATGGCGCACTGCTCCGGCATTCCCCCATCGATCATGGCCTGCATGGCTGCTTGATTGATGCGTCGGCGATGCTCAACGTCGGCTTGGCGACGCTCGGCCTCTTCGCGCTGGCGTCGTTCAGCGTCGAGCTTGGCCTGCTCCTGGCGTTGCTGCTCAGCGATACGCTCACGCTCCTTGCGGTCGTACTCCTCTTTAGCTCGCTGCTCGGCAAGCTCTGCGTCACGCTTCGCTTTAGCGATATCCTCTTGATGCTCACGCTCGCGGCGCTCTGCATCGTCTTTGGCTTGCTGCTCCCGCCGTGCCGCTGCCTCGCGCTCTGCCTGGGCGGCTTGCTCAGCTTCGCGCCGTGCGCGCTCTTCTGCTTCGCGAGCGATGCGCTCTTCTCGTTCTTTTTGCTCGCGTGCCGCCGCCTCCTGGCGTAGGCGTTCTAACTCGGCCTGCTCGGCTTCGTATTTCTGGCGACGCTCAAGAGCTGTTTTTAAGGTGGCAAGGCTCGCTGCTTTAACGCGGTGTGCTTCGGCTTCAAACTCCTCCCATTCGATGCCGATCTCGATAGCTTCGACGTGTGCGATGGTCGCCGACAGGGTGCTGGCATCTTCGTCATCCAGCTCCTCTGCGAATCGCTGCATTACCTCGATGCCGGTCTTATGCTTAGCAATCCGCGTCTCCTCGGCAGCTTCCCATTCATTCAGCGGCCCACGTGCTTCATCACGCCACGCGTCTAGCTGGTCACGCCAGCGCTTGCGTTCGGCGTCGATGGTTTTGGGTAGCTGCTTGAGGTCGGCTACTAGCTCCTTGCCGATATTGTCGATAGCCGTTTTGCTTCGGGCGATCTTATGGGCCATCGAGGCGTAGGCTTTGCGACCGCTGGCTGTATCCAGCCCCGGAGGATTAGCAAGAAACGCATCAAGCTCCTGCCGGATGGTTTGCAGGTAGGGATCGAGCCCTTTTTCACCCTTAAAAACGTCAAGTGCCGTCTCTTTGGACGGCACCGTGATTAGATCAGTCGATTCTTTCTCGGCTACTTCGGCCATGCTGTTCTCCTAAGCAGCCATTACTTGCTGCATGCGTTCGTCCAAAAGCTCGTAAAAATCTTTTACGCGCTGGCTAATCTTGCGAATCATCACTTCATCGCGGTAAGCGCGCTTAACGAACAGCGGCATGCCTGGGTAGTAGCTGATGAAGTCGATCCACTCGCGTTCACTCACCCAGAGCCCGCCCTGGCATTGGGCGACGTGCTCAGCTGGTATCTCTCCTGCCAGCAGCACCTCGACCTGATATTTAGGCAGCTTGGTCTTGATCTCGGTCAGGCCATCATTGCCAACCAAACTGTCAGGCGAGTAACCGGCGCCATGGTTGAGAATGATGCCTACTTGCTCCAGTTCGCTGCCGGTGCGCTCGGTGTACAGCTCGCGGGCCATGGGTTCGAGTAAATGCCCTCGTTCTGTGTGGCGATTGCCCTGGAAGGCGTCGGCGGGCTCCTCGGTGATGCGCTCGCCAATAAGCTGATTCATGTAGGTGATAGCACCGGTCCCAAAGCCGCCAGGGCCTTTGCCATTGACCAGCAAGCATTGCAGCTCGCTCATGGTGACAATGCCCATGCGGGCGGCTATCCACTCAGGATCACCTTGTTCAAATTTGAGTATTTGCATTACGCGCTCCTGGAAAACTGTTTGTAGTGGTGGCGTGCTGCATATGCATAGGCTAGAGCGGCTTCCTCTTGCCCACGATAAGAGCCGAGGCTAATAGCCACTCCGTCAGCACGTATCCTTGACTGAAAAAGACCGCTAGGAAGCTTCCTGACGCCTTTTGGTAAATCCTTACCAAGCGCCCTGGTCTTGTTAGCCTGATTCTGTGCGTTAGTGGCGAGCCTAAGGTTGGATATTCTGTTATCGAGAGGGCAGCCATTAATATGATCAACATCAGATGGCGGCCACTCTCCGTTGACATAAAGCCACGCTAGCCGGTGCGCTTTATACTTATGCCCATCAACCCTAATCATCACATAGCCGCTAGATATACCGCCGGCGGTCTTGTGAAGCATTCGAGGGTGGAATTTTGTAGGCGCTCGCCAGACAAACAGGCCGCTATCAGGGAAATACTCGAGAACCTCTTGTAGTCGATGCTGATTTAAATCGTAACGGCTAGGTTTTGGCGACCCACTTTGCTCAAGCTCCCTGATGATCTGCATTACCAGCCTCCTGATTTTTCTCGCGGGCGCTAATGAGCTTCGCCATCAGCTTGTCAAAGTTCTTGCGAGGCACGTTGCTAGGCGCTCCAAAGGTCTCGCCGAACCATGTCTGTGTCGCTTCAGAGCATTGGCCAAGCACTTGGGATATTTGCCCCATCTGGAAGGGCGTTACCGAACGGTGCTCAATTGCCGCTTGGCCGTCGTCATCTTCATGAGCCATCGCAATGTTGAAGATCAAAAGGGTTAAGTAGCGGCGCCCATAACTCATGGTTGAGCCGTGAGCATGGGTAGCTGTTTTGTTCTGATTACCCTTCATTCCGGTCATATCTAGCGGCATATCCACTTTGTAGTTCTTGGTGTGCCCGCCAGTGTGCGACACATCACAAGTGATGCGGATATGGCTCTCAATTGGGCAGTCATCCGTTCCGAATGAAAGAGAGAAGCCGCAGTTGGTGTAGACAGGGCGCACCTGTCGATCGATAGTCTCTAGCCGTGCATAGCGGCTGCGTGTCTGCTCATTTGCAGCGTCACGAACTACGGGGCGCATATCTGTTTGTGCCCTTGCCATTGCCTGGTTGAACTCTTGTTCAGCATTACGGTTTAGGATTCGCTCCTGCATTTGCAGTAAGCGCTCCATCTTGTCGATGTCGACATCGGGATTCATTGCCGCCCGCTCGATCACCTGAATAATGGCGGTGGCTTCGTTGCGTGGAGCCTCGACTGGCGGGCTTGCTTCCTGAGTTGTTGCAACTGCATTGCTCATTGGTTACTCTCCTATTCGATCTTCTCGACGTTGATCTGGCCCCTAACGTGTTCGCGCACGTAAGGGGCTTTTTAGTTGGCGGGTGGTGCTGGGAGCGGCATCCAGTGAGTGACTAAGTCGCTGCATGGGATATTTGAGCCATACACAAACCACTTAAGCCTTAGGCGCATAAGCGATCCGGTCTTCTCGCCATCCGTTACAATTACGGTCTGTCCATTGGCAGGCATTCGATCCTCTACACTTATCCACCCAGCCAGCAGCGCCTTCAGCTCGTCTTCCTCGGCAGCATTGAAGCGACTGCCACCTTTAGTGACTGGGTAGACCATGCCGACGCCCTCAAAGAAGCGCGGCGGGCCGGTGATTTTCCATGTGCTCATGCCTCAACCCTCCGAAACTCGACGACCCATACCCATGGGTTAGCGTCCCAGCTATCAAAGCCATTAATCGACCGCCATAACTGATTGAATCGCTTTTTTGGTGAGTCACAGCTATGGCAATCAACCTCAGATGCGCCCGCCAAACTGCCTTGCTCATGCACCTGATAGCCGTCGCAGATTTGGCAGGGCCATACATCGGCTTCACCGGCCATGTCGCTATATTCATCGTTGGTGTAGCAGCCTTCGGCTATAGCATCCTCATCACTGATGCTTAGCAGCCGCTCAACGCGAACGCTGACGATCTCTAACGTGATGCGTGAGGCCCAGCGGGGCATATGGATAGATGGGCGCGGACGCTCCCAGTCTCCAAGCCCTGGCTCTCCATCAGCCCAATACCAAGTGGCAGGCAAGGCGGGCATGTAATTGGTATTGTCAGGGTAATCAACGCGACGACTAGGCTTGATGCCTGACATGTGATGCTCGCCGCTCCATGTCTCACGCACCCACAGCCGATCACCTGGCTGGCCGTAGGGGCATTGTCTTGTTAAAGCGTTAAAGCCAGGGCGATCACTCTCAATCCACAATGGTGGCTGAGGTTTAACCACTCGCCGCGTCTGCGTCTTACGGCCTGCCAAAATGGCGTTGACCATATCGGCATTGAATAAAATCGGGCGCTCTTTCATGCCGCCTCCAGGTTGTCAGTAATCAAGCCTTCAATGATCTCGATGCGCTTATCCCTGATCTGCTTAGCCAGCGCTAACAGCTCGTCGTCATCCTTTGCCTTGATCAATCCGTCCAGCGCTTCCGG